>NZ_JBSGDA010000013.1:0-197614 GCF_053602135.1 Nocardia sp. NPDC004573
CCACACAGTTCACCACGAACGTCGACGGCTCGCGCCACGCGATGACCACCACCGGGATACCGGCCCGCAGGACCCGATCCGTGCACGGCAACCGGTCCTTCGCCCCACGTTCCGAGCAAGGTTCCAGCGTGCTGTACAGCGTGGCCCGCCCCAGCCGCGGATCCGCCGCGTCCAGCTTGCCCAGCGCGGCTTCCTCGGCATGTTCCTTCGGGTCCGATTCACGGGAGTAACCGGTCGCGATCGCCACACCGTCGGCGACGATCACCGCACCCACCGAGAACGCGCCCTCGGCCACCGGGCACAGACGCGCCAACTCGATCGCCCGGTTCATCCAGTAGCGATGGTCCGGCTCGGTCACCACACCGCCCTCCTTCGGCTGCAGACGCACTCGACACTGCCAGCAGCGTCCGCACACACTCTGACATCACGGCTGCGGATCTGGCGCAGACGATTCACCGGCCGCGCTCGATTCCCCGGCTGCGTTCTCGGCTGTGCCAGTAACCACGCTGCGCCTGCGGTGACGTGCTCGGAGGTTCCTTCACCGCCGCCGACGGCGGTTGCGCTTGGCCGAGTCCTAGAAGCTGTATTACCTCCGGCGGGATCCCTCGCCCCTGCAACCGCGCCAACTCTTCCGCGCGTTCCTTCTCCGCCGCTTGGCGTGCCTTGAACGCGGCCGCTCGATCGTTCTCGGCTGCCGCGCGCTCCACGCCGGCAGCCTCCGCTCCTTCTCGCGCCGACTGTTGCCCGGTGTCGACAGCTTCGCGTTCCTGGTACTGGTTGCGCACTGGGAATTCCTGCGCAACCCGTTCGGCAGCCGCCCGTTCAACCCGTGCACTCGGTGTTTCGCCTGCCCGCCTGGCTAGCTCGGCCTGTTCGTGCGCTTGTCGCTCGCGCTCGACTCGCTCGGGGGCTTCCGTACGGCCACGCGTAGCACCGTCGCGGAATCTCAGCATTTTCCGGAACTCCTCGGCTCGCTGACGCGCCCGCGCCAGCTCCGCAATTTTGTCCCGCCGCTTTCGTAGCTCCTGCGCTTTCTCCTCTCGCGCTTTCTCTGCTACACCTGGTAGCTCGAGCTGCTTACCTCGCTCCGGCAGTTCGAGCTGTTTACTTCGCTCCAAATCCACGCCCAATGCCCAAATTGTTCGGGCTTCGGCTCGCGAGATTTCCAGATGGGTGAATCTGTCGCGGAAGTCCTGCTTCAAACCGTTGATAAGTATCTGACAGTCTTTCGAGACCGTCTCGCCTTCCACTGACCGCAGCGTGTGTTCCTGCACAACACCAGTCTCTAGAAGGACCCGTATTACCTTGAGCTGCTTCTCATCCTTGGGTCCTTCGATTCTGCCGGATTTGTCCTCGATGGAGAAGGTTTTGCCTTGTTCCTCCCTGACATGGTCGAACTGAATCCGACCTTCCGGAGTCTTGTATACGCGGGAGCTGGGGAGGTATCCGTGCTCACGGTCCTTGAAATATACTTCGATACCGTTCTCGAATACTCTTCCGCGCTCGTGGGGCTTGTAGCGCTCTCGGTCTCTTTCGTATTCGTCCAACCGATCCCCCCCAGAAGCGTGGAGCGATACCGAGAAATTCTTGACCGTAGCCGTTACGAAGCATTCAAAGACAGTTCAGCGTCTGCGATAGCCCTCATGGAGCGATGCGTACTCTCGAATATCGGCAGCCATTTTGGAAAACATCCCTCCATGCTCCCCGAGGCTGTATTCGGTCATGCGCCCGATTAAACCCCATACGGTCTCGACGTCTTCCTCGTCGCCCGTATCCATCTCCAATGCGGGATTCACGTCGTCGTAAAACGAATATTCGCGACCGAACCATTCCTCATCGATAAATCTAGCCCCCGCGAATCTTTCGAAGCACTCGCCGATGAAACAAACGAACGCGTCAACCATGTCGGCGTCATCGGGTGACGCCGCAGCGGCAGCCCTGGTCGGGAACAGTTCGGCCACAATGGGGTCAAGCCGTTTGACCTCCGGCGAGCCTTCCGGCCACGGCTCCGAAGGGAGACCGCTTATGCCGGCATGGCTCATGAACTTCCGCGCTTGCGCCTTGCGCCGGTCGGGATCGACCCACTTCCCCCACGCTGTCTGCTCGACAGGCACCCCCAGATCCATGGTCAACTGCTCGTCATTCCCCATGCCTGGCTCCTTCTCGTCATGGTCCGAACAGGTCAGTGTCGCGCGTGAACCGTCACCGGGCAAGGGAACATCATCGCTCGACATACAGCCGTTCACACGGCAATCTGGGCCAACTCTCAGCACTATCAGCCAGCACATTCACCGCGTCGACGTAGTGCCGTTGCCGATGCTCTTGCACGAACAGCACAGCGGCGGTGCGGCAGGCCGCGAAGTCGAACCGTGCGCCGTGCAGGAACACCGACAGGTGCACGTCCGGTTCGCTCGGCAGCGGAGAAGTCATCGCAAGCCCCGCTCCCGGAACCACCGATAGTCCTCGCGAATCACGATCTCCGCCGCGACCCGAGTCGAACACTGCAACGGGTCACAACCCTCGTGCATGTTCAGAGCCTTATCCGCAGCGTTGCGGCTCATCAACGGCAGTGCCGGGTTGCTGTGCGAGGTCAGTCGCGCATTCAGCCTTTCTAACGCTGCCTTTACGTCGAATCTGCGCGACTTGCCGCCCTGGAATAGATGCAGGACAGGCCGTTTAGGCTCGTCATTGTCCGACATATGCCAGCACCCGCCGACGATGCGCCCGCTTCACAGCCGCGATATCGCGTATTGCCCGCACTATTAGCCACCCGGAAGGGCGTACATGGCTGTCGGGGCGCACAATCCACGCGCGAAACGCGGTCCCACGATCGGCTGGACTCGGCAACCCAATCGTTCCTCCGTCGCGGAGGATGGACACGTTGAACCGGAACATCTCAGCGAACAACGGCACCTCGTCCGGCAGGTCCGGTCGAATGATGAACGTCCACCGCTTCGACCGTGGATGCGACAGGATCGGCCCCAACTTGTAACCCTGGTTCTGCATCCACACCTTCACGTCGTGCCCCAATACGGCGGGCGTGGTGATCGCCCACACCGAGCCGCAACGGGCCACGATCCGGCCCACGTGGGGAGGGTCGACTCTCGCGGGTATATCGCACACGTTGCGGTAATAGTGGCATCGAGACATCGGTGTGTCCCCGAACGCTTCTCGGCGCATGACGCTCCCCTGCTCACACTCGTCGGAATAGGTGCGCCCGGCCCCGGCAACCCCTGATCGGTACCCGGGACGGAAACGGACTGCGGTAGAGGGCTCGCGGTTGCGCACTCCCTGTCGGACGCATACTCAGATGACCACGGAACATGCACCGAGGAACAAGGATCGGCGTCCACAGCACATCCACAACTAGCCGTATGCGGGGCCGTGACCAGCTAGATTCGGCGGTATGGACGGTCACGCCGCTATCGTCGGTGCGCAGCTGCGAGCGGCCCGCGAAGCCGCTGGAGTATCCCTGGCCGCCCTGTCTGCTCAGATCCACTACAGCAAGTCGGTGCTTGCCTACTACGAGACCGGAGAACGCACACCGACGCCCGATGTCATAGCGTGCTACGAGAAGCATTTCGGTCGCATCCAAGACCCCGTAGCGGCCTTGCTCACCCTCGGAAAGGCTGATGTGGAACGGCGCTCTTTCCTACGTGTCGGATACTCCACCGCACTCAGCGCATCCGTCCTGCTGCCCGGCTCGCTCGACCACGCGGCCATCCTTCCGCGTAAAGAATCCCGAGTGCGCTACGTGGGGGAAGCCGACGTAGCCGCAGTACGAGACGTGATGCTCGTGTTCTCCCAGATAGATCAGCGACTCGGCGGCGGGCATGGACGCACAGCCGTCGTCCAATATCTGACCAACGAGGTAACCGGCTATTTGAAGGGGTCCTTCGCCAGCGAGACCGCGCGTCGCCAAATGTTCTCCGCAGCGGCGGAAATGGCGTACCTCGTCGGTTGGATGGCGTTCGACAACGACGAGCACGCAGCCGCACAACGCTACTTCGCCACATCGACCCAGCTCGCCGCCGAGGCGGAAGACGCGCCGCTGACCGGGCACGTTATGCGCGCCATGGCCCACCAGGCTGTCGACCTGGGACACCCCGAACAGGCCCTACAGCTGGCCGAAGCATCCATCAGCGGCGCTCGCTACCGGTCGGCCTGCCCCCGCGAGCGCGCACTGCTGAAGGTCGTATACGCGAAAGCATTGAGCGCGGCAGGTCGACCAGCCGAGTCAGCGAAAGCGCTCCTCCAGGCCGAACAAGATCTCGCGGCAGTCTCCGACTCGGATCGCGAACCCACTCGGGTGTTCTTCTTCTCCGAAGCCAGCCTTGCCCACGAAACCGCGTGCGCGCTACGGGACGCGGGCAACCTCGCAGGAGCCGCTGACCAATTCCAGCTCAGCGTCCGTAAACGCAAGGCCACCGCGTTCACACGAACCCACGCGGTGACTCTTGGCTATCTCGGCACGGTGCAGGCCCGCACCGGCGAAATCGAGCAGGCCTGCGCGACATGGCGTTCAGCACTCGACGCGATGGGCGGGGTGCAGTCCGGGCGCACCCGGAACGTGGCCCGCGACATACGCTCGACGCTGGCACCGTACCGCGGCCAGCCCATTCCCGGTGTCCGCGAGACCGCCGACCAAGCAGCCGAGTATCTAGCAGCACACCAGAAGTAGGACAGAGGACATATGGCTGACGAAGTGTTCGAGGTAGTGCCGGTCGCCCACGTCGTAGGTGGCCGACGTGAACCAACCGATGATCACTGGGGCGGCACCGAGGCGATCATTCGCGTCGACGATCCCCGGTTCACCGACGAGTCGGTGCAGGGGTTGGAGGAGTTCAGCCACCTGGAGATCGTGTTCCGGTTCCACCTCACCGACCCGACGGACCTGCACTTCGGTGCGCGCAGCGCACGCGACAATCCGGAATGGCCGGAGGTCGGCATCTTTGGACACAGGAACATGCGGCGCATCAACTGGCTCGGCGTCTCGCGCTGTCGACTGCTCCGAGTGGACGGCCTGGATCTCCATGTCGCCGAACTCGACGCTGTCGACGGCACCCCCGTGCTGGACATCAAACCCTGGTTCGCGGAGTTCGGCCCTCGCGGAGAAGTCCGGCAAGCTGCGTGGTCCACGGAAATGCTCAAAAACTACTTCTAGGGCGTAGGCAAAGCGCTCGGAAGAACATGTGTTCGCGTCGGTGCGCTGGTTGCAGTACTGGGATTACGACTGAGCCCGCTCAGGACAGGTCGAGGTGGCGATTCATCGACATCGCCGCCTCGGCCAGTTCCGGAAGCTCCACCACCGTGACCCCGGCCTGCCGCAACCTCTCCACGCCCACACAGTTCACCACGAACGTCGACGGCTCGCGCCACGCGATGACCACCACCGGGATACCGGCCCGCAGGACCCGATCCGTGCACGGCAACCGGCCCTTCGTCCCACGTTCCGAGCAGGGTTCCAGCGTGCTGTACAGCGTGGCCCGCCCCAGCCGCGGATCCGCCGCGTCCAGCTTGCCCAGCGCGGCTTCCTCGGCATGGTCCTTCGGGTCCGATTCACGGGAGTAACCGGTCGCGATCGCCACACCGTCGGCGACGATCACCGCACCCACCGAGAACGCGCCCTCGGCCACCGGGCACAGACGCGCCAACTCGATGGCCCGGTTCATCCAATAGCGATGGTCGGGCTCGGTCACCGTATCGCCCTCCTTCGGCAGCTGACGCACTCGTCCTTCGACCGATCGAAAAAGCCCCTCACCTGCGCGAACAGATGAGGGGCTGAAGCGGTGGCGGAGGGATTTGAACCCTCGGAGGGGGGTTACCCCTCACACGCTTTCGAGGCGTGCTCCTTAGGCCGCTCGGACACGCCACCGCCGACAACCATACCGGACCGTCGCCGGATCACTAAATCGCCTGCTGACCTGCGGCTCAGCGCTGGGTGCGGAAGAAGTCGTCGAGCAGCGCCGCGCACTCGTCTGCGAGCACGCCGCCGCGCACCTGAGGCCGGTGATTGAGACGACGGTCGCGCACCACATCCCACAGCGACCCGACGGCGCCCGTCTTCGGCTCCCAGGCGCCGAAGACCAGGCGGCCGACCCGCGCGAGCACCAGCGCGCCCGCGCACATGGTGCACGGCTCCAGCGTGACGGCGAGGGTGGCGCCCTCCAGCCGCCAGCCGTCGCCGTGGACCGCGGCGGCCCGGCGCAGCGCCAGGATCTCCGCGTGCGCGGTCGGATCGCCGAGCGCCTCGCGGGCGTTCGCGGCCCGCGCGAGTTCCTTTCCGGCGGAGTCGAATACCACCGCGCCGACCGGCACGTCACCAGTTCCGGCGGCCGCGGCGGCTCCGATGGCGGCGCGCACCATGTCGGCGTCCGACGGGATCGGGTCGTCCGGGAGAACGCCCACGTCAGCGCGGCAGCTTGTCCAGTACCGCGGCGAATTCTCCGGCGAAGCCGAGGCGCTGGGCGATCATGCCGAGCTGCTCGTCCGGATAGAGGTCGGTCTCGGCGAGGATGACGCTCAGCACCGGTTCGGGCAGGCCCAGATCGGCGAGCACGCCCAGGTCACCCTCTTCCCATGGCTCCACGTCGTCCAGTTCGTCCGGATCGATATCGGGGATTTCCACGTTGAGGGCCTCCAGGACGTCCGCGGCGATGTCGTAATCGATCGCCGCCGTGGCGTCCGAGACGAGCATCCGGGTTCCGCTCGGCGCGGGCCGGAGCACGATGAAGAACTCGTCGTCGACGTCGAGCAACCCGAACACCGCTCCGGAGCTGCGCAAAGCTTTCAGCTCACTCTCCGCGGCGGACAAATCGGTGAGGGCGTCCCGGCTCAGCGGACTGCACCGCCATTTGCCTTCTTCGCGGACAACCGCCACTGCGAACCCTTCCACGTCGTCGTAATCGTCCGACGCCGCCCTGTTCGTGCCCGAGCGCTGTGCTGCCATGGCCGCAACGGTAGTCGGCTCGAGGGGAAATGTTGAAGTCGTATGCGAATCTGTTCCGGTGACTTCGGCGAAGAAAGCTCCGGTATGCGTCCTCGGGACCGGTTTGATCGGTGGGTCGCTATTACGCGCAGCCGTCGCCGCGGACTACGACGGCTGGGGCTACAACCGGTCGGCGGCGGGCGCGCGGGCCGCGCGCGCCGACGGTTTCGACGTCACCGAAGACCTGCCCGCCGCCTTGCGCCGCGCGGCCGCGACCGATGCGCTGATCGTCGTCGCGGTGCCGATGCCCGCGGTGGACCACATGCTCTCGGCGATCGCGGGCTACGCGCCGGAATGCGCCATCACGGATGTGGTGAGCGTGAAGGGGCCGGTCGCGGCGGCCGTGCGCGAGCACGGTCTCGCCCAGCGGTACGTCGGCGGCCATCCGATGGCCGGTACGTCCGAATCAGGCTGGGCGGCCACGGATCCGGATTTGTTCCGCGACGCGGTGTGGGCGGTCGGCGTCGACCAGGGCACGCGAGCCGACCCGTGGGCCCGCGTGGTGCGGCTGGCGCTGGACTGTGGCTCGGTGGTGGTACCGGTGGTGGCCGCGGAACACGATCGCGCCGTAGCCCGCGTCTCCCACCTGCCGCATGTGCTCGCCGAGGCACTGGCTCTGGTGGGCGCCGCCGGAGGCGATCTCGCGCTGGGGCTCGCGGCCGGGTCGTTCCGAGACGGCACCCGCGTCGCCGGTACCGCGCCCGATCTGGTTCGCGCGATCTGTGAACCGAATTCAGCGGCGCTACTGGAAGCTCTGGACGACGCACTCACCGTGCTCGGCGCGGCGCGCGACAACCTGCGCGACAAGCGATCCCTCGCGGATCTGGTCGAAGCCGGGCACGACGCGCGCCGGCGCTACGAGTCCGCGCGGCGCTGGGAGATCACCGGCATCCGGCCCGGCGACCACGACTGGCTGGCAGACCTGCGGGCGGCAGGCGAGCGCGGCGGGGTCATCACCCGGCTGGACTGACCGTGCGAGAACCGTCCACTCGCCCGACCCGCCGGAGCCGGCCCGGCCGCTGCTCTCAGATGCGTTCGGCCAGGCCCGGGTAGTCCAGCACGAATCCGTCGGCGTCCACCGTGACGGTCGCGCTGGACACCGGCGACAGCACGCTGATGCCGTCGGCGGCGCTGCTGTAGATCAGCGTGGCCTCTTGGACGAGGAGATCGGGCAGACGCACGTACACCACCGGGACCTGCCTGTCCTCGACCGCGTGCTGCAGGTCGTAGCGGCGGATCGGCAAGGTGTTGAAGAACGGGCTGAGCACCACGTCCACGTCCAGCGCCCCGGCGAAGGTGGAGCGCACATGGTTGCCGCCGGCGTCGACGAGCCAGTAGTCCTCCTCGTCGCGGGCGATCGAGGCATGCCGCTCACCGGCGGCCGTCGTGGTGCGCACCGACAACCGCTTCGTCACGCCGTTCTCGTCGGTGACCAGGTCGTACGACGCGCTGAACGCGGGGTGGTCGGCGCTCGCGCCGCCGATCATGCGCCCGGCGGCGCGGATGCGGTTGCCGTTGAGTTGCACCCGCACCGACTCCATGCGCGTCGCGTCGTGGGCGCGCCAGGTGAGGATCGCCGGCCACCGGGATTCCTGCGGGCTCGCGGCGGCGCTCTCGGGGTCGGAGGCTGGGGTCGTCACGTATCTACCGTAAGCGACACCCGGCCCCGGCCCGTACAACAACCGCCGCTCATCACACCAGCGACTCCCGCCATGCCGCGTGCAGGCCTGCGAACCTCCCGGTCCCCGCGATCAGGGCATCCGGTGTGCCGTCCTCGACGATCCGGCCGGACTCGAGCACCAGTACCCGGTGCGCGATGGCCACCGTCGACAGCCGGTGCGCGATGATCACCGCCGTACGCCCGCGCAGCACGGTCTCCAGCGCCCGCTGCACCAGCCGTTCGCTCGGTATGTCGAGGCTCGACGTGGCCTCGTCCAGCACGATCACGGCGGGATCGGCCAAGAACACCCGCGCGAACGCGACCAGCTGCCGCTGCCCCGCCGAGAGCCTCCCGCCGCGCTTGCGCACGTCGGTGGCGAAGCCCTCGGGCAGCGCCCGCACGAAGTCGTACAGACCGACGGCGCGCGCCGCCGCGAACACCTCGGCGTCGGTGGCCTCGGGCCTGCCCAAACGGATGTTGTCGGCCACCGACCCGGAGAACAGGTACGACTCCTGGGTGACCATCACCACATTGCGGCGCAGGTCGACGTCGGAGAGGTCGCGCAGGTCGATGCCGTCCAGGGTGACGGCGCCGCCGGACGGGTCGTAGAACCGCGTCAGCAGTTTGGCCAGCGTCGACTTGCCCGCGCCGGTCGCACCGACCAGCGCGATCACCTGCCCCGCCGGGATGTCCAGGGTGAACTCCGGCAGCACCGGTCGCGTCCGGCGATCGGGTTTGTCCGGTTCGGTGGACGCCCCTGCCGGGGCATCAGCTGCCGGCGTCGGCGCACGGTCGGCGTCCGCGGCGGGCGTGCTCGAGTAGCCGAACCACACCTTCTCCATCCGCACCGCGCCGGACGCCTTGGCCAGCGCCACCGGCCGCGCCGGCTCGGGCACCGACGGCTCCTCCTCCAGCACGCCGGAGATCTTCTCCAGCGCGGCCGCCGCGGATTGGTAGGCGTTGAACACTTGCGCCAGTTCGTCCAGCGGCCCGTAGAACTCGTTGAGGTACAGCAAGTAGGCAGCGAGCACGCCGACCGCGAGATCGCCCTCGATCACCCGCCAGGCGCCGACCACGATGATGATGACGGTGGTCAGGTTGCCGAGCAGTTTGGTCAAACCCGCGTAGTCACCCATGCCGCGCATGGCCGTGGTGGTCGCCCGGCGGTATTCCGCGTCCTCGATCGCCAGCACCGACTCGTTGCGCTGCTCCCGGCGGAACGCCTGCACCGCCCGCATGCCGCCCATCGACTCGACGAACTGCACGACCACCTTGGCGATCGCGGCGCGCGTACGCCGGTAGCCCGCACGCTGCCTGCGCTGCGCCCAGCGGGTGACCAGCACCAGCGGTACGAATCCGGTCAGCACGATCGCGGCGAGCGCCTGATCCAGGTAGATCAGCAGCGCGGCGATGGTGACCACCGACAAGATCGCGCTCAGCGCCTGGTTGAGCGCGCTCTCCAGCAGCTCCTGCAGCGTCTCGATGTCGCCGGTGAGCCGCGCCACCACCTTGCCCGAGGTGTACTTCTCGTGGAAGGCGACGCTGAGCCGCTGTGTGTGCGCGAACGCGCGGACGCGCAGGTCGAACAGCACGCTCTGGCTCAGTTTGCCGGACACCCGCAGGAAGGAGTACGTACTGATCACGCTGATCAGGACCGAGCCGAGGTAACCCGCCACGGTCCACGCCAGCGGCGCCCAGTTCCCCTCGACACCGCGCGCGATGCCCGTGTCCAGACCGTGCGCGACGAACAGCGGCGCCGACACCTTGGCGACGTTGTCCAGCACGATGAGCACCAGCGCGAGCGCGGTGAGCTTGCGGTAGGGCTTGACCAGGTCGAGCAGTAGCCGCCGGGAGCGTCCGGCCAGCACCAGATTCCCGGTCTCGGTGACCTCCTTGTCCTCGCCCGCGATGCCCCGCCAGTCGGCCGCCTGTTCCCCTGGCTCCGGAAGTGCCTCCGGCGCCTCGCCTTTCGTTTCGGTGGTCGTGATGCTCACAGCTGCTCACCTCCCATCAGTTCGCGGTAGCTTCTGCTGGTACGCAGCAATTGGTCGTGGGTTCCCTCCGCGACGATCCGGCCGTCGGCGAGCACCGCCACCCGGTCGGCCAGCGCCGCCGTGGACGGACGATGCGCGACCAGCAGCGTCGTCGCGTCGGCCAGCACGGTGCGCAGACGGGCCTGCACCCGCTCCTCGGTCTCCACGTCGAGCGCGGACAGCGGGTCGTCGAGCACCATGATCCGGCTGCCCTCGCCACCGCCCGCGCCGGTGAGCACCGCGCGGGCCAGCGCGAGTCGCTGCCGCTGGCCACCGGACAGGCTCAGGCCCTGTTCGCCGATCCTGGTGTCCAAGCCCCAAGGCAGATCGTCGACGAACTCGGTGGCCTGCGCGACCTCGAGAGCCCGGCGCACATCGGCGTCCGTGGCGGCCGGGTCGCCGAGCGCGACGTTCTCCCGCACGCTCGCGGAGAACAACACCGGGTCCTCGAACGCCACCGAGACCAGCGACCGCAGGTCGGCGACGCGCATCGTCGCGGTATCGATGCCATCGATGGTGATCGCGCCGCCGGACACGTCGTACAAGCGCGGAATCAAGTTCAGCAGTGCTGTCTTACCGCTTCCCGTCGCGCCGACCAGCGCCACGGTCTCGCCGGGACGAACCCGCAGCGACACCTCCCGCAGCACATCTTTTCCGGCGTCGGGGAAGGCGAATCGCACCGCGTCCAAACGCAGTTCGCCGCGGATGCGCTCGGGCAGGGCCACCGGATCGGCCGGGTCGGTGATGTCGACGGGGGTGTCGATGATCTCCCAGTACCGGTCGGCCGCGGTGCGCGCGTCGTTCAACTCGGCGAGCAAGAAGCCGGTCCAGATGATCGGCCACTGCAGGAAAGTCGCCAGCGTGATGCCCGCGATCAAGGTGCCGAGCGTCATCGTGCCGTGCGCCACCGCGTACCCGCCGTAGCCGAGCGCGAACGCGATGGCCAGCTGCGGCAGGCTCACCATGCTCGACCACAATGTCGCGTCGAGGCGCGCCTTCAGCAACTCGGTCTGCCGCAGCTCCTGCGCCTGGGCGGTGAACCGGCGTCCGAAGAAGGCGCCCCGTCCGAACGCCTTGAGCACCCGTACGCCCTGCGCGGACTCCTCGGCGGTGGTCGCCAGGTCACCGGACTGGTCCTGGGAACGTCGGGAGGCCACCGCGTACCGGCGCTCGAACCGGATGCAGCCGATGACCAGCGGAATCGAGATCACCGCGAAGATGGCGCCGATCTGCGGGCTCAGCGCGATCAGCACGAGCAGACCGACCGGAATGATCACACCGTGGATGAGCAGGAACGGCCCCGCGAACGAGACGAACCGGCGCATGGTGGCCAGGTCGTCGATCGCCCGCGAGAGCAGCTGACCCGACTCCCACGCGTCGTGCCTGCCGATCGACAGCGCCTGCAGCTTCCGGAAGATCTTGGCCCGCAACGTGATCTCGAATCGGGTCGCGGGCGCTGCGATCAGCCAGCGGCGTCCCCACACGCCACCGGCTTCCAGCAGGCCCAGCGCCAGCACCGCGGCCACCGGCCACAGCGCGCCCCCGAGATCGCGGTGGGCGACCGGGCCATCGATGATCCGGGCGATCATCAGCGGAATGACGACGGCCGTCAGGCCGGACAGCAGCGCGAGGCCGCTGGCGGCGAGCAGCATCCCGATGTGCGGACGCAGGTACGGCCAGAATCGGCGCAGCGAATGCAGGCGGCCCGTGGCGGCGGGCCGCTCTGCTCTGTCGGCCTCCGGTTCGGCCGGCGAAACGTCCAGTGCGACAGACAAGACTCCCCCTCGAGGTATGTGACTGGCGGCGGAGAACGGGACCCACGGTGATGTTCGCAGCGGGGTCCGACATTCCAGAGTCGCACCGGAACATGCTTCGACCAACCGATTTTCCGGCCGCCGCCGGACATCCGCGCTCGTCGCGACGACGGGTTCCACGCTCATTCGCCAAGTCGACAACCTCGAGCGAACTCGAGGTCAAGCGGTGCGGATCTAAGATCCCCCCATGCTGATCGTCGCCGGATATCTACGGGTCACCGATCGCGACCGCTACCTCGACAGCTGCCGGGAAGTCGTCGCGCTGGCCCGCGCCGCCGAAGGCTGCCTGGACTTCAGCCTCGGCGCGGACCTGATCGAACCCGATCGGGTGAACGTCTACGAGCGCTGGGCGACCCGTGCCGCGGTGGAACGCTTCCGCGGCACGGGCACCTCGGGCGACCTCGACGCCCAGATCATGGGCGCCGACGTCCGGGAATTCGAGTACGAGACCGAGACCCGGCTCTAGCCGACGACCGCGGTCTCGGACTCCCACTCCTGCGGCGCGTCCGGGAACGCCTGCTGCTGGTGGCCGCCGCGCAGCGTGCCTTCCAGGTAGGCCGCCCGACAGGCGCGGCGGGCGATCTTGCCGCTGGACGTGCGCGGAATCGAACCCGCGGGCACCAGCAGCACATCCCGGACCATGACGCCGTGCCGCTGCGCGATCGCGGCGCGCACCGTGTCGGCCACCGACTCCGACTCGACCTTGCCGCCACCGGTATTGCGCTCGGCGACGATGACCAACTGCTCCGAGGCGTCCTCGGCGTCGAGGGTCAGGCCGGAGCGGCTGCCCCGTTCGAAGACCAGTGCGGGTAGTTCGTTGGCCGGCACCGAGAACGCCGCGACGAATCCGGGACGCAGCGCCGTACTGGATTCCTGGGCCGAGAACTCCAGGTCCTGCGGATAGTGGTTGCGCCCGTCGATGATGACCAAGTCCTTGACCCGGCCGGTGATGTACAACTCGCCGTCGAGGTAGGCCCCGAAATCGCCGGTACGCATCCAGTTGGCGTCCGGCGGCGTGCCCTCCGCGTGACTGCCCTCGGGCAGCCGCTCGGCCAATTCGGCGCGAAAGGTGGCCTCGGTCTCCTCCGGGCGGCCCCAGTATCCGATGCCCATGTTCTCGCCGTGCAGCCAGATTTCCCCGACCTCGCCATCACTTCGCTCGGTGCCGTGTTCGGGATCGACGATCACCGCCCACTGCGACCGCGCGACGTATCCGCAGGACACCTGGGCGATGGCGTTGTCGGCATCCGCGGCGACCTCGACCATCCGCCCGGCGTTCAACTCGGTCCGGTCGACGTGGACGACCTTCGCCTTGTCCTGCGCCCGGGTAGCGGAAACGAACACTGTCGCCTCGGCCATTCCGTAGCAGGGCTTGATCGCCGTCTCCGGCAACCCGTACGGCACGAACGCCTCGTTGAACTTCTTCATCGACGACACCGACACCGGCTCGCTGCCGTTGATCAATCCGATCACATTGGACAGATCCAATTCCTCGCCCGGTTTCGGCTTGCCACGCGCCGCGGCGTGCTCGAACGCGAAATTGGGCGCGGCCGCGAAAGTCCCGGCGCCGTCGGAGGCGGCGGCCAGTTCCTTTATCCAGCGGTACGGGCGGCGTACGAAGGCGCTCGGCGACATGATGGTGATGAACCCGCCGCCGACGGTCGGCAGGATCACGGCCAGCAGACCCATGTCGTGGAACAGCGGGAGCCAGGTGACGCCCCGCGAATTCTCGGTGACGCCGATGGCGTCGATCATCTGCAGCAGGTTGGTGCCGACCGCGCGGTGGGTGATCTCCACACCCGCGGGCGTCCGGGTGGAGCCCGAGGTGTACTGCAGGTAGGCGACGCTGTCGATGTTGATGTCCGGACGCACCCACGAGGCGCCGACACCGTCCGGAATCGCCTCCACCGCGATGATGCGCGGACGCTGCGGCGGCGGCAGGTGCCGGAAGAATTTCCGCACGCCGCTCGCGGCGGAACCGACCGTGAGGATCGCGGCGGGCGTGCAGTCACCGAGCACCGCGTGCAAGCGGTCGGTGTGACCCTGTTCCTCCGGATCGAACAGCGGAACGGCGATATTGCCCGCGTACACGGCGGCGAACAGCGCGACCACGTAGTCGAGCCCTTGCGGGGCGAGGATCGCCACCCGGTCGCCCGGCTGCGTGACCTGTTGCAGCCGCGCCGCCACCGCGCGCAGACGCACACCGAATTGCCGCCAGGTGAGTTCCAGGTATTCGCCGTCCCTTTCCCGCGAGTAGTCGATGAAGCGGTAGGCGAGGTCGTCGCCGTTCTCCCTGCTGTGCTTGTCGACGAAGTCGATCAGGGTCTTGTCCCCCCGAATTCTGATATTGCCCTGATCGTCCAGGTAGTCGTCGAAGGTTTCGTCGATCATCGCCTTATCCTTTTCCAGCGCACAGACACTCGGGCCGTGCAATGACACCGAACACAGGTCGATAACGAAGCGTCGGGAAGGCTAGCAGGTGTCCCGGCCACCTGACGGTCAGTACCGGCCGAAAGCGAGCGCGACGTTGTGGCCGCCGAATCCGAACGAGTTGTTCAGGGCGTAATCGATCCGGCCGGGCCGGGGGCTGCCGTGCACCACGTCGAGATCGATTTCCGGGTCCTGATTGTCCAGATTCAACGTGGGCGGCACTATTTCGTCGCGCACGGTGAGCACGGTCAGCACGGATTCGAGCGCGCCGACCGCGCCGATGGAATGACCGAGGGCCGATTTGGGCGCGTAGACGGACGCGTGAGCGCCCACCGCCTGGCCGATCGCGCGCGCCTCCGCCGTGTCCCCGATCGGGGTGGCGGTCGCGTGTGCGTTGACGTGCGTGACGTCGGCCTTGGCCAGACCGGCCGTGCGCATCGCCCGCGTCATCGCGCGCGCCGCGCCGGTGCCCTCCGGGTCCGGCGCCACCAGGTGGAAGCCGTCCGAAGTGATGCCGGCCCCCATCAGCCGGGCATGGATGGTCGCGCCGCGCGCTTTCGCGTGCTCCTCGGTCTCCAGCACCAGCAGCGCGCCCGCCTCACCGAAGACGAAACCGTCGCGGTCGGCGTCGAACGGGCGCGAGGCGCTCTTCGGCGTGTCGTTGCGGGTGCTCATCGCGCGCATCATGGAGAACGCCGCGATCGCCAGCGCCTGGATGGAGCCCTCCACCCCGCCGGTGACCACCATGTCGGCATCGCCCATGACGATCGTCCGCCACGCGTTGGCGATCGCCTCCGCCCCGGAGGAGCAGGCCGACACCGGCGTCGTCACCCCGGCCTTGGCGCCGAGTTCCAAGGCGACGCAGGCCGCTGCGCCGTTCGGCATCACGGCCTGGACGGTGTACGGCGACACCTTGCGGTAGCCGCCGTTGTGCAGCTTGTCCCGAGCGTGGATCATCGCTTCCGCGCCTCCGAGCCCGGTGCCGATGGACACCGCCAGACGGTGCTTGTCCACCTCGGGGCTGCCCGCGTTGCGCCAGACCTCACGCCCGAGCACGACGGCCAACTGCTCGACATAGGCGAGCCTGCGGGACTCCGCCGCATCCAGATACGCCGTGGGCGGAACTTTCAGATGCCCGCCGATGCGGACCGGCAGCTCGAAATCGTCGATGAAATCGTCGTCCAGGACGTCGATACCGCTGTCGCCGTTGAGCAAGCCCTTCCACGTGGAATCCACGTCACCCGCGAGAGACGTGGTCGCCGCGAGGCTTGTGACCACCACGGAGGGAAATCGTCCGTTTTTCGTGGAAGGCATCTGCATGTTTCGCTCACTTTCCCTAGCGTCGCTCTGGAACTTCGTCGAGCAAAAGCAATGCGCGAGCGCGCCACCAGGATCGTGGGCGGCCCGCACTGATGGCACTGGAGCGCAGGCGGAACGGCCGGTCATCACGTCCGTGTGCGACCACCCTTGTGCATTATTGGAAAAGCGCACCGATCGCACGGCGTGACACGCGGACCGTACCAGGTGCCGGTGGCGATGGTCGCGTGTTGGGGGATCGCCCCGGACGACTCGAGTAACCTGCTCCCCGGGCACGGGGCGCGCGGGCGGCGTCCGGTGTGGACGCGAGAAAGGGAAGGTCGTTGACGGGCGCGCGGATGGTCGGGCTGTTCGCCGGGATCGGCGGGCTCGAACTCGGCCTCGGCAGGCACGGCTGGCATACCGAACTGCTGTGCGAGATCGAGCCCGGGGCACAAGGCGTGCTCGCCGCCCGTTTTCCGGACGTGCCGCTGCATTCCGACATCACCAGGCTGCGGGCCATCCCGGCGGGAACGGAACTGGTCGCGGCGGGATTTCCGTGTCAGGACCTCTCGCAGGCAGGCCGCACCGCCGGCATCACCGGCACGCGCTCCGGTCTGGTCGACGAAGTGTTCCGGCTGGTGCGTCGCAAGCGCGGCCCGCGCTGGCTGGTGATCGAGAACGTGCCGTTCATGCTGCAACTGGGGCGTGGCGCGGCCATGCGGCACATCACCGGCGCGCTCGACGAACTCGGCTACACCTGGGCCTACCGTGTGGTGGACGCCCGCGCCTTCGGGCTGCCGCAACGCAGGCAGCGGGTGGTGATGCTGGCCTCGCGTACCGAGGACCCGCGCGGGGTGTTGTTCGGCGAGGACGCCGGTCCCCGCACGGTCGGCGATCCCGGGATCGACCCGTGCGGCTTCTACTGGACCGAGGGGGTGCGCGGACTCGGCTGGGCGGTGAACGCGGTGCCGACGCTGAAGGGCGGCTCCGCGCTCGGCATCGCGAGCCCGCCCGCGGTGCGGCTGCCGTCCGGGGAGATCGTCACGCCCGGCATCGTCGACGCCGAACGTCTCCAGGGCTTCGACGCCGGCTGGACAGCGCCCGCGACCGAACTGCCGGGCATCAGGAAGGGCCACCGCTGGAAGCTGGTCGGTAACGCGGTGAGCGTGCGGATGGCGTCCTGGGTGGGCTCGCGGCTGGCCGCTCCGCTCGAGCCGGTCTCCGGTGGTCAGCCGCTGGCGCCGGGCACCCCGTGGCCGGTCGCCGCGTGGGGGCATGCCGGTGTGGCCTATCGCGTGCCGGTCTCGACCTGGCCGGTGCACGAACCGTACGAGGATCTGGCCGGCTTCCTCACCGACGCGCGGTTGCTCTCCGCGCGCGCGACGGCCGGCTTCCTCCGCCGCACCACCATGGGCAGCCTGCGTTTCCCGCCCGGCTTCCTGGCCGATGTGGAAAGTCATCTGGACCGGATGGGCGGCTGGGCGGCATGAACCGGCCGGCTACCGACGCGGCCACCAGCGCGCGGATGGCGCGCCAACGGCGCACCGGAACCGATCCCGAGCTCGCGCTGCGCCGGGAACTCCATCGCCGCGGGTTGCGCTACTTCGTCGACCGCGCACCCATCCGGGGTCAGCGCAGGCGCGCCGACCTGGTCTTCCCGCGCCGCCGCGTCGCGGTCTACGTCGACGGCTGCTTCTGGCACCGCTGCCCGCAGCACGCCACCGACCCGAAGAACAACGCCGAATGGTGGGCGGCCAAACTGGCGGGCAACGTGGCCCGCGACCGGGCCACCGACGCGGCGCTCACCGCGGCGGGGTGGCGCGTGGTCCGCGTCTGGGAGCACGAGGATCCCGTCAGCGCGGCCGACCGCGTCCAGGCGACGTTGTCAGCGGTGCCGGACCCGCACCAGTGAACGCGGAGCGTGTGCGGCCAGATAACCGGACATCACCATCACCGTGATGACCGCTAATCCGGCGGCGGCAGTCGCGAAACCGAGCATGGGAACCTCCTCGAGTTGCAGCTGTCGTCCAGCGTGCCGGGCGTAGCTGACAAGACCCTGTGTGCCGGATGGTAGTGACGTGTGCGGCCTGCCGCTGTCCGGCGCGCTCTAGAAATCAGCACAATGGGGACGTGACGGGTGGCTCGGAGAACGCCGTTCGGCGCGTACGACCGGTATCGGTGCTGGTCGCCGCGGCGATCGCATTCGCGGGGCTGTGCTATTCGTCCTGGGTGCTGCAGTTCCTGCTGCCCATCGACCTCGACCCGGTCGACACCTTCCTCAGCGAACTGGACGCCGAGGGAAAGCCGTACCGCGAAGTTTTCGCGACCGCGGACCTGATCGTCGGGGCCGTGCTCATGCCCGCGGCCATCACGGGCCTGCTGTCGTTCCCGCGGCGCCGACCGACCGACGTGGGCTGGATCGCGCTGTTCTGCTTCGGCGCGGCGACCATCGCCGACGTCGCCCTACCGCTGCGTGACTGCACGCCCGGCGAGAGCGGATGCGGCGGCCCGAGCCGACTGTTCCCGCAACTGCATCAGCCGCACGCGCTGACGAGCACGCTGGCGGTCACCGGCATCGCGGTCGCCGCCTTCGCCTTCAGCCTCGCCGCGTTCCGCTATCGACGCTGGCGGGTACTGCGCGAATTCGGGCTCGTCGTGCTGGTGACCGGTGCGCTGGCGACGGTGTGGATGCTGGTGGCCGACAACCTGCCGGGGAACTACGCCCTCGGCATCGCCCAGCGCATCCAGGTCGGATCCATGTCCCTGTGGTTGATCACCCTGGCCGTCGCGGTCATCGTGGAGGACCGGCAGCCGCCGCCCAGAGGGCCGTGCGATGCTTTCGCGCATGAGTGATCGCGTGAACATCTCCTCGGGTTCGGAATTCGAAGATATCGTCGGCTATTCGCGGGCGGTCCGGCTCGGCAACGTCATCGCGGTCAGCGGGACCACGGCCTCGGCCCCCGGCGGCACCGCCGTGGGCGGCGACGATATCGGCGAGCAGACCAGAGAGACCCTGCGGCGCATCGGCTCCGCCCTGGAAGAGGCGGGCGCGAATCTGGCCGACGTCGTGCGCACCCGCATCTTCGTCACCGACATCACCCGCTGGCCCGAAGTCGCCAAGGCGCACGCCGAGGTGTTCGGGGAGATCCGTCCCGCGACGGCGATGTACGAGATCAAAGGTTTGATCACCCCGGCCTTGCTGGTCGAGATCGAGGCCGATGCGATCGTCGGAGGGTAGGCAAGGTTTGGGACCCGGCCCGTCGTTCGCGGCGGACGGGCCGAGCCTCGCTAGGGTCGAAACCGTGACCACCGCCTCGCAGACCCCCGTGCAGCTCGACACCGTCGCCGAGGCGACCACTCGCCTGCTCGACACCATTCGCGGACTCGACGAGAGCGCCGTCAGCGAGCCCTCCTTGCTCCCCGGCTGGACCCGCGGCCACGTCCTCGCACATCTCGCTCGCAACGCCGACAGCCTGGTGAACCTCCTGCTGTGGGCGCACACCGGCGTGGAGATCCCGCAGTACGCCAGCGCTTTCTTGCGCGACGCCGACATCGAGGCGGGCGCGCCCCGCCCGCTCGCCGAGCACCTCGCCGACAACGAGGCCGCCGCCACCCGTTTCCTCGGGCTCGCCCGCTCCCTCACCGACGACGCGTGGCAAGCACAGGTCCGCACCCGCCAGGGCCGCCCCATCCCCGCGACCGAAGTCCTGTGGATGCGTCTGCAAGAGGTCGAAATTCACCACGTAGACCTCGCCGCGGCCTCCACCCCCGCCAACTGGCCCGCCCCTTTCGTCGCCCGCATCCTCCCCCAAGCGACCGCCGACCTCGCCCGCCTCACGGCCGACACCACACTCGCCTTCACCATCCAGGCCACCGACACCGACTACACCGCCACCATCGGCCCTTCCCCTGCCCACACCATCTCCGGCCCCGCCTCCTCCCTCGCCGCCTGGCTCCTCGGCCGCAGCCCCGGCACGGGCCTCACCGGCGACCTCCCGCCCCTCCCCGCCTGGAAGTGACCCGCGAGTGGCACCGGGGCCGGAGACCAGCGTTCCTGTGACAGCACCCGGCACCCACACCCTCCGCGTCCGTGCCACCGACACCACCGGAACCACCCAGCCCGCTCAGCGCCGCCCACCGATGCCGGTCGGCGCGACCGGCCGGCATTCCCGCACGGTCAGCGTGCGATGAGATGTTTCGTGCGCCGTGGGCGGGTAGCCACCCCTTGACACCCGACCGACACCGACCGAGTCGGATTCCGTCGTAGGAGGAGTGGTGACCGATGACATCGACCAACGTCCAGCCTAAGAGCGCCTCTGGTCCCGACGCCGAACCGTTCGAGACGGTCGACGCCTATACCGGCGAAACCCTGGCCGAACTGTCCTATCTGTCGACCGAGCAACTCGATGCCCTGCTCGAACGCGCGGACGACGCCTATCGGTCCTGGCGCGCGAAACCGGTCGAGCAGCGTGCGCGGGTGGTGTCCGCCGCGGCGGATCTGATGCGCGAACGCAAGGACGACCTCGCCCGGCTGATCACGCGCGAAATGGGCAAACGCATTTCCGAGAGCGAATTCGAAGTCGACCTCGCGGCGAGCATTCTGCAGTATTACGGCGAGAACGGACCGCGCATTCTGGAGCCCACCGCACTGCCGGTCGAGGAGGGCGAAGCCCAGCTCGTCAACCCACCGCTGGGGGTGCTGCTCGGCATCCAGCCGTGGAACTTCCCGCTCTATCAGGTGGTGCGGTTCGCGGCGCCGAATCTGGTGCTGGGCAACACGATTCTGCTCAAGCACGCCAAGATCTGCGCGCTCACCGCGCTCGAACTGCAGAAGATCTTCACCGACGCCGGCGCGCCCGAAGGGGTCTACACCAACGTCTTCCTGCGGATCTCGGACGTCGAGCACGTCATCGCCCAGCCCGCTGTCCAGGGCGTATCCCTCACCGGCAGCGACGCCGCCGGTGCGTCGGTGGCCGAGATCGCCGGGCGGCACGTGAAGAAATGCGTACTCGAACTCGGCGGCAGCGACCCCTTCATCGTGCTCGACGCCGACGATCTGGACGCCACGATCGATGCGGCGACCGCAGGGCGGCTGGCGAATACCGGTCAAAGTTGTGTCGCCGCAAAGCGTTTCATCGTACCTGACGAACTGTACGACCGCTTCGTGGCCGGTCTGGCCGAGCGGTTCGGCGCGTTGCGCCCGGGCGACCCGTCGGATCCGGAGACCACACTCGGACCGCTCTCCTCTCCGAAGGCCGCCAAGGACCTGCTGGAACAGGTTCAGGATGCCCGCGAGAAGGGCGCCACGGTGGTCACCGGCGGCGGCCGCCCCGACGTACCGGCGCCGGGACGCCGGGACGTGTTCGTCGACGCGACGGTGCTGACCGATGTCACCCCAGATATGCGCGCCTATTCCGAGGAGCTGTTCGGGCCGGTCGCGGTGGTGTACCGCGTCGGCGACGAACGCGAGGCGATCGAGTTGGCGAACACCTCGAAGTACGGGCTCGGCGCCACCGTGTACAGCAGTGACCCGGACCGCGCGCGAGCGGTGGCCGAGCAGATCGCCAGCGGCATGGTGTGGATCAACCATCCGACGTCCTTGGAGTCCGATCTGCCCTTCGGCGGGATCAAGAAGTCCGGTTTCGGTCGCGAACTGTCCGAACTCGGCATGTTCGAGTTCGCCAATCGCAAACTGATTCGCTCCCTGCCCCGCAAGACCGAATCCGCCGGTGTCGCGGGCTGACCGTCTGGCTCGGACCCGACCGAGCCGGCCCTCCGGATGGACGCACTGTTCGAGTGACATTGTCGTCGAATGGTGTCGTCAGAGATGCGAGAAGGCCCCTCCGCTGCTACCGGAGGGGCCTTCTACCTGCGTGCGCCCGAAGGGATTCGAACCCCTAACCTTCTGATCCGTAGTCAGATGCTCTATCCGTTGAGCTACGGGCGCATGTGTTCTTCAGTTGTACCCGGTTTCCCGGGTGTGGCGGAGGCGAGAGGATTTGAACCTCCGGTCCCCGTGAAGGGACAACTCATTAGCAGTGAGTCCCATTCGGCCGCTCTGGCACGCCTCCTGGAGCCTTCTCTTCGAGGGCACCGGTCCTTTCGAACCGCCGAGCAGAAAGGTTACAGGAGCTACCGTCCAGATCACAAAACGGCTGGTCAACGCAGGTTACTGTCGAACCAATCGAAGATTCTGGTCTGCGAATCGACCGTATCTCCGTCGTCGGCCTCGGAGGTGTCGGCACGGTGGTGCAGGCCGGGGTAGGTGACCACCAGGCTGGCGACCGCGGCGCGGGCGGTCGCGTCACGTAGCTCGTCGACCTGAGCGGGCGGGGTAGCCGGGTCGTCCGCGCCGAACAGACCGAGCCAGGGCGCCTGCAAGTGGGGAGCGGCGCGCACGAGGGCGTCGGCCTGGTCGGTGAGCGGCTCGGTGATGCCGTGCGCCGCGACGCTCACCGCGGCGCCGATCGGACGATTGGTCGCGACCAGGAAGGCGGCGGTGCCCGCGGAATCGAAGCCGAGCACGCCGATGGTGTCGGGGAACACCCCGCGCCGGGTGAGCCAGTCGAAGCAGGCGTCGAAGTCCTCGAACAGCTCGTCACCGAAGACCCCCGCGCCGAGGTCCTCGTCCTCCCGATGGAAGAGTTTGGGCGCGATCACGGTCCATCCCTCGCCGGCCAGCGCGTTCATCAGGTCGCGTAACGCGCCGGTGAACTCGCGCGACTCATGCAGCACCACGATCCCGCCGCGGGCGTTTCCTTCCGGCTCCACCACGGTGATGGGCACCTGCCCACCGCCGGTCGGCCGCTCGTCTTCCTGGTCGCTACCCCGCAGCGGGGCCATATCGTCGTAGGTGCCCGACATGAAACCAGCGTAGGGCGAGTTCCCGATCTGCGGTAGAAATTGCACGTGGGGGCCTATAACCCAGAGAATTTCCGGTACGCCGACCGGGTTGGAGACGGCGCGGATTAGGGTTGGAGTGTGACAGCGCAGATCCGGCCGGACCTCGAATCGATCCCGGCGTACACCCCCGGCCGCAGCAATCCAGGCGCGGTCAAATTGGCCAGCAACGAGACGACCGTCGGGCCGCTGCCCGCCGCCGCCAAGGCCATCGCCGAGGCGGCCGAGTTGGCCAACCGGTATCCGGACAATCAGGTCACCGAGCTGCGGACGGCGCTGGCCGAATTCCTCGGAGTCGGCTACGACAATGTCGCGGTCGGCTGCGGCAGCGTGGCGCTCTGCCAGGAACTGGTACAGATCACCTGCTCGTCCCCGTCCGACGAGGTGCTGTTCGCGTGGCGCTCGTTCGAGGCCTACCCGATCGTCACCAAGGTGGGCAACGCCACCGCCGTGCAGGTCCCGCTCACGCCGGGTCAGGTGCACGATTTGGACGCGCTGGCCGCCGCCGTCACGGAGCGGACCAAGTTGGTCTTCGTCTGCAACCCGAACAACCCGACCGGGACCGCCGTCGGGAAGACCGAGCTGGTCCGGTTCCTGGACGCGGTGCCGTCGCACGTGCTGGTGGTGCTGGACGAGGCGTACTACGAGTACGTGCGGCTGGCCGACCACCCCGACGGCGTCGAGATCGGCCGCACCAGGCCCAATGTGGTTGTGCTGCGCACCTTCTCCAAGGCATACGGCCTGGCCGGCCTGCGGGTGGGTTACGCGGTGGGCGCCCCGGCGGTGATCACGGCGCTGCTGAAGGTGCATATCCCGTTCAGCGTGAACCGGCTCGCGCAGGCGGCGGCGATAGCGTCGCTGGAGTCGCGCCACGAATTGCTGGATCGCACCGACCTTCTGGTCACCGAACGCGAACGGGTGCGCGACGCGCTGGTGGCGCTGGGGTACCCGGTGCCGCCGAGCGAGGCGAACTTCGTCTGGCTGCCGCTGGGGGCGCGCAGCGCCGAATTCGGCGAGGCCAGCGCGGCGGCCGGGGTGCTGGTGCGTCCGTACGGAACCGACGGGGTGCGCGTCACCATCGGCGACCCGCACGAGAACGATCTCTTCCTGAGCTTCGCCGGTGAGCCGGAGGTGCTCGCCCGGTTCCTGGGTTAGCGGACTCCGATCGCGGGCGCGATCGTCGGCCAGGACAGCGCGAGCTCGTCCTCCCAGTACGGCCAGGAGTGCGTGCCGGTGGCCCGGAAGTGGGCGGTGATCGGGATGCCGAGCGACCGCAGCCGATCGGTGAGCCGCCGGGTGCAGGCGTTGGTGGCGGCCTCCAGCGGCCCGCCGAACGTGATGGCGCTGGGCAGGTCGACGTTCGGCGTGCCGGGCACGTCGTGCACGCCGGGCAGGCCGCTGCCCACCGACAGGTAGATCGTCTTGCCGCGCAAGGCGTCCGCGTGCAGGGTGACGTCGTGCGCCAGCCAGTCCGGGTCGTCCTGTTTGCCGAACATGTTGTCCGGCTCGCCCATGTAGGTGGCCACCACGGCGCGCGCCTGCGCCTGGCCGATGTCGGTACCCATCGAGAAGCAGCCGCTGTGCGCCGCGATCGCGCGGTAGAGCGTCGGCTGCCGGAACGCCAGCATCATCGCCGCCTCCGCACCCATGGAGACGCCCATGACCGCGTTGGTGCCGTTGCCGTCGAACTTCGCGTCGATCAGCGGGGGCAGCTCCTTGGTCAGGAACGTCTCCCACTTGTTGGTCCCGAGCACCGGGTCGGGCTGCTGCCAGTCGGTGTAGAAGCTGGCCGGGCCGCCGACGGTGAGCACGACGTTGACGTCCTTGTCCGCGTAGAAGCGGTCGGCGTGCCCGAGTTCGGTCCAGTTGTTGCTGTCGGGGCTGGCGCTGCGGCCGTCGAGCATGTACACCGTGGGCCGAGGGCGCGACTGATCGCGCGGCAGCAGCACCTGCACCTCGACCACCCGGCTCATCGCGGGGGAGGCGACGTACACACGCAGCCATCGATCATTGATCGGTTCGATGCGCTCGATCCGAGGTGTGGACGGTTGCTTACTGGTGGGCTCGGCCGGGCCTGGGCCGTCGGCGGAACCGGTATTCACCGGCGGCGGTTTGCCGGGCGCCGCCGTGACCTGCGGGGCACCGAAGGACACCGCACCGGAGACGAGTGCGGCACTGATCAAGGCGCTGGAAAGCCAACGCCGCACCCCGCGGCGACACAGCATGCGAACCATCCTGCCAGAGACGTCGAGGGTGGGCCGAAGCCCGTTGTCCGGTCGAGGAGTACAACCGCGCTCACCGTGCGGCCAGACCGTCCTGCCAGCGCCGCTCCACACCGGCGAAACGCCACACCGCGAGGGCGACCGCCCAGGTGAGCACGAACAGCCCGACGATGATGAAGCCGAGATCGCCCAAATCCAGATTCCCGATCCAGGCGAGGACGCCCGATTCCACTTCGAGCCTCTCGGCGAAGATCGAGATGATCTCCTGCCCGCCGATCAGCAGTGCCACCGCGACCGACAGCCCCGTGATCACCAGGTTGTAGTAGATCTTGCGCACCGGCCTGGCGAAGGCCCAGTCGTAGGCGAAACTCATGAACGAGCCGTCCAGCGAGTCGAACAGCGCCATGCCCGCCGAGAACAGCACGGGCAGCACCAGGATGGAATACCAGGGCAGCCCGGTGGCCGCCGCACCGCCCGCGATCACCAGCAGCCCGACCTCGGTGACCGTGTCGAAGCCGAGGCCGAACAGCACGCCAACCGGATACATGTGCCCGGGCCTGCGGACGAGGCCGATCACCGGCCGCAGCACCCGGTTGAGCAGGCCCCGGCTGTCCAGCTGCCTTTCCAACTGCGCCTCGTCGTACTCGCCGCGGCGCATCTGCCGGAACACCCGCCAGATCCCCACCAAGGACGCCAGATTCAGCAGGCCGATCAGGATCAGGAACGCGCCGGAGACGCTGGTGCCCCACAGGCCGGTCCAGCGTTGCAGAGCCGAATCCTCGTCCTCCAAGCCGGCCGCCAGGGCTCGTACGCCGAACGCGAGCAACGCCACGAGCACGAACACCACCGTGGAGTGGCCCAGCGCGAACCAGAAGCCGACCGTCTGAGCCCTCTTCTTCCCGCTCTCCGCCACCAGTTTTCGCGTGGTGTTGTCGATCGCGGCGATATGGTCGGCGTCGAACGCGTGCCGCATACCGAGCGTGTACGCCGTCACTCCGAGGCCCACGCCGAACACCGAACCCTCGATCACATAGTGATTCGGCGCGACGAACAGCAGGAGCGTCCCCCAGCCGAGGACGTGCAGGGCGACGACGGTGACGGCCATACCGATGACACTGCGCACGAGCGAACCCCTCACCCCCGAAAAGCAGACCTGGTCAACGATACTGGACACCGCTTGTCCCGGTTCGCGTCTCCGGCTGATCCAGCAAATCCAGCAAATCTTGGCACACCATCAGCACACCGGTCGTACGCTGAGCGCCGGGCCTTTTCCGGGTATCGAACTAGGACGGGCATGACCGGGTATTCGCACCGTCGGCGTCGAGGTCACCGCGCCGCGCTTCGCCGCGCGATGCGGACCGGACGCCCGGTTCGCAGCCGCGACCGTCCTTCCGTCATCCCGGCGAGGCGTGCGCGGAGGCTATTTCGTGGCATCGACCCCGTGCGCCTTCGCGGACCCCCGCGACGCCGGCGGTACCGGCGCGAATTCTCTGCTCGATTCTTCTGTTCCACCGCAGGATCCATGCCCGACGGAGAAAACCGTGAATCCAGTGTCACCCGCCTACTCGCTCGAACACGAATCGAACACGACGCCTTGCCTTCCCGATCTGGAACGCCGAATGCGGGAGTGCGACGAGTTCTTCCGGCTGCCGGAACTGGCGCACCTGAGCGCGCGGCGCAGGCGCAGCGCGCTGGAACAGCTCGAAATGACCGGCACCTATCTCCAGACCGCCGAGGAGATCCTGATCGGAGCCAAACTCGCGTGGCGTAATCACGCCCGCTGCGTGGGCCGCAAACACTGGCGCTCGTTGAAATTGCTCGACGCCCGGCGGGTGCGCACGGCGCGCGATCTGGCCGAGGTCTGCTGGCAGCACCTGCACATGGCCACCAACGGCGGCGCCATCCAGTCGATGATCACCGTGGGGCCGCCGCGGCAGCCGGACGGACGCGAGTTCCGCATCGTCAGTCCGCAGATCATCCGCTACGCGGGCTATCGCAACGGGGACGGCACGGTGACCGGTGACGCCGCCAACGTCGAGCTCACCGAATTCGCCATGAAACTCGGGTGGCACGGCGCCGGAACCCCGTTCGACATTCTTCCGCTGCTGATCAGCACACCGGACGAGCCGATCCGCTGGTTCGACATCCCGCCCGAGCTCGCGCGCGAGGTGGAGCTCGAACACCCGGAGTTCGAGTGGTTCGCCGGTCTGGGCCTGCGCTGGCACGCGTTGCCCGCCGTGTCCGACATGAACCTCGAGGTCGGCGGCATGACCTATCCGTTCGCGCCGTTCAACGGCTGGTACCTGGGCGCGGAGATCGGCGCGCGCAATCTCAGCGACGCCAACCGCTACAACATGCTTCCGCTGATCGCCGAGATGATGTGCTTGGACACCAGGGCCGAACGCAACCTGTGGCGCGATCAGGCGCTGGTGGAACTCAACCGCGCGGTGCTCTACAGCTTCCGCAAATCGGGCGTGTACATCGTCGACCACCACACGGTCGCCAAACAGTTCTGCGATCACGTCCAACGCGAGGAAGCCGCCGGCCGCCCTTGCCCCACCGACTGGTCCTGGATCAACCCACCGATCTCCTCCGGGCTGACCCCCACTTTCCACCGCTACTACGACCCGCCCGACCTGGACATCCGCCCGAACTTCGTCCGCAGGGAGTTCGCTGCGGACCTGGGGTTGTAACCAGCGCGACAGCCGAATCGGACCGACGGGGTCGCGCCGAACCATGCTCAGCGCGACCATCAGCCCGAGGCCCAACCATCAGCCCGAAGCCCGACCGTCGGCAGAAGGCCCGGCCATCGGCGAGACCCGCCATCAACGGAAGCCGTGCCATCGGCAAGAGGCCCAACCACGAACGGGGGTCCGGGGGCGAAGCCCGCCGGGCGGGGTGCGGGGGTCGCACCCCCGCAGAATATTGCGGAACGAGCCCCGGCGAATGCTCTCCATGAGCATGCGTCGCCCAGCGAGTGGAGCGGAGACGGAGGGATTTGAACCCCCGGTCGCTCTCGCGACGCTCGCTTTCAAGGCGAGTGCATTCGGCCGCTCTGCCACGTCTCCAGGGACACGATCGTAGCGGACGAGTCAGCCGGGGTGCTTGCCGATTTCCTCGTCGACGCGTCCGAAGACGTCGCCGATCACGTCGAGCTGGGCCGGGGCGAGCAGATCGATGAAATGGCGGCGGACGGCTTCCACGTGGCCGGGGGCGGCGGCTTGCAGTCGGCGCAAGCCCTCGTCGGTGAGTTCGGCCAGCACGCCGCGGCCGTCCTCCAGGCAGGTGTTGCGGCGCACCATCTGCTGCGCCTCCAGCCGCCGGATCTGATGGGTCAGTTTGCTGCGCGAGGACAGCACGCCGTCGGCCAGCTCGCTCATCCGCAGCGAGCGGTCGGGCGCCTCGGAGAGCAGGACCAGGATGCGGTATTCGGCGACGGTCAGGTCGCTGTCCCGTTGCAATTGACGATTCAGCGCCGTCATCAAGCGCTGGTGGCCGTCCATGTAGGCGCGCCACGCGCGCTGCTGCGCCGGGGTGAGCCAGCGTGGCTCGGCCAGGACGCGACCGCTCGGTTCGGGATGCACGGTGGCCATTCTATGCGTGGCGAACTGCGGAAATGGGCATCTCTCGCAGGTCAGCGCACCGTGGACAGCAGTGCGCGGTTCACCTCGGCCGGACTGGTGCACCCGGAGAGGCCGAGCGCGGAGTCGAAATCGGCCAGCAGCGCCCGCAACGCGTGCCGAACGCCCGCGGCCCCCGCCAAGCCGAGACCGTAGGCCCACGGCCGCCCGTACAGCACCGCTTTCGCACCCAAGGCCAGCGCGACGAGCACGTCCGAACCGGTGCGCAGCCCGGAGTCGAACAGCACATCGGCGCGGTCGCCGACGGTGGCGACCACCGCCGGGAGCGCGTCCAGCGCCGCGATCGAGCCGTCCACTTGGCGGCCGCCGTGATTGCTCACCACCACGGCGTCCGCGCCGGCGTCCACCACCTGGCGCGCGTCGTCGGGATGCAGGATGCCTTTCACCGCGATCGGAAGGTCGGTCCACTCGCGCAGCCGGGCGAGATCGGCAGGCCGCAGCGTGTGATTGCCGAACAGCCCCACCCAGGTGAGGATGGCCGTCCGCATCGCTTCCTCGCTCTCCTCCGGCGCGGCGGGCAGCTTGGCCCGGAACACCGGATCGGACAGATAGTTGGCGATGCCCTTGCCGTGCAGGAACGGCAGGTGGGCCTGTTCCAGGTCGCGCGGCCGCCAGCCGAGGGTGGGAGTGTCCACGGTGACCACGATCGCCGAGGCTCCGGCTCGCTCGGCACGCCGGACGAAGGAACAGGCCAGTTCGTCGTCGGCGGGCCAGTACAGCTGGTACCACCACGCACCGGCCGCCGCGCCGACGTCTTCGATGGTCGAGGACGCCGCGGTGGACAGCACGGTCCCGATGCCGAGCTCCGCGGTCACTTCGGCCGCGATCACCTCGCCGCCCTCGTGCAGCAGTTCGAGGACGCCGATCGGCGCGGTGAGCACGGGCGCCGCCAGCTTCGTGCCGAGCGCCTCGACGGACAGATCGCGTGCGCCGGGGCCGGTGGAGCCACGCAGCATCCGCGGCAGGATGCGGTACCGATCGAAGGCGGATCGATTGGCCGCGGCGGTGCGTTCGGCGGACGCGCTGCCCGCGACATACGCGAAAGCGGCCGGATCCAGTCTCTGCTGTGCGAGCGACTCCAAACCCGCGGCGGTCATCGGCCACTCGGGTGTCGAACCACCCAGCCCAGCCAAGTAGATCTCGTTCTGGAAATCGATGAAGCCGCCACTCACCACCGGAACGGTAGTCCGTGACGCCGATCACCGCAGGCCGCTTGCCGGATTGCGTTTGCGCGAGTGTTTCCGTCCGTGTTCCGGTCGGGCGCTCCGACGCGGGGGGCAGCGCGCAGCCGTCGGTGCGCGCGGAGCACTATGGCACGGTGCGCGCGATTGATCTGAAAGGTTCCGGCGGCCCCGAGGTCATGTCCCTCGTCGAGGTGCACGACCCGAAGCCCGGGCATGGCGAAGTGCTGATCCAGGTGGCCGCGGCGGGCGTCAACCGGGCCGATCTGTTGCAGCGTCAGGGCTACTACCCGCCCCCTCCCGGAGCCAGCCCGCTGCTCGGCCTCGAATGCTCCGGTGTGATCGCCGAGATCGGTGACGGAGTGCGCGAGTGGGCGGTCGGCGATCGTGTCTGCGCCTTGCTGTCCGGCGGCGGTTACGCCGAACGGGTCGTGGTGCCCGCGACTCAGGTGCTGCCGGTCCCGGACGGCCTCGATCTGGGCGCGGCGGCGGGGCTGCCCGAAGCGGCGGCGACGGTGTGGTCGAACCTGGTGATGACCGCCCACCTGCGGTCCGGCCAGCTGCTGTTGATCCACGGTGGCGGCAGCGGGATCGGCACGCACGCCATCCAGGTTGCCAAGGCGCTCGGCGCGCGCGTCGCGGTGACCGCCGGGTCGGCGGAGAAGCTGGCGCGCTGCGCGGAGCTCGGTGCGGACGTGCTGATCAATTACAAGGAGGACGACTTCGTCGCCGCCGTGCGCGCCGAGCGATCGGGGGCGGGCAGCCCCGGCGCGGATGTCATCCTCGACAACATGGGTGCGGTCTACCTGGGACGCAACGTGGACGCGCTGGCCGACCACGGCCGCCTCGTGGTGATCGGCATGCAGGGTGGCGTGACCGCCGAACTGAATGTGGGTGTCCTCTTGCGCAAGTGGGGCACCGTCCACGCCACCAACGTGCGCGCGCGGCCCGCGACCGGCGTCGGCAGCAAGGCGGAAATCGTGGCGGAGGTGCGTCGGCAGCTGTGGCCGCTGATCGCCGACGGCACAGTCGCGCCCGTCATCGCGGCCGAATTGCCGATCGAGGAGGCCGCCGAAGCGCACCGGCTGCTGGACTCCGGCGAGGTGTTCGGCAAGGTGGTGCTGCGGGTGGCGGAGCTGTGAGCGCCGCTCACTCCAGCGCCAGCAGGGCCCTGCCCAGCTGCTCGATCTCGAACTTGGTGGTGTAGGGCGCGAGACCGATGGTCACCGCGCCGCCCTCGTCGTTGACGCCGAGCGCGTCCAGCAGCCTGCTGCCGCCGTGCACGCCGCTCACCGTGCCGATCCGGTTGTCGGCGAGCTTGGCCGCGACCTTCTCCGCCTGCATGCCCGCGAGCGTGAAGCTGACCGTGGGGATGCGGGTGGAGGCGCGGCCGATCACGGTGAGGCCGGGAATCGCGTCCAGCATGCTCATCAAGTGCTCGAACAGCTGGTCGTGGTAGTCCTGCAGCGAGGTGATCGACATCTCCAGTCGCTCGCGCCGGGTGCCGTGCGCCCGCTCGTCGAGTCCGGCCAGGAAGTCGATGGAGGTGGTCAGGCCCGCGAGCAGCGCGTATTGATGCCCACCGACCTCGAGCCGTTCGGCGCCCTTCGCGTAGGGGTTCAACGACATGGACGGGATCCGGTCCAGGAACGCCGGGTCACGGAAGACCAGCGCGCCGATCTGCGGACCACCCCATGCCGGCGCGCTCAGCGCGACGACGTCGGCGTTCAGTTCATCGATGTCGATCAGCGCGTAAGGCGCGGCGCCGAACGCGTCGGCCACCAGCAGGCCGCCCACCTCGTGCACCCGGTCCGCGGCCACCCGCACGGCGGGCGCCGAACCGACGATCGGCGAAGCCGCGGTCAACGCGACCAGTCGCGCGGTGGGGCCGATCAGCTCCTCGAACTGCCAGGACGGCATCTCGCAGGTCTCGATCTCCACCTCGGCCCAGCGCACGTGCGCGCCGTAGCGGTTGGCGATGCGCAGCCACGGCGCGACGTTCGCCTCGTCGTCCAGCCGGGAGAGCACGATGCCGGTGCCGAGGCCGAGCCGCGAGCTCAGCGATTCGGCGAGCCAGGCAAGCAGGACCGCGCGGTCGGGGCCGAGGACGACGCCCGCCGGGTCACCGCCGACGAGGTCGGCGACGGCCTCACGGGCCGCGTCCAGAATCGCCGCGCTGCGCACCGCCGCGCCGTTACGGCCGATATGTGAGAAGGAGGAAGTCCGAAAACCCGTCGAAACAGCGCGGGACACCGCGTCCGGAACCAGCATGCCCGATTGCGGGTCCAGATGGATCCAGCCGTCGCCCAGGGACGGTATCAGGCCCCGAACCCTCGCGACGTCGTAAGTCATGCTGGCCACTCTAAGGGCAGCGGACGAGCCTGTGTAACCGCGTTCCCCTCCACATCGTGGCGGGAGCACAGCGACCTGGGACTCAGCATGGCGACCGACTTTCGAGAAATCCGAACCACACGACCCGAACAGAATAGAACGCCAGGCCCGCGCGGCGGCGCGGACCGGCGGCGCGCGCCGGAGCGGGCCGCGACGCCCGGCCCCGGAGCACCGGCTTAGCGCGTTCGGGCCGGACACGACATGATAGGGACCATGACGCACTCGGACGAGGCACCGGACCACATCGTCGTTGTCGGACCCGACGGCAGGCCGTTGGCCATACCCGCGGCGGCCGGATCGGAGGCGCCCTTCACCGCACAGGTGGTGACCGACGATAACAAGGACGAGTCGGATGACCGGGACGACTCCGGCGAATCGCTCGCCGACATGGTCGAGCAGCCCGCGAAGGTCATGCGGATCGGCACCATGATCAAGCAGTTGCTCGAGGAGGTGCGCGCGGCTCCGCTGGACGAGGCCAGCCGCAATCGCCTCAAGGAGATCCACACGTCCTCGGTGCGGGAACTGGAGCAAGGGCTCGCCCCCGAACTGCGGGAGGAACTCGAACGGCTCACCCTGCCGTTCACCGACGAAGGGGTGCCGTCCGACGCCGAACTGCGGATCGCGCAGGCGCAGCTGGTCGGCTGGCTGGAGGGCCTGTTCCACGGCATCCAGACCGCGCTGTTCGCCCAGCAGATGGCGGCGCGCGCCCAGCTCGAACAGATGCGCCAGGGCGCGTTGCCGCCCGGCATCCACGCCGCCGACCCGCGCGGCGGCCAGGCGAGTCACGTCACCGGCGGTTCCGGCCAATACCTGTGAGCGTGTGCCACGCGGTGGCGCGAAGCCGCAAGGGTAGTCTCGTGCACCGTGCCCGCCGCTGCCGCTCGCTCCGACTCGGTCAACGACCCGAGTGCGGTGCGTCCTGAAGAGAGCTCAGTTGGTTCCGATGACCAAGCGCGTTCAGATGACAGCTCGCCGTCCGAATCGGCCGAGCACACGGCGCCGTCCGGCGACGACTCGCAGGAGCGTCCGGTGAGCGCGGCCACGCCCGAGGCGCAGACCCTGCACGCCGGGGCCACCGTCGCGAAGATCGCGCCGGACTCCCAGACGTTCCGCCGTGCGTTCCAGGACTTCGCCGGTGGCTTCGCGCAGCGTGAACTGTGGCTGTCGCTGGGCTGGCAGGACATCAAGCAGCGCTACCGCCGCTCGGTGCTCGGCCCGTTCTGGATCACCATCGCCACCGGCTTGCAGGCCGTGGCGATGGGCGTGCTGTACGCGGCGCTGCTCGGCCAGCCGCTGCGCGAGTATCTGCCCTACGTGACGGTGGGGCTGATCATCTGGAACGTGATCAGCGCGAGCATCCTGGAGGGCTCGGAGGTCTTCATCGCCAACGAGGGCCTGATCAAACAGCTTCCCTCGGCGCTGAGCGTGCACGTCTACCGGCTGGTGTGGCGGCAGCTGCTGTTCTTCGCCCACAACATGGTGATCTACCTGGTGATGCTCGCCGCGTTCGGCGTGTGGCGCCATCTCGGGGTGGCCAGCCTGATGGCGATCCCGGCCATCGCGCTGATCTTCCTCAACTCCATGTGGGTATCGATCGTGTTCGGCATCTTCAGCACGCGTTACCGCGATATCGCGCCGATTCTCGGCAGCACCACGCTGATGCTGTTCGTGCTGACGCCGGTCATGTGGACGACGAAGACCTTGCAATCGCAGATCACCGGCGACCGCGCGAAACTGGCCGAACTCGTGCCGACGTTCCACTATCTCGAAATCGTCCGGGCGCCACTGCTCGGCGAACCGCAAGAACTGCGGCACTGGCTGGTCGTCGGCGCGATCACCCTGGTGGGTTGGATCGTCGCGATCCTGGCCATGAAGCAGTACCGTTCGCGCGTACCGTACTGGGTATAGGAGCGCCCCGATGAGTCGTGTGAGTATCGAGACCCAGGAAGCCTGGGTCGAATTCCCGATCTTCGACGCCAAATCGCGGTCGCTGAAAAAGGCGTTCCTCGGCAAGGCGGGCGGCGCGATCGGACGCAATCAGTCCGACGTCGTCGTGGTCGAGGCCCTGCGGGACATCAACTTGTCGCTGAAAGAGGGCGACCGCGTCGGCCTGGTCGGGCACAACGGCGCGGGCAAATCGACGTTACTGCGCCTGCTTTCGGGCATCTACGAACCCTCGCGCGGCAGTGCCCGCATCCGTGGGCGGGTGGCGCCGGTGTTCGATCTCGGCGTCGGCATGGATCCGGAGATCTCCGGCTACGAGAACATCATCATTCGCGGCCTGTTCCTCGGGCAGACGCGCAAGCAGATGCTGTCGAAGATCGACGAGATCGCGGATTTCACCGAACTCGGCGAGTACCTGTCCATGCCGCTGCGCACCTATTCCACCGGTATGCGCGTGCGCCTGGCGATGGGCGTGGTCACCTCGATCGATCCCGAAATCCTGCTGCTCGACGAGGGCATCGGCGCCGTCGACGCGGAATTCATGAAGAAGGCCCGGCTGCGGTTGCAGTCCTTGGTCGCACGGTCCGGCATCCTGGTTTTCGCCAGCCATTCCAACGAATTCCTCGCGCAACTGTGCGATACCGCGCTGTGGATCGACCACGGCCAGATCCGGTTGCGGGGGGGCATCGAAGAGGTGGTGCGGGCCTACGAGGGGCCGGAGGCGGGGAATCACGTCGCGACCGTGCTGCGCGAGATGGAAGCCGAACGGGCCGGAACAGACCAGCGAGAATTGGAGCGGAATCAAGCATGAGCGGTCAGGCCCGGAGGCGGCGGCGAAGCGTGACCACGGAAGGTCCCGCTCGCGCGGGAAAGGCCGCAGCATGAGTGAGCCGACCGGGACCGAACTCGCTGGAACGGACGCCGGTGCGCGGCAGCGGATCGTGGCCGTCGTCGTCACGCACAAGCGCCGCGAACTGCTCGCGGAGTCGCTGAAGGTCGTCACGTCCCAGTCCCGGCCGGTGGATCACCTGATCGTGGTCGACAACGGCAACGAGCCGGAGGTCGCCGATCTGGTGCGCGATCAGCCGGTGGAGTCCACCTACCTGGGTTCGGCGCACAACCTCGGCGGCGCGGGCGGATTCGCGCTCGGCATGCTGCACGCGTTGAGCATGGGCGCGGACTGGGTGTGGCTCGCCGACGACGACGGCAGGCCCGAAGGCCCCGACGTGCTGTCCACGCTGCTGGACTGCGCGAACCGGCACGGCTTGGTCGAGGTCTCACCCGTGGTCTGCGACATCGATGAACCCGACCGCCTCGCCTTTCCGCTGCGCCGCGGCGTGGTCTGGCGCCGGCTGCGCTCGGAACTCGGCGACGACGATTTCCTGCCCGGCATCGCCTCGCTGTTCAACGGCGCGCTGATCTCCGCGCGGGCGGTCGACGTGATCGGGGTGCCGGACCTGCGCCTGTTCGTGCGCGGTGACGAGGTCGAGGTGCATCGCAGGCTGGTGCGCTCCGGGCTGCCGTTCGGCACCTGCCTGCAGACGGCGTACCTGCATCCCAACGGCGCGGCCGAGTTCAAGCCGATCCTCGGCGGCCGGATGCACACGCAGTACCCGGACGATCCGGTGAAGCGCTACTTCACCTACCGCAACCGGGGCTACCTGATGTCCCAGCCGGGCATGCGGAAACTGCTTCCGCAGGAATGGGTCCGCTTCTCCTGGTTCTTTCTCGTCACTCGCCGCGATCCGGCCGGCCTGCGCGAATGGTTCCACCTTCGCTCCCTCGGCCGCCACGAACAGTTCGGCAAACCCGACTGAGTCCGGCGGGCCCGCGCGTCGGGTCGGGGATCCGAGAGGCGCTTCCCGATCGGATCGGAAATTCGGTTGCGCCCAGCGGGGTCGGGTGCAAAAGTGAGCGGAGCCGCGAGAGAGGTAAGGAGGTGTGGACCGTGACGAGGAACGTTCGGGTTGTCGTGTCCTGGCGAGCTGACTTCCGTCGTGCCGCCACACGAAACTCCCCCTCATTCTCCGCTCGCTGAACCCTTCTCGGGTTCGGCGCCCGACGAAGGATTCCTTCCACCATGGTCGACCACGACCTTCTCGTCCCTTACGGCTGGACCGAAGCCGTTTCCACCAGCTACGCCGCGCTGATCGAGGAAGACTGCGTGCCGGCGCGGGTGATTCGCATGGATCGCAGTGAATGCGACGCGATCACGCCGAACGGGCTCGCCCGCGTCCGCTGCCCGCGCCCGGATTCCGAAGTCAGCGGGTTGTGCACCGGCGACTGGGTGACGGTCGACGCCACCTCGTCGGTGCGGCGGCTACTTCCGCGCCGGTCCGCGATCGTGCGCTCGTCGGTGTCCGGCCGGTCGCAGGGCCAGGTGCTCGCCGCCAACGTCGACACCGTGCTGATCTGCACCGCCGCCGACGGCGATGTGGACCTCGGCCGCATCGAACGCATGCTGGCGCTGGCCTGGGAGAGCAATGCCCAGCCGATCGTGCTGCTCACCAAGGCCGACGCGGCCGACGACATCCCGCTCGACGAGGTACGCGCCGTCGCACCGGGCGCTGCCGTGCTCGAGGTGAGCGCGAACACCGGTCTGGGGCTGGACGTGCTCACGGCGATGCTCGACGGCACCGTCGCGCTGCTCGGACCCTCCGGTGCTGGGAAGTCGACCCTCGCCAACGCGCTGCTCGGCGCGGAGGTCTTCGCCACCAACTCCGTGCGCGACACGGACAAGAAAGGCAGGCACACCACGGTGCACCGGGAACTGCGCCCGTTGCCGGGCGGCGGCACCCTGATCGATACGCCAGGGCTGCGCGGCGTCGGATTGTGGGATGCGGGCGAAGGAATCGAGAAGACCTTCAGCGACATCGAATCCCTTGCCGCGCAGTGTCGTTTCGGCGATTGCGCGCACCACGGCGAGCCGGGGTGCGCGGTGCGGGAGGCGATCGACAGCGGCGAGCTGACCCAGCGCAGGCTCGACAGCTACGACAAGCTGGCCCGGGAGAACGAATGGATGCGGGCGCGCACCGACAAGCGACTGCAGGCCGAGCGACAGCGGGCCTGGCGAGGCATCGTCAAACAACAGCGCCGGATGTACCAGGAGCGGAACTCGGGCCGCTGATCGAGCGAGGGGCACGGTAGGGTGCCCCTCGCATCGTTCGCTATCTGGGAGGGATAGATGAGTCAACCCGGCGGGTACCCGCCACCCGGTCAGCAGCCCGGCCCCTGGCCCGGGCAGCCGACGTTCGGTCAGCAGCCGCCAGTCGGCCAGTACCCGCCTCCGCAGGCGCCCGCGCAGTACGCGCCGCCCGCGGGGCAGCATCCGAGCCAACCGCACCTCGCCCAACCCCAGCCGCCGTATGGGCAGCCGGCGCCGCAATTCGCCCAGCCCGCACCGCAATACGGTCAGCCGCAGCCGTACGGCGGGCCACAGCAGTTCGGGCAGCCGCAACCGTATGGGCAACCGCAGCAGTTCGGTCAGCCAGGCTATGGTCAGCCTGCCGATCCGCCGGGCATCACCATCGACGCCTCGTACTCGCTGTGGACGTTCGTGCTCGCGCTCACCAAGCCGAAGATCCTGGTCAACGGCCAGCGGGTGCCCAACACCCGCTGGGGCGCGAACCACATCCCGGTCGGGCCCGGCCAGTACCACGTCCGGGTCACCACCCCGTGGTTGTTCGACATGGGTCAGGCGAACGTCACCGTGCCGATCGCCGAGGGACAGGCGACCCGGTTCTACTACAAGCCGCCGGTGGTGATCTTCCTCAACGGCGCGATCGGACCGGTTCCGCAGAAGGCTCCGGGCATGGTGTTCCTGTACATCGTCTGGGCCTTGGTCGCAGTGATGTTCCTGCTGAACATCGTTTTCATCGCCTCGATCTGATTCGAGAGGGCACCGGCGGCCGGTGCCCTCTCTTCGCATTACCTATGCAACTAGTTGCATAGCGAGCGGGTTTACGCTTAGTCTGCAAGCGCGCGTACAGCTGCGGGCTGCCGCCTGCGGCGGAAACGAAGGAGCAGGTCAGATGACGGAACCCGGATCCAAGCCGCTAGCGGGACGAACGATGATCATGTCCGGCGGCAGCCGCGGCATCGGGCTGGAAATCGCCAAGCGGGCCGCGGCCGACGGCGCCAACATCACGCTGATCGCGAAGACCGACCAGCCGCATCCCAAGCTGCCGGGCACCATCCACACCGCCGCCGCGGAGCTCGAGCAGGCGGGCGGGCAGGTGCTGCCGTTCGTGGGCGACGTCCGCATCGACGAGTCGGTGGCCGAGGCGGTGCGCCAGACGGTCGAGCGTTTCGGCGGCATCGACATCGTGGTGAACAACGCCTCCGCGATCGACCTGTCCCCCACGGACGCACTGCCGATGAAGAAGTACGACCTGATGCAGGACATCAACTGCCGGGGCAGCTTCTTGCTGTCCAAGCTGAGCATCCCGCACCTGCGCGAATCGGCGAAGGCCGGGCGCAACCCGCACATCCTCACCCTGTCCCCGCCGCTGAATCTGGACCCGAAGTGGGCTGGCATGGCGCTGGGCTACACCATCGCCAAGTACGGCATGTCGCTGACCACGCTCGGGCTGGCCGAGGAACTCAAAGGCGACGGCATCGGCGTCAACTCGCTGTGGCCGCGCACCACCATCGCCACGGCGGCGGTCAAGAACCTGCTCGGCGGCGAGGAGATGGTCTCCACCTCCCGCACCCCCGACATCTACGCCGACGCCGCCTACCTGGTGCTCACCTCGCCCGGTAAGGAGACCAGCGGCAACTTCTTCATCGATGACGAGGTCCTCGCCGCCCACGGCATCACCGACCTGGACAAGTACCGCGTCACCCCGGGCGACGGCGAACTGACCACCGACCTGTTTCTCTGACGCTCGCTTCTGCGCCGAGATGTCCTATGTGAGAGGGCATTTCGCAGAAGACACCAGCGCCCCCGAGACCGGTCGGACACCGACCCGGCTTCGGGGGCGCTTCGGCCACCGCTCAGGAGCGAGGAGCGGCGGACCTGTCGATCCCGTACAACCGCTCCCAGTTCTCCCGGCTGGTCAATTCCGGCATGGCGGCGCGGTACTGCGCCTGCACGGCGGGCAGTTCCCGGCGCAAGCGACGCAGCACGCGCACCATCCGGCGCAGCAGTTGCAGCGCGCGAGCCTTGTCGCGCCTGCGCACCCGGACGCCGGACTGCGAGGCATCGGTGACCACCACGTGGTCGAACAGCGAGACATGCCACCAGTAGGCGTCTTCCCTGGTGACGCCGATGATGCCGTGCTGGGTGCGGCCCAGCCACTGAGTGATCGCGCGCTTGATCAGCACCAGCTTCGCGCGGCTGGGTTCGCCACCGGCACGGCGCAAGGTGATGTCCGCGGAGCGGACCGGCGGCGTCGCGGCCGGGTGCTTGATCGTCTCGGGATAGTCGGCGCGGCTGGTGCGCGCGGCGGCCAATGCTTCGATACCGCCGTCGCGCAGCACCTTCGGGCCCTTCAAGAAGTCCTCGATGCCCTGCAGGGTGGTGTGCACCAGGCCGTACTGCATCGCGACCAACTGCTCGGACATCTCCCGGAACAGCCTGCCCGCGATCTCCTTACCGTTCAGTTCCGTGTGCAGCGAGCCGACGATCAGCGAGTTGCGGGTGCTGAAGTAGCGCGCCCAATCGTCGTAGTCCTTCCAGTAGAAGTCCGCGTGCCAGACCGCGGCGTTGGGCAGCGTGACGGTGACGAACCCGTGCTCGCGCGCCCGGATGCCGTATTCGACGTCGTCCCACTGGAAGAAGATCGGGATCGGCAGGCCGATCTTCGCGACCACCTCGGCCGGGATCAGGCAGGTCCACCAGGCGTTGTAGCCGGCGTCCACCCGGCGCTCCTGGTTCTTCTTCAGCATGCTGGTGTTGCGCAGCGCCTTCGCCACCTTCTGGCCGTGCCGCAGCCGGTTCAGATGCACTTCCTCGGCGCCGACGTTGAGGTAGTCGGGGTTGAGCAGGAACAGCATCTGCGCGCCGACCAAGGTCGGCTCGACCGTCAGGTTGGCGAACGCATTGAGCCGCAACACCGTCTCCGGCTCGCACAAGATGTCGTCGTCCATCAGGATGACGTCGGCGTGCTCGTTGACCGCGGACACCTCGTAGAGCCCCCGGGTGAAGCCGCCGGCGCCGCCGAGATTCGGCTGGCGCAGATAACGCAACTTCTCGCCGAAGACCGGCACGACCTCTTGGTAGCGCGGCCGGTTCTCCACCAGATCGGTGCCCTGGTCGACCACGTACACCGCGTCGATCGCGGCGAGCACGGTGGGATCGGAGGACAGTGCGGCGACCGTCTCGGCGCAGTCCTCGGCACGGTTGAAGGTGCAGATCGCGATGGCGACCGGACGAACACGTTCCGGTGCGACGGCGGTCCAGCTCAGTTCCGCGATCCCCAGCGCGCCGCCGATGGCGTCGAACTCCAGCCACAGCGCGCCGCCGTCGACGTACTGGTCGAGCGGTGCGCTCAGCGTGACCGAACCGCTCGCGTCGACCCGCGCCGTATCGATGATCCTGCGGTGACCCGCGATGTCCGAGGCCACCAGCCGGATCTTGGCCTTGGCGACCACCTCGAGCATCATGGTGACCCGTACCTCGGTGACCGTGGTCCAGCGCTGCCAGTAGCTGGCGGCGAACCGGCCGAAGTAGGTGTTGGTGTGCGCGGTCGCGCCTTTGTCCAAACGCAGGGTCTGGCGTTCCCGGTGCGCGCCACCTTTCACGACGGCGTATAACTCGTCGCTCACCTTCGCCGACGGACCGGTGAAGATGCCGCGCTGGAGCACTAACCGGTCCGGCGCCCGATGGTCGGCACGCAGCGCGGCAGGCGCCTCAGCGGCCGTCGAGCGATCGTTTGTTTCGGTAACGGCCTCGATAGCCGACTGATCCATGAAATCCTCGAAATTCTCATTGTGCCGGACGGGACAGACACGCCCCTCGATGCCTGAACGGCGGGGGTGAGGATATCAACCGCCGTGTGCGGTTGCCCGCCGTACAGCCACGCCGACGTGTGCTCGAACCATTGCTAAACGTTCGCCGATTCGTTGTCGGTGGCGCTGTCGTCGCCCGCTCGCGCTCCGGTGAAGACGAATTTGTCGTAAGCCCAGTACCGGAAAACCACGGCCACGATCTGCCCGATCACCGTACCGGAGAGGTTGTCGGAGAGGGGGCTCGACAGCTCGAGCACGTAGCGGGAAAAGCCGAGACAGCCCAGTTGCAGGCCGATCGCCACCACGTTGAACACGGCGTACAGGAGGTACTCGCGGCCGGGATTGTCGGTCCGCTTGTGCGCGAATGTCCACCATTTGTTGCCGAAATAGGTCACGACCGTCGCCACCGCGATCGCGATGATCTTGGCCGGTAATGGGTAGTGATACAGCACGCCCTCGCCACCCCAGAAGACCAGGAGGTTGTACGTGCCCGCGTCGACCAGGAAGCCGATCGCGCCGACCACCAGGAAAGCCCCGCCTCTGCGCAGCGCGGTGAACACCTTGCGAACGACCGTTCCGGTCTGCTGCGTCACTGGCTCGCCCGCGGGCGCGGTGGACTCACTGGATGGCACGGCCCGACGGTACCGCAGGCGCGCAGAACCGTCCGCGAGGGGAAATTCCGCTCCCGCACGCGGTGAGGTCGGCCACGCGCCGGCTGTGAGTTCCCTGTACCCTCCCCGTGTTCCCACATTCACCGATCGCGAGGATTGACCCGGGTGGACTCCACCGAGCTCCGTATTGCCGCCGTGGTTCCGTGTCACAACGAAGAGGCGTCGGTCGCCAAGGTCGTGGCCGACCTGCAGGCCGCCGTGCCGGGAATCGTCGTCTACGTCTACGACAATCTGAGCACGGACAAGACGGCCGAGCGGGCCCGCGAAGCCGGAGCGATCGTCCGGCACGAGCACACCAAGGGCAAGGGCAACGTGGTGCGCCGCGCCTTCGCCGACATCGAGGCCGACGTGTACCTGATGATCGACGGTGACGACACCTATGAGGCGTCGGCCGCGCCGCTGATGATCAAGACGCTGCTGGACGGCCCCTACGACCACGTGCTCGGCGTGCGCAAGCAGGACGAGGGCGCCTCGGCCTACCGCGCGGGACACGAGACCGGCAACAAGGTGCTCAACGGCGTGGTCGGGAAGGTGTTCGGCGAGAACGTCGAGGACATGCTCTCCGGTTTCCGGGTGTTCTCCCGTCGCTTCGTGAAAAGCTTCCCCGCGGTGTCGCGTGAGTTCGAGATCGAGACCGAGCTCACCGTGCATTCCCTGCACCTGCGGGTGCCGCAGACCGCGGTGCCGGTCGGCTTCCGCGACCGCCCGGCGGGCAGTGAGAGCAAGCTGCGCACCTACCACGACGGATTCAAGATCCTCGCCCTGATCGTCGGCCTGGCCCGGCACGAACGACCGGTCGCGTTCTACGGCCTGTTCGGCACGCTGGCCTGGCTGGTCTCGATCGTCCTGACCATTCCGATCGTCGTCGAGTTCTACAACACCCACGCGGTGCCGCGCTTCCCGACGCTGTTCCTCGGTTTCACGCTGCTGTTGCTCGGCAGCCTCGCGTGGACCGCGGGCTTGATCCTCGACGGCATCCGGCGCTCTCGGCACGAGGCCGCGCGCCTGGTCTACCTGCGGTACACCGCGGTGGGCGCGGACGACCCGCGGACCACCGGCGACGGCGGAGCCCGGCGTTGACGACCTCGGCGGATCCGACCGCCACGCCGGACAAGGATGTGGAAGACCGCGCGGACACCGCCCCCCTACCCGCGACCGACACCGCGCCGCTCCCTGCGGTGGACGCCGAGGCGGCCACCGGCGCGGACAGGTCCGCGAAAGGGGTCGCGGGCCGACTGGTGACCCGGCTGGGCGGGGCGACCATCGCCTTCACTCTGCTGGCCACGATCTTCGGCGCGCTGTTCACCGTCCTCACCCCGCCGTTCTGGGGACATGACGAGATCACCCAGTTCGGTCGCGCCTACCAGGTCGCACACGGGGGCTTTCTGCCGCAGCGGATCCACGACGATCGCGGCATCGCCTACGGCGGCGACGTCCCGTCCAGCATCACGAAGCTGATGGGCTACGCGCTGCAGGACTACACGACCAACCCCGACGAGCCCGACCCCATGGTGGCCGATCCGGGCCGCTACGACCAGCTGACGAGCGCCGCGGTCTCCGACGCCACCGAACCGGTCTGGTTCACCAACACCGCCGCGTACTCGCCGGTCCCCTACCTCCCGGCCGCGATCGGCATCCGGCTCGGTGAACTCTTCGGCCTCGACGTGGGCGGCCTGCTCCTGCTCACCCGGCTCGCCGGACTGGTGGCCTATCTCTCGGTGGTCGGGTTCGGTCTGTACGCCTTGCGCGCGCACCGGGTGCAGTGGCTGGCGTTCACCGTCGCCGTGCTGCCGATCGCGGTGTTCCAGGCGGGCACGGTCACCGCCGACACCATGACCAACGCACTGGCCATCCTGGTCTCCGCGCTGCTGGTGAAGGCTGTGTTCCTCGGCGAGCGCCTGGGCCGGGCGGAGATCGCGGCGCTGCTGGCCGCGACGATCCTGCTGCCGGTGAGCAAGCCCACCTACGTGCTGCTCGCACTTCTGGTGGCCCTGGTGCCCGCGGACCGGTTCGGGTTCAGCGGCTGGCGGCGCGCGATCCCGCCTGCCTTCGCAGCGGCCGGTGGACTCGCCTTCGCGGCGTGGATGAAGATCGCCGCGCCGACCGGCGACGGGATGGGCTTGATGCGGCCGCCGCACCAGTGGCACTCGGTGCGTCCCGGCGATCAGCTCAGCGGCATTCTGCGCGATCCGCCGGAGTTCGCGCAGGTGTTCGGCGAGAGCATCGCGCTACGCGACCAGCGCTGGTTCAGTCAGTTCTTCGGCGAACTCGGCTTCGCCTACGTCGATGTGCCCGCGCTGTCGATGCTGGCCTGTCTGCTGGCGTTCGCGGTGAGCCTCGGCGTCGCCGAACGGATGACCGCCCCGGCCTTCCGCCGCACCCTGATCTTCGCGCTCACCATGGCCGCCAGCGTCGCCATGATCTACGTGACGCTCTACATGTCCTTCACGCCGGTCGACTACTACATCATCGACGGCGTGCAGGGCCGCTACTTCGTGCCGCTGGCGATCGTGACGCTCGCGGTGCTGCTGCGCTGGATGCCGCTGCGGCTCACCGACTCCGCCGGGAGGACCCCGACGGTCGGCCCGGCCGTCACCGTGCTGGTGGCGGCGAGTGTGGCCTTGGTCGCGGCGGCGGCGAAGTACTACACCATCGTGTGGGGTTGAGCGGTCGAGGAGTTCGGTCACGGCGCCCCGGGGCTTTCCCCGGGGCGCCGTTGCGTTTCAGTCGCTTGCCGCGCTGAGCGTCCGCTCTCCGGCCGCGTGGTAGGCGCGCTCGGTGCTGTCTTTGTATGGACGCCACCAGGATTCGTTGTCCCGATACCACTGGATGGTGGCGGCCAGGCCGGCGCGGAAGTCCGCGTAGCGGGGCTGCCAGCCGAGTTCGGAACGCAGCAACGTCGCGTCGATCGCGTAACGCTGGTCATGACCGGGGCGGTCGGTCACGTGGTCGAAATCGTCGGGATCGCGGCCGAACTCCGCGAGGATCATCCGCACCACGGACTTGTTGTCGAGCTGGCCGTCGGCGCCGATCAGGTAGGTCTGCCCGATCCGGCCGCGGCGCAGGATCTCCCACACGGCGCGATTGTGATCGTCGACGTGAATCCAGTCGCGCACCTGGTGCCCCGCCCCGTAGAGCCGGGGACGCACGCCATCGATCAAGTTGGTGATCTGGCGCGGAATGAATTTCTCCACGTGCTGGTACGGACCGTAATTGTTACTGCAGTTGGAGATGGTGGCGCGCACGCCGAACGAGCGGGTCCAAGCCCGCACCAGCAGGTCGCTGGAGGCCTTCGTGGCCGAGTACGGGCTGGACGGGTTGTACGGGGTGGTCTCGGTGAACGCCGGGTCGTCCGGCGTCAGATCGCCGTAGACCTCGTCGGTCGACACATGGTGGTAGCGCACGTCGTGCCTGCGCACAGCCTGCAGCAACGAATAGGTGCCGACGATATTGGTCTGCACGAACGGCCACGGCTCGGCGAGGGAGTTGTCGTTGTGCGACTCCGCGGCGAAGTGCACCACCGCGTCCACGCCGCCGACCAGCCGGTCGACCAGGTCGAAGTCGGCGACGTCACCGTGCACGAAGTCGACGCGGTCGGACACCGGATCGAGCGAGGCCCGGTTCCCCGCGTAGGTCAGGGCATCGAGGACGACGACGGTCGTATCCGGATGGTCGGACACGGTCTGCAGGACGAAGTTCGCGCCGATGAACCCGGCGCCGCCGGTGACGAGCAATCGCACCCCCTGACTGTACGTGGCGCCGCGGCGCACCGGCGACGGACTCGAATCCGCTGCGACCGAGGCTCACTCCAGGTTTTTGATCTGTGACCTTCGTCTCATTGACTTCCCAATGAAAAGAACTCTGGGATTGGTTTCTCTCGGAAAAGCCCGGTCAGCGCCCACATTTCCGCGACCCCACCGAGCCGTGGGTCGCAGTGGTGAACAAAATTTGAATAAACAGTCACAACGGGTTCACCACGCGTTAGCTGGTCTAGATTTTGCTCGTCTAGTCCCCTCCGAACGTTCCAATCGAGGTTCGAAACAAAATGCTGATGAGGAAATTCGCCGCGACGTCGGCACTGCTGATCGCCGCTCTCGGCGTCACCGCCGGCACCGTGAACGCGGCTCCGGCCTCCGAGGCCGATGGCGCGGTGAACTTCACCGCCCACGCGACCGACACCCAGTCCATCATCACGACCGATGCCGGTTCCATGGTCGTCGAGGATGGCACCTTCAAGGTCAAGGCCGCCAACGGTGACGTGCTCACCGGCATGCCGCTGACCTTCCGGGTGGACGACTTCGAGTTCCCGATCGCTGCCGAGATCGCGGACCGTACCGCCACCCTGACCCCGCAGTTCGACATGGCGCACGCGACCTACAAGCCGGTCGCCCTCCCCTTCGAGGACAAGGCGCCGTGGAAGACCGAGTACGACCGTGAGCAGGCCGCCTTCAACCGCATGAAGGACACCATCTCGACCGGCGCCACCATCGGCACCCTGGTCGGCGGCCTCAGCGGCGCGGCGGTCGGTTGCGTGCTCGGCGGCATCGCCGGCGCGACCGTCGCCTCGGCGGCCATCATCGGCCTGTTCGGCGCGTTCATCCCGGCCGCGGCCATCGGCTGCCTCGGCGGCATCATCGCCGTCGGCGCGCTCGGCACCCTCGCGGGCCAGCTGCTGGTCACCGCTCCGGTCGCGATCGGTGCTGCGATCCAGTACTTCAGCACCATCAACCAGCCGTTCAACGCCCCCGCGAAGTAATCCAGCGGCCGAACGCGCAAATCGAACAACGCCGAAGCCCCGCCCGCGCGCAAGCGCGGGCGGGGCTTCGGTTATTCCGGGAGCGGACGGCAAGGTGAACGATTACCGAACAAAATGCAAAATGCGAAGATCACAAACTCGTGACCTGGCCTATCAAGGACAGATAACTTCGGTTCGGAAATAGTCCGGAGGCCGTGCGAAAACCCTGCGGCCGCGAGCTGCCCACACACAGACGCGAGCCCCGTCCCGTCTGGTACGGGGCGGGGCTCGCCTGGGCAGGGCCCGACCGGTTACGCCGTCCGAGCCCGCTGGTCCTCGGCTATACAGGCCCGCACGAACCGCGAGACCCGCGCCAGCGCCGCCCTGCTCTCCGGCAGGTTCGGCGCGATGCTCATGAAGGCGTGGACCTGGCCGCGCCACAGTTCCAGCGCGTTCGGCACGCCTGCCGCCGAGAGCCGCTGCGCCATCAGTTCGGAGTCGAAGCGCAGCACCTCGTCCTCGGCGGCGACCAACAGCACGGGCGGCAGCGCGGACAGCACCGCGTTGACCGGCGACAGCGCCGGATCGAGCACGCCGTCGACCTCCGCGCCGATGCGCACCACCGCTTCCAGCGCCGACAACGGGATATACGGATCCCGCGCGACGTTCACATAGTCCCGCTTCGCCCCGTAGTCCAGGTCCAGCAGCGGGCTCAAGCCGACCAACCCGGCAGGCACGGGCAAGCCGGACTCCACGGCCAGCAGCGCGGTCGCGAAAGTCAGGTAGCCACCCGCCGAGTCACCCGCGAAGATGATCCGCGCCGGATCGGCGCCATGGCGCAGCAGCCAGCGGTAGGCGGCCAGGCAGTCCTGGACCGAATCGGTGATCCGCGTGCCGGGCAGTTGGCGGTACTCGACATTGATCACGGGCAGGCCGGTGCGACGAGCCAGGCTCGCGGCGATCGGGCGGTGACTGCGGGTGCTGCAGATCGCGAAGCCGCCGCCGTGCATGTAGAGCACCGCGCCGTGGCGCAGCGCACGCGCCGCACCGGCCGGGCGGATGATCTCCAGGCGGAGACGATGCAGTGACACCTGCTCCCGATCGATGCCTTGCGGACGGGGACGCAACCGTGCCAGCCCGTCGACGGTGGCGGCGCCGACCGGAATGGTCGCCTTGGTCACGGGGAAGGTTCGCAGCACCGGCCGCACCACGCCCATACAGGTGGCAAGCAGCAGGCGCGATTGCGCGCTGGGGCCCTTCGGATTCATCACCACGCCGGGCTCGCCGTCTCTGGTCGCCATCGCGCACCTACCTCACAACTGGCGCGCCGAATCACGACCGGACCGAGGTCGCCCAGGCGAGCTGTCGGCGCTGACATCTCACGCAGTGTCTTTTCAGAACACCATGCGCATCGTGACCTACGCAACAGAATCGCTCCAACCCCGCCGCGGCGAAACAGCCGTGACCGAATCGAGGGCTACTCGGAACCTCATCGAATCCCGGAGCCGAGAAACTGGCAGACTCCAGGCATGCGCGGAATCATTCTGGCGGGCGGCACCGGCTCCCGGTTGCACCCGATCACGCGCGGGGTGAGCAAGCAGCTGGTCCCGGTCTACGACAAACCCATGGTCTACTACCCCCTTTCCACGCTGATGCTCGCGGGGATCAGGGACATCCTGGTGATCACGACGCCCGAGGACGCCGCGGCGTTCCGGCGGCTGCTCGGCGACGGCACGCAGTTCGGGCTGTCCCTCGACTACGTGGTCCAGCCCGAGCCGGACGGCCTGGCCAGGGCCTTCGTCCTGGGCGCCGATCACATCGGCGGCGATTGCGCCGCACTGGTGCTCGGCGACAACATCTTTCACGGCCCCGGTCTCGGCACCAGCCTCAATCGCTTCCACGGGATCGACGGCGGCGCGGTGTTCGCGTACTGGGTCTCCGACCCGACCGCCTACGGCGTGGTGGAGTTCACCGAAGGACGCGCGGTGTCCATCGAGGAGAAGCCCAAGGTTCCCCGCTCGAACTACGCCATTCCGGGGCTGTACTTCTACGACAACGACGTGGTGGAGATCGCCCGGTCGCTGCGGCCGTCCGCACGCGGCGAATACGAGATCACCGACATCAATCGCGCCTATCTGGAACAGGATCGGCTGAGCGTGGACGTGCTCGCCCGCGGCACCGCGTGGCTGGACACCGGTACCTTCGATTCCCTGCTCGACGCGGCCAATTACGTGCGCACCATCGAGGAGCGGCAGGGCCTCAAGATCGGCGTTCCCGAGGAGGTGGCTTGGCGGATGGGCTTCATCGACGACGAGCAGCTGCGCCGGCTCGCCGAACCGATGGTCCGCTCGGGGTACGGCCGCTATCTGCTCGATCTGCTCGACCGCGGACGGGACTGGTGAGCATGGAGTTCCGGGAGCTCGCGGTGCCGGGCGCGTGGGTGGTCACCCCGCGCCAGCACGGCGACGATCGCGGCATGTTCCTCGAGGGGTTCAAGGCCTCGGAGTTCGAGAAGGCGACCGGGCGACCGTTCGACCTGCGGCAGGTCAACTGCTCGGTGTCGGCCGCCGGGGTGCTGCGCGGCATCCACTACACCGAGGACCCACCGGGCCAGGCCAAATACGTGACCTGCGTGCGCGGCGCGTTCCTCGACGTGGTGGTCGACCTGCGTCCCGGCTCACCGACCTACGGGCGCTGGGACAGTGTGCTGCTCGACGACGTCGACCGGCGCTCGGTGTTCCTGTCCGAGGGTCTGGGCCACGCGATCCTCTCCCTGGAGGACGGATCGACGGTCACCTACCTGTGCTCTCTGGAGTACCAGCCGGAGTTCGACCACGACATCGACGCGTTCGATCCCACGCTGGGCATCGAGTGGCCGCGGCTGGGGCGCGACGGCAAGGAACTCACCTTCGTCCGTTCCGCGAAAGACACTGCGGCTCCGCCGTTCTCCTGATCGGAGCAGAGCCGCCGGGCAATACCCCCGGACCGGGTGACGAGGACACAGCGCGACGCGGTCCGCACGAGCCCGCGCCGGGCGAGCGACGGCGGCGCAGCCCGCGTGAGGGCGTCACCGCACCCAGGCCTTTCGACGATGACGAGCGAGGCGGCAGCACGAGGACGCACCTGGACATCCAGCCCGCGGCGGGCAGAGCGAAGGCGACGCAGCGGAAGAAGTCGATAGCCAGGGCGGACTTCGTGCCGGGCTGAGCGAAGGCAGGGCAGCCATACGAAGTGACCTGGGCCGGGCCGACTCCCGGCCGAGTAAGGATTGACCGGACCACGTACGGCCTCGCGCCGCCACCCGGTGCGGGTGACGGCGCGAGGCGGACGGTGCGGCGGTCAGCCGACGAGTTCCAATTCTTTCGGCGCTTCCGCCACCCGCTCCTGGCCGCGGAACCGCGGCACGAAAGCCAGCAAGGCGACCAGCGCGCCGACGATGGACACGCCCGCGGCGAATTCCAGACCAGGGCGGTAGGTGTCGAGCATTCCCGCGGCGGAGATGTCGGCGTGCGCGCCGGAGGAGATGATCGCCGTGGTCACCGCGAGCACGATGGCCGCGCCGACCTGCATGGACGTCTGCAGCACGCCTGCGGCGAGGCCCTGCTCGTCGTCATCGATACCGTTGGTGGCCTGAATGTTGATGGCCGGGAAGCCGACCCACCCGATGCCGATGAGCAGCACGGCGGGCAGCAGCATCGTCAGGTAGGAGGGGGCGGTATCCAGCCGCAGGAACAGCAGGTATCCGATGGCCATCACGACCATGGTCACCGCGATCACCGGCCCGGTGCCGAAGCGATCCACCAACTTGTCGGAGAAGAAGGCCGACAGCACCACCAGCAGACCGACCGGCAGCAGCGCCATGGCCAGCTGCAGCGGAGACCAGCCGAGAGTGTCCTGCATGTAGAGCGTGACGATGAACTGCCAGCTGAAGTAGGAACCCGCCACCGCGACGATCGCGAGACTGGCGCGGACCAGCGAGGTCTTGCGCAGGATGCCCAGACGCACCAACGGGTAGCGCACCCGCTTCTCCGTCGCGACGAACCCGGCGAACAGCGCGACGACCGCGAGGAACGAGCCGATGGTGCGCGCCGAGGCCCAGCCGGCTTCCGGCGCGGCCACCACGGTGTAGACCAGCAGCAGCATGGCGGCGGTGGACAGCAACGCTCCCAGCAGATCGTGTCCGCCTTCCTCGGCGGGCTTGTCCTTGGGCACCAGCACGAACGCGGCGGCCAGCGCGGCGAGCGCGATCGGCACCGGGAGCAGGAATGTCCAGCGCCAGCCCACACCGGTCATCAGGCCGCCGAACAACAGGCCCATGGAGTAGCCGCCCGCGCCGAACACCGTGTAGATGGACAGCGCCTTGTTCCTGGCCGGGCCCTCGGCGAAGTTGGTGGTGATGATGGACAGGCCGGTCGGCGCGGTGAACGCGGCAGCGAGGCCCTTGACGAAGCGGGTGAGGATCAACAGCGGACCCGAGCTGACCAGGCCACCGGCCAACGAGGCGACCGCGAAGACCGCGAGCGCGATCAGGAAGACCTTGCGCCGCCCGAGCAGGTCGGCGGTGCGGCCGCCGAGCAGCAGCAGACCGCCGTAGCCGAGCACGTAGCCGCTGACCAGCCATTGCAGGGTGGAGGTGGACAGATCGAGTTCCGCGCCGATGGACGGCAACGCGACACCGATCATCGACACGTCGAGACCGTCGAGGAACAACACGATGCAGAGCGTGATCAGCATGCCCCAAAGCCGGGCTGACCATCTGGTCGGATCGGTCGCCTGAGCGGCCGAGAGCGTTGCTGGTGAAGTCATGCGAGGGACATTACATGCGCGTGCATTAAATGCCAACACATTTAATGCGATTGCATAGATGTCCCGGGCCCACTAAGATGGGGCCATGTCGAAGCCGACCACCGTCAGCACATCCCGGCGCGCCCTCGCGCCGGCCGGGCTGGTCGGCGAGTGGCGCGAGCTGCTCGACCGGCACGCGGCGGTGAGTTGCGCGCTCGAGAAAGCGCTCCAGAACGGTCACGGGATCGGGCTCAGCGAATTCGAGACGCTGGACCGGCTGGTCGACGCGAACTGCGGCGACTACCGCATGAGCGATCTGGCCAACGACATCTACCTCAGCCAGAGCGCGCTCTCGCGAGCCGTGGCGCGGCTGGAGCGCGACGGCCTGGTGCAGCGCACCATGTGCGCGGAAGACCGCCGCGCCGTGTTCGTCTGCCTCACCGAGAAGGGCCGTTCGGTCTACGAGCAAGCCTTGCCCACTCACCGCGCGGTACTGAGCGACACCTGGGACCTGCCCGGGCCGCCGAGGTGCTGATCAGCGCCGGATAGGTGTCCCGGTCAGAGCGATTTCCGGACTTCCTCGATGCGCACGCGCGGATCGACCGCCGCCGCCTCGATGCTCGCGAATGCGGTTCGGAATCGCGCGATCTCGGGCTCCTTGTCCACGTAGACCGGTCCCGTGAACGCCTCCAGGTAGACCACCGGCGGTTCGGGCGGCTCACCGGAACGCACATCCGGGAACTCCAGCAGAACGAACCGACCCGAGGTCATGCCGTCGTGATAGCCGCAATCCCCGGGCACCAACCGGATCCGGACGTTGGGCAACTCGACCATCCGCAGCAGGTGATCGAGTTGCCCGGCGGCCACCTCCGGATCACCGATGCGTCGGCGCAGCACCGCCTCATCGATCAGCGCGTCCAGCTCCAGCGGCGCGTTCGGGCGGGTGACCAGCGCCTGCCTGGCTTGACGCAGGCGCACCCTGCGGTCGATTTCGTCGGCGGACAGCTCCGGGTGGGCCGCCGCGCACACCGCCCGGGTGTAGCCCTCGGTTTGCAGCAGCCCTGGGACCAGCTCGTTCTCGTAGGTGAGCAGCCGGCAGGCCGCTTCTTCCAGCCCGATGTAGACGTCGAAGCCCTCCTGGATCACGTCGCCGTAGGCGGTCCACCAGCCCTTGGCCTTCGTGTCGCGCGCCAAGGCGCGCAGCGGTTCGAGCAGGTCGGGCGGCGCGCCGTAGACCTTGCACATCGCCTCGACATCGAGACCACGCAGCGAGGTCTGACCGGTCTCGATCCGCCAGATCTTCGCCTCCGACCACTCCAGCTGCTGCGCGGCCACCCGAGTGGTCATCCCGGCCCGGTTGCGTAGGTCACGCAAGTGCCTGCCGAGCTGCCGTCGCGGCATGGTCGATCCAGTCGTTCCTTGCGGTAAAGCCATGCTTCCCCCCTGTTTCACCGTGCACCGCCCCGCGAATCGTGTCCGTCAGCGGTCCGGAGCGCCAATCCCGGACACCCGAGGTGGATGTGCCGGGTATCCGAACAGCATTGTTCACAGCGAAACTCGCAGCGGTCACGGCGCGTGTCTCAGCCAAGCCGATGGCTACTGCGAGTCAAACCACTTCCGCACGTTGCGTTTTCGCTTCTACCTGCGCGGGTTGCGCTTGCGAGAACGCCAGAACTGGACCGCGCGAACGTCTTCGGACAGCTGGTTGACCGGCTCGGCCACGTCCGACAACGCCTGGAACAGGTCGTCGGCCAGCTCACTGATGTGCTCCACCCTTGTCGCCAGCCGCGAGGCGTTGACCAGGAACTCGAGCATCAGACGTACGGCGGCCGCGATGGTCAGGCCGAGCGGGACGCCCAGCAACGCGGCGAGCACTCCGAGTACCGCGGACACCCGCCATGCCGAGACCGTCAGCGTGATGGGCACAGCGACGGCGAAGACCAACCCCAGGATGTAGGCCAGCGGCAAGAGCGTGCGGGTGGCCGGGCGATGGAACTGCACGTCGACCAAGGCACGCGCGGCCGCGGCGCTCCACTGCGCGAAGGCACGCGGACTGCGGAACGGCTCGGCGGGCTGTTCTTCGTCGGAGGCGGCCCCGGCGAAGCGCTCGGCCGCCGGTTCCTTCCAGGTGAGCCGGCGCGACTGGGCCTCGTACTCCCCCGGGTCCGCCACCGCGCGGTCCGGGTCCGCGCCGGTGCTGTGGGATTCGTCACTCATGCCGGGTCCTCCTCCGCATGCGCGGGCCCTCCGTGGTCACGCCGGCCGCCGCCGCGCCCGACGCTCATGCCGTGTGTCGGCATGAACGGAGACCCTGCGTGGTCACGCTGCGCTGCCGCCTGCGGGCCTGACCGCTCATGCTGTGTGCGTTGCGGCATGAGCGAGGACCCTGCGTGGTCACGCTGCGCTGCCGCCTCCGGGCCTGACCGCTCATGCCGAGGATCCTTCCTGCCCGAGGCGAGCGAATCCAGCCGGAAACGCGGGCCACCGGTATGTTCTCGCACCCGCGACCCCCTTAGGGGCCATCCACAGCGACCTCACAGCTCCGGCGCAGCCAGTGGACAGGTCCGGGACCGAAAGTGGCTGCGTGGCAACCATGGCGAGCCACCTCGGGGTGCCCGGCGATACACGGATGAACCCCTCGGAAATGAGACGTAGGCGACACTCCGGAAATTTTCTGGGATAACGCGTAACGCTCGAGGCAGCGCCCGCCGATACGACCCATGAATGCAGGACCCAGAGATCTACCGGGGAATGGAGAAGACAGTGCGCACCACGTTTCCGACTTCCGTCCAGGCGGCCGAGCTGACCGCCGCTGCGCAGGAGTACGACCAGCGCGGGTGGACGGTCGCCGAAACGGCCAACGGTCTGAGCCTGGTCACCGACGACGACCTGTCCGGCATCGAGGTCACCGGCGAACTGGCCGGCGAGGTCCGCCGCTTCCTGCGCGCGAACAACCTGTCCGGCGCGGTGATCGAGATTCCCGGCCCGGAACGTCGCGAGATCCACCTGGTCACCGGCGTCCGCAAGGCCGCGATGGCGCTGCAGGCGTTGCGCGAGGCCGGAGCCACCGTGTACACCGACGGCGCGGGCATCCCGCTGCCGCCCACCCAGCTCTCGGCCGGTTCGGCCTGCTGGGGCGTCGCTCCCGCCGAGGCCCGCTGGGTGCCGCCGGTCGTCGCGATCGCCGCGGCCGTGCGCGCCGCCACCACGTCGCGTCGCGCCAAGCTGACCATCGCCTGCTGAACACCCTGATCCAGTTCACCTGCTGATCGCAGGCCGGGGCCGCGCTACCCGGCCTGTTTGCGACCGGTATCCGTCCCGGTGCTCCGGCTCCCCACCCCGGAGCGCCACCGGGTACCGGTCGTTCGGCATTGCTGATCGCGAGCGCGCGGATGTCGAGCGTTCTCTTTTCAGTTTCACGACCGGACGCCAAGATGGGGTATGGCCCCGATCACCCAATCGCGCAATCTGCTGCGGACCTGCCCACTGTGTGAGGCGGTCTGCGGCCTGGAAATCACCCTGGATCCAGACGACCACGTGACCTCCGTCCGCGGCGACCGCGAGGATCCCTTCAGCAAAGGCTTCATCTGCCCCAAGGGGGCTAGCTTCGGCCATCTCGACGAGGACCCGGACCGGGTCACCGAACCGCTGATCCGTGATCGCGCGACCGATACCTGGCGCACCGCGACCTGGGACGAAGCTTTCGACTACATCGCCGAGCGGTTTCCCGCCGTCGTGGCCGCGCACGGGAACCAGTCGGCCGCCGCCTACTTGGGCAATCCCAACGCCCACACCGTGGCGGGCACACTGTACGTGCCCATCCTGCTGCGAGCATTGGGCACCAGGAACATCTATTCGGCCAGCACCGCGGATCAGATGCCCAAGCAGGTGGCCAGTGGGCTGATGTTCGGTGACCCGCTGACCGTGCCGGTGCCCGACCTGGACCGCACCGATTATCTGCTGATGCTCGGTGCGAACCCGCTGGAGTCGAACGGATCGCTGTGCACCGCACCCGATTTTCCGGGCCGATTGAAGGCGCTACGGAGCAGGGGCGGTCGCTTCGTAGTGGTCGATCCCCGGGTCACGCGCACCGCGAAGCTGGCCGACGAGCACCTGTTCATCCGGCCGGGCAGCGATGCCTACCTGCTGTTCGGCATCGTGCACACGCTTTTCGCCGAGCAGTTGACCGACCTGCGCGTCGAGGTGACCGGGCTGGAGGAATTGCGCACGGCCGCCGCCGCGTTCGACCCGGAAACGGTCGCGGCCCGCACGGGCGTCCCGGCGTCCACGATCGTGCGGCTCGCCCGCGAGCTCGCGGCGGCCCCGACCGCGGCGGTGTACGCCCGCATCGGCACCTGCACCGCCGAATTCGGCACGATCACCCAGTGGCTCGTCGAGGCGATCAACGCGCTGACCGGAAACCTCGACTCCCCCGGCGGCGCGATGTTCGCCACCGCCGCGGCCGGCGGCATCCCGCGTACCAAGCCGTTCCGCACGGGGCGGTGGGCCAGCCGGGTTCGCGAACTGCCCGAGGCGATGGGCGAACTGCCCGTCGCGACGCTCGCCGACGAGATCGTCACACCGGGGCAAGGCCAGATCCGCGCGCTGATCACAGTCGCCGGGAACCCGGTGCTGTCCGCGCCGAGCGGGGCGCGCCTGGACGAAGCGTTCGCCCGGCTCGACTTCATGGTGAGCGTGGACCGCTATGTGAACGAGACCACCAGGCACGCGGACGTCATCTTGCCGCCGCCGCGCCCGACCCAGTCTGCGCACTACGATTTCGCGCTGTTGCAGTTCGCCGTGCGCAACTACGCCCGCTACTCGCGGCCGCTGGTGCCGCTGGGTGACCGGCCGTCGGAGCCTGCCGTGCTGGCGCGTCTGGCCGCCGCGCTGACCGGCAGGCCGCACCGCGGCTCGGATGGTATCGATGCGCTCACCGCTGTGGATGAATTCGTGATCGCGGGCCTGCTGCAGAAGGCCGGGCTCGCGGAACGGCGCGGCGACCTGATCGGGGAGACCAGCACCGAGCAGCGCATCGACCTGATGCTGCGCCTCGGGCCGCACGGCGAATGGAACGGCGGCACACTCAACTTGCAAGTGCTGCTGGACAACCCGCACGGGGTCGACCTCGGCCCACTGCAACCGCGCCTGCCGGGCGTGCTGCGCACGGCGACCGGACGAGTGGACCTGGCCCCGCAGCCACTGCTCGACGACGTGGCAAGGATGCGGGCGCGTCTGTCCGATGCCGCGCCGGAGATGGTCTTGATCGGGCGGCGACAGCTGCGGTCCAACAACAGCTGGATGCACAACATCGCGACGCTGGTGAGCGGATCGAATCGCTGCACCCTGCACATCAATCCGGCCGACGTGGCGCGACTCGGGCTCGGCGACCGAGCGGTGGTGAAGTCGGCAGCCGGGACGCTGACGGTCCCGCTGGAGCCGACCGAGGCCATCATGCCCGGAGTGGTGAGCCTGCCGCACGGCTGGGGCCATGTCGACAGCACGCAGGCCGTGGCCCGTGAGCACGCGGGCGTCAACGCCAATGTGCTCACCGATGATTCGGTGGTCGACGCGCCCTCCGGCAATGCCGTGTTCAACGGGGTTCCGGTCACCCTGATCCCCGCCTGAGGGCACCGCACATCAATTGGCAAATCCCGACCGGCCGGAAATAATCCCGGCCGGTCGGCTCTTAGCTAATCTATGTAATTCCTTGCGCGGCATGAGAATCGTGGGCATCATCTACGTGGATTTCGACGTTTTACCGTGCGCTTCTCATCTAAAATTGGCGCGATCTCGGTGCGACCGCGGTTCAACGTCGAGCCTGGTGGACCCCGGATTCCGGCGACCAGAGGGGGCGGCGATGCCCGGCACACAAAACGGCAGCGACGGTGAGCGTGAGCTGCAGGAACGGTGCGGAACACAAGATCGAGCCCAGCGCTTCTACGACGATCAGGTGCTCGATAGGCTCAATCCGACGATGATCGAATTCATCGGCCGGATGGATATGGCATTCATCGCAACGGCGGACAAACGCGGCGAATGCGACTCGACTTTCCGGGCCGGGTCACCCGGTTTTCTGCACGTCATCGATGAGCGCAGGATCGCGTACCCGGAATATCGTGGCAACGGCGTGATGGCCAGTCTGGGCAACATCCTGGAGAACCCGCACGTCGGGATCCTGCTCATCGATTTCGTGCGGGACCTCATCGGACTGCACATCAACGGTTCGGCACACATCGTCTCCGACCCCGCCCTCCGCAGCGTCGTGCCCGACCTGCCCGTCAACCACAAGGGCCGCGCCGCCGAACACTGGGTGGTGGTCGACGTGGAAGAGGCGTACATCCACTGCCGCAAGCACATCCCGCACCTGGTGCCCGCCCCGCGCGAACAGCGCGAGTGGGGCACCGACAACGTCCGCGCCAAGGGCGGCGACTACTTCGGCGCGAAGGCGGAGAAGACCGAACTGGCCGGTTCGCTGTTCACCGGTTCTTGAGAGTCGGTATCCGCCCAGCCCGCCCAGCATCAGCCGCTCCTCCTGCGAGCGCGGGCGCGGAGCGGGACCGTGAGGCCACCAGTCGCCCAGTTCGACCAGACCGGGTTCGACCAGTTCCAGACCGTCGAACAAGGAGCCGATCCGTCCCCGTGCGGAACCAGCCCGAACCCAGCCCGTGGACGAAGCGGTTCTCGAGTTCGCGGGCGAACCGATGGGCGACGGGATTGTCGGCCGGGTCCAGGTAGTGGTCGAGCGCGATATGTGAACTGGGCGGCAGGATCTCGGTGTACTCGCGGACGATCCGGGCGGGGTCGAGTTCCTCGGGCACATGGTGCACGACACTGGACAGGATGACCGCGAGCGGCCGATCTCGCTCGAGGTACTCGGCGACCTCGGAGGGGACGTTTCGCGGTCGCGCGCTGTAGTCATGGACGCGCAGCCCACCCTTTCGCGACCGATGCGACGCTCCAGCACCGCCATGGCGATGAAGTAGTTCGCCATGAACCACAGGACGGCGACCCGGCGACGACGCTCGCGACCATCACCCGCGCACCTCGAACGGCTGTCCATAAGGACGGGGTTGAACCGGACGGATTGCCCCGTCGTGACGGACGGCGAGTTGAACCGGCCCTGGCGAATCCACCCGATACCTGGTCGCGACAGCTGCTCACGCCGGCTCCTCACCCACTCCCGGTGCTGGGAGCCCACGGCACAGGTTGGGGTGGGAGGCTGGATCCCGGAATTCGACGGTCGGCAGAAGGGTGGCTTGATGGAAATCGATTTGCCCGAGGGGACAGCCGATCCCACGCCCTCCCCCTCCCCCGGACCGTCACCTACTCCGCCCAAGCCGAAGCCCAAGGGCTGGCAGGTGCCGCTCGAACCGCCACCTCGAGTATCGAAGGCGCTGGCCGACTACATAATCGCTGCCCGATCTGTCTTCCAGGATCTGGCCGACACACTGGGCACCCCGAAGTACGCGGTACCCCCGCCCAAAAGCCCGCCCGTGGCTCCGCCCTCGCTACCGTCCAACGAGACCACCAGACTGACCGGGTTCGCCGCCGCGACATATTCGACCTTCCAGGGTCGCCTGCAAGGTCATTCGGCGGCGTGGCACGGCACCGACGGCACCGCGCTCACCACCGCCCAACAAGCCGCCACCATAGGTGCAACGGCCCTGCAACAAATCAAGGATCTGGTCTATCGATTGCAGGACACATTGAACGCGGCCAACCTCGATCGGGCGGTGCCCGCCTCCTACACCGAACGTCCGTCCACCGGCAGTCTCGCGTCGTATGCCGAATACAAGCTCGCCATCACCATCGAGCGAACGCTCCAGCAAGCCATAGAAGTCTTCAGTCGCGCGCAGATGGATTTGGGCGTCGAGGTGGCGCTCACGCCGCTCGTGCCAGTCATTCCGCTTGTTCCCGAGGGGATGGTGCCGCCCGGGCCCGTCCCCATGCCCCAGCCACAGCCGTATTCGCGGGATCCGGGCGTGATGGAGGTATGAACTGGTAACGCGATCGAAGTGCGATCAGCTCCATACAGCCCGGTGCGTCCGCGCCGATGTCGCGAGTGGCACACCCCCGGGGCATCGCGTCGGGTTCGCCGCAGCCATGTGCCACTCGTCACCGCTGGAGTGCGAGAGTCACCGGGCAGACGAGGTCGGTCAATGCCACCGATGCACGGCTGCCAGTCGCCTGACCTCGGCTTCGATCGAGTCCCTGGACATGACGTCGTGCAACCAGCGATCAACGAGCGTCGGCAACTGACGCATCGTCGCGGCAGCGGGCGAGTCCTCGTCGTACTCCGCCATCGGGGTAGGCCAACGTTCGGCTCCCACGATCGGGTGCACGAGATCCTCTGATATCCGGCTTGCGAAGATTGCGGCACGAAGCGTGAGAGCAGTCTCTCTCGGGATCGGATTATCGGCGATACGGACCATGAATTCGGTCGCCTGCGCGGGAAGAACTGGGCGGCCTGGCGCCGATGATGAGGCCAACCGCGCCAATTCACCGCTTACCGATTTCGGGAGCACTCGTTCTCCCGCCCAGCAGCCCTCCCGAATGAATCGGCCGTAGAGCATTACAGGAACAGTGAAGCTGTCGAACGTTCCGTCATCGAGATGGGCCCCGCTCAACCGAAGCAGCAGTCCATCCACGAAGTCGCGTTCGATCGGCGACTGCCTGCGAAAATCGTCGACGGCGGTGAGCGGTATATGGCCCGCCATCGCCCACCCCCACACGATCTCTCGATCGGTGCCGATCACCGCCCACAGCCGATCGATGACCGCCACTCATCCTTGACCACGTGCGCAACCTCTCCAGTCGTAGTGATCCCGGCTGGCCGCTCGAAATCGACGACGCGCTCGGATCCGAACTCACCTGCTGAACGCGACGTCGTCATCAGATCCGTCGTACCGCTACAGCTCGCCACCGCTGCGCGGCATGGGTCGGATTCGTGCGAGGTCAGCGGATCTTGAAGATCACCAAGCGCTGGACGACGAAGTTGATGACGGTGGCCGTGCCCTGGGCGATGACGAAGGCCAGGGGCTGGCGCCACCACTCGCCGGGGAGGGTGAAGTAGAGCAGGTTGTTGATGCCGACCTGCACCGCGAAAGTCACCGCGTAGAGCGCGACGACCGCCAGGAAGCGGAGGCGGCTGGGTGCGGCCTGGAAGGTCCAGCGGCGATTGATCAGGTAGGCGGTCGTGGTGCCCGCCACGAAGCCGATGGACTTGGCGACGCCGACCGGGAGACCGACCAGGTTGAGCAGCAGGCTGTAGAGCCCGTAGTCGACGACGGCCGAGAACCCGCCGGTGAGGGTGAACCGGATGATCTGAGTCTTGAGGTCGACCTCAGTGCCGCCTGGCTCGTCGACCAGGGGCAACTCCGCCGGAAGCGGCAGATGGGGTTCGGCTTGCACGCCGACGAGCGTAGCGTCGAATCGGCGAACGCAGTGATTCGGTTCTAAACCGACGAGTTCGTCACTACCCAGGGGTAGAGCGACCCCGCTCCCATCTGCCGTCATACCTGTAGCCTCTATGCCGATGTCCACGAAAGCTCCGACCGCCACCAAGACAACCGGGAACGACAAAGGCGCCGGCGTCGCGAACGACGGCCCGGCCGCGGGCAGCGCGTTCACTCTTCCGACGCGCACCCGTACGTTGACCGGGTGGGGTCGCACCGCACCCACCTCTTCCGAAGTGCTCTCGACCAGCGATCCCGAACTGATCGCCAAGGCAGTCGCCATGGTCGCCGAGGACAACGACGGCAAGCCCGCCCACCTGCGGCGCGGCGTGATCGCCCGCGGCCTCGGCCGCTCCTACGGCGACCACGCGCAGAACGCGGGCGGCCTGGTCGTCGACATGACCGCGCTGAACAACATCCACCGCATCGACCGCGACACCCGCATCGTGGACGTGGACGGCGGGGTCAGCCTGGACCAGCTCATGAAGGCCGCGCTGCCGTTCGGGCTCTGGGTCCCGGTGCTGCCCGGCACCCGCCAGGTGACCATCGGCGGCGCGATCGCCTCCGACATCCACGGCAAGAACCATCACAGCGAGGGCAGCTTCGGCAACCACGTGCGCTCGATCGATCTGCTCACCGCCGACGGGCAGGTGCAGCACATCACGCCGAAGCGCAACGCCAAGCTGTTCTGGGCGACTGTCGGCGGCAACGGGCTCACCGGCATCATCCTGCGCGCGACCATCGAGATGGTGCCCACCGAGACCGCCTACTTCCTCAACGACGGCGTGAAGACCACGACGCTCGACGAGACCATCGCCGCGCACAGCGACGGCAGCGAGGCGAACTACACCTATTCGAGCGCCTGGTTCGACGTGATCAGCCCGCTGCCCAAGCTGGGCCGGGCCACCATCACCCGGGGCAGGCTGGCCAAGCTCGACGAGCTGCCCAAGCGGCTGCGCAACAAGCCGCTGAAGTTCGACGCGCCGCAGCTGATGACCGTCCCGGACATCTTCCCGAACTGGACGATGAACAAGCTCACGCTGATGTCCATCGGCGAGGCGTACTACCGGATGGGCGGCAACTACACCGGCAAGGTGCAGAACCTGACGCAGTTCTATCACCCGCTGGACATGATCGCGGAGTGGAACCGCGGCTACGGCTCCAACGGCTTCCTCCAGTACCAGTTCGTGGTGCCCACCGAGGCGGTGGAGGAATTCAAGCGGATCATCGTCGACATCCAGGCGTCCGGGCACTACTCGGCGCTGAACGTGTTCAAGCTGTTCGGCCCGGGCAACCAGGCGCCGCTGAGCTTCCCGATGCCGGGCTGGAACATCTGCGTCGACTTCCCGATCAAGCCGGGCCTCAACGAGCTGGTCGGCGAGCTGGACCGGCGGGTGCTCGAGTTCGGTGGGCGGTTGTACACCGCGAAGGACTCGCGGACCACCGCCGAGACCTTTCACAAGATGTATCCCCGGATCGACGAGTGGATCAAGGTCCGTCGTAGCGTCGATCCCACAGGCGTATTCATGTCCGATATGGCGAGAAGGCTGGAGCTGCAGTGATCAATGCCGTTGGCAACCCCCAGTCGATTCTGCTGCTGGGAGGCACCTCGGAGATCGGCTTGGCGATCTGCGCGGAGTACCTGAAGAAGGGCCCCGCGCGCGTCACCCTCGCGGCATTGCCCGGTGACCCGTTGCGCGAGGGCGCGGTCGCCCAGATGAAGGCGGCGGGCGCGAGCCAGGTCGACGTCATCGACTTCGACGCGCTCGACACCGAGAGCCACCCCAAGGTCATCGACGCCGCCTGGGACGCGGGCGACGTGGACGTCGCGATCGTCGCCTTCGCCCTCGACGGCGATCCCGAGGAGCTGTGGCAGAACCAGGGCAAGGCGGTGCGGGTCGCCCAGATCAACTACACCGCCGCGGTCTCCGTCGGCGTGCTGGTCGGCGAGAAGATGAAGGCGCAGGGCTTCGGGCGGATCATCGCGATGTCCTCGGTCGCCGGTGAGCGGGTGCGGCGCTCGAACTTCGTCTACGGGTCGACCAAGGCGGGTCTGGACGGGTTCTACCTCGGGCTCGGCGAAGCGCTGCGGCCGCACGGCCCGCGCGTGCTGGTGATCCGGCCCGGCATGGTGCGCACCCAGTTCTCGGCGCACGTCAAAGAGGCTCCGCTCACTGTCGACAAGGAAGACGTCGCCGCGCTGGCGGTCGCGGCCTCGCAGCGGGGGAAGGAACTGGTCTGGGCGCCGGGAGCCTTCCGCTACGTGATGATGGTGCTGCGGCACGTCCCGCGCGCCATCTTCCGCAGACTGCCGATCTGACTTCGGCGAACGAGCTCGGTGCCCGCGTGATCGGTGATCGCGCGGGCACCTATCGTCTGACGGAGTGGACCCTGTGAACCCCGGAGGCGCCATGCGAGTAATCCAGTGCGACGAGCGCGGAGCGGTCCGTTGAGCACGGCGACGGCGACGGACGAAGCGCCGCCGCGGCCCGCCGATCCGGCCCCGGCGCGGGGTCGGCAGTCGCTCGCGGTGCGGCAGATCGTCTCGGGTATCGGCGAGGCGGCGCTCGCGGCGATCGTCGCCGCCGTGGTGGCCGCCGTCGGGCTCGTCGCGTTCTCGCTGGTGCAGTGGCCCGCCTTCAACTCCTCCAACGTGACGCGCGCGCTCACCACCGTGGGGCAGGTCGGCGCGGCGGTCCTGCTCGCCGTCGCGATCGCGCTGCTGCGCCTGCACAAGTGGCCCTGGGTCGCGAAACTGCTGTCCTGGGTCGGTCTTTCGACGTTCGTCACGTTCACGCTCGGCATGCCGCTGGCGGCGACGAAGCTGTATCTGTTCGGCGTCTCCGTGGATCAGGAGTTCCGCACCGAGTTCCTCACCAGGCTCACCGATTCCGCCGCGCTGCGCGATATGACGTACGCGGATCTGCCGTCGTTCTATCCCGCCGGCTGGTTCTGGATCGGCGGGCGAATGGGGAATCTGCTCGGGCTGGACGGCTGGGAAGTATTCAAGCCGTACGCGATCGGCTTCCTGGCGGTGGCCGCGGTCGTCGCGCTGGTGCTCTGGTCGCAGCTGATCCGCGCGGACTGGGCGGTGGGCGTCACGGCGGCGAGCACGGCGGTCACCCTGGCTTACGCCGCGCCCGAGGCGTACAGCGCCGTCATCGTGCTGCTGCTGCCGCCCGCACTGGTGCTCGCATGGGGCGCGCTCTACCGTCCGCTGGAGGACGTGCGGAAGGCGGCGGGCGCCGAGCAGCGCACCGCAGGCGGGTGGGGCGCGGTCGTCGGGGCCGGGCTGTTCCTCGGCTGGGCGGCCACGTTCTACACCCTCTACTTCCTGGTGGCTGCCTTCGCGGTCGCCTTGATGGGTCTGCTGGCAGCTTTCCTGGCGGTGCGGGCGCGGCGCGGCGGCGACCATCCGCGGCGCGCTCACACGGCGACGGACGCGAGCCGCCCCGCTTGGCGCGCGGCGGTGCCACCGCTGGTCCGGCTCGTGGTGATCGCGGTCATCGCCGGGCTGGTCGCGCTCATCGTGTGGGCGCCATACCTGGCGAAGGCGCTGCGCGGCACGACCGCGAGCTCCGGAACCGCCTTGCACTACCTGCCGGAGTCGGGAGCGGAGCTGCCCCTGCCGATGTTCCAGTTCTCGCTGCTGGGAGCCCTGTGCCTGCTGGGCACGATCTGGCTGGTGCTACGCGGCGCGTCGTCGCGGCGCGCGCAGGCACTGGGCATCGGGGTGGCGGCGATCTACCTGTGGACGCTGCTGTCCATGGTGGCGACCGCCGCGGGCACCACGCTGCTGTCGTTCCGGCTGGAGCCGGTGCTGCTGGTGCTGCTGTCGGTCGCGGGAGCGTTCGGGTTCGTGGAGGGGGCGCGGGCGATCTACCAGGCGTTGAACGAGCCCGCCCGGTTCCGGCTCGTGGCGATCGTCGTCGCGACGATCGGTGCGCTGGCGTTCGCCCAGGACATCCCGCATGTCCTGACGCCGGAAATCACCACCGCGTACACGGACACCGACGGTGACGGAAATCGGGCCGACAAACGGGCCGCCTCGGCGGTGTCGCACTACCGCAAGGTGGACGAGGCGCTCATCGCGCAGACCGGGCGGCCGCGCTCGGAGACGGTGGTGCTCACCGCCGACACCAGCTTCCTTTCCTTCTATCCCTATTTCGGCTTCCAGGCGCTCACCTCGCACTACGCAAACCCGCTCGCCGATTTCGCGGGCCGCGCGGAAACCATCAAGAGCTGGAGCAAACTGAAGACGTCGCAGGAGTTGCTCGACGCGCTGGCGGCAAGCCCGTGGCGCGCGCCGGACGCGTTCCTGTTCCGGCGCAACGGCGACGCCTACACCTTGCGGCTGGCCGAGGACGTCTATCCGAACGACCCGAACGTGGCGCGCTACTCGGTCACCTTCCCCGAGGAACTGTTCGACGACCCGCGTTTCACCACCACGAACATCGGTCCGTTCGCGCTGGTCACCGTCCACCGCTGACATCGCGGCGGTTGAACTCGCGCGAAGTGGATACCCCTCTCGTTTGTCGGTCCACGCGCGGCGTGGTGGGTACGGAGGGCGCTGTCGAGGAGTGATGCGCGGGTGACACGAGCACAGGACGTCGAGACCGGCTCGGGGACGGAATCGACGTCGGTCGCGGTCGCGACGGAGGAAGCGACGGCGGCGGGGGTGCTCGCTGGTCCCGCGCGTGCCCGGTGGCTTCCCCGGTTCCGGGCCGGTGGCGCCGATCTGCTCGCCGGAGTCGGTTACCTGACGCTGGCCGCGGTGGTGCTGTCGGGTCAGTGGCGCGACACCGACAGCGGATACCTGGTCAAGAGCGGTCAGGACCAGACGATGTGGGAATGGTTCTTCGCCGTCACCGCGCACTCGGTGGAGACCATGCGCAACCCGCTCGGCACCGACCTGCAGAACTTCCCCGCCGGGGTGAACATGATGGCCAACACGGCCATGTTCGGCGTCGGCGTGCCGCTGACGCCGGTCACCCTGCTGTTCGGGCCCACCGTCACCTTCGTGCTCGTGCTCACCGCCGGTCTGGGCGGGACGGCATTCGCCTGGTATCGCCTGTTCGCCCGCGAGCTCGTCCGGTCCCGGGCCGCGGCGGTACTCGGCGGCCTGTTCTGTGGTTTCGCGCCCGGGATGATCTCGCACGCCAACGCGCACCCGAACTTCGTCGTGCTGCTGTTGCTTCCGATCATCGCGGGACGACTGATCCGGATGGCGCGGCGAGCGGCCGCGGCGGAACCGGAACGGCCGCGCGGGCGGGCGCGCGACGCCGTCGTGCTCGGCCTGCTGGTCGCCATGCAGATCGCGCTCGGCGAGGAACCGCTGTTGATCTTCGCTCTCGCATTCGCGCTGTTCGCGTCGGTCTACTATTTGCACACGCCGCGCGTCGCACTGCGCGTGACGCGTGCGCTCGCCCCCACCCTCGTGCTGGCCGCGGTGATCACACTGGCGCTGGCCGAGATCCCGCTGTGGTGGCAATTCTTCGGACCGCAGAGCTACCGGTCGATCGACCACGGCCCGATGGGCAACGACCTGCGAGCGCTGGTGCAATTCCCGTCCGAATCGCTGGGCGGCGTGTTCGCTCCCGGGCAGAACGTGGCGATCAACCCGACCGAGCAGAACGCGTACTTCGGCTGGCCGCTGCTGCTCTTGGTGGTGTGCACCGTGGGACTGCTGGGGCGCGACCGGGTGGTGCGGGCCGCGGGCGCGGTGATCGCGGTCTTCGGAGTGCTGTCGCTGGGCGCGGTCGCCACGATCGGCAAGCGGCCGACCGGCGTCGAACTGCCGTGGCGCTGGGCCGAACACGTTCCGCTGCTGAACACGGTGCTGGAGAGCCGACTCAGCATGGCCGCGATCCCGGCCATCGCGGTCGTGCTCGCTTCGGCCACCGAACGCGCGGTGACGACCTGGACGCAGTCGGCGGTGGACTGGAAGCCGCTCGCGTGGTTCGGCGCGGTCGCGTGTGCCCTGCTGCCGCTGATCCCGACCATCCTGCCGGTCGTCGAGCGGACGCCGACACCGGATTTCTTCGCCGACGGCGCCGTCCGCCGCTACGTCGGCGACGGTTCGGTGGTCCTGGTGCCGCCACCCCGGCCGCCCGACGCGCGGGCGCTGCGCTGGCAGGCCGAGGCCGGATTCTCCTTCCCGCTGGCCGGTGGTTACTTCGTGGGGCCGACCGGTGCGACCAAGAAAGGGATCTACGGCCCCGAGGCCCGCCCGACCGCCACGCTGCTGGTGCAGGCGCAGGACACGGGGGTGGTTCCGTCGATCGACGCGGGCGTGCGCGCTCGCGGGCTGGACGACTTGCGATTCTGGCGCGCCGACGTCCTGGTGCTGCCCGCGACGAAGAACGGCGAGGTGCTGCGGGAAACCGTCACGCAGCTGTTGGGATTCACGCCGACGCGGGTCGAGGACGTCTGGTTGTGGGACGTTCATACGCTGCGCTCGTCGGGGGCAGTCGGGATCACACCGGACGGTAGCTAGCATCAACCACCGTGCGACCGGACCGATCTTCTCGAGCGTTCACCCGTATCCGCTTGATCGCCCTCCTCTCCGGGCTTCTCGGATTCCTGCTGGCCTTGCTGACCCCGATCCTGCCGGTGCGGCAGGATCGAGCGAGCCTGGACTGGCCCCAGTCCGGCGCCGCGAGCGTGGCCGCGCCGCTGGTGTCCTACGAGCCGCTGCGGTTGCGTGCGACGCTGCCCTGCGCGCTGGCGCGCGAGCTCGCAGCCGGGGGCACGGTGCTGTCCACCGTCCCGGTCGCGTCGGGCCAGGCGACGACCAAGGGGCTGGTGGTCTCGGTCGCCGACGGCGCGCTCTCGGTGGTGCTGCGGGACATTCCGTTGCTGTCCGCGCCACTGGCCGAGGTCGGGTCCTGCGCGACGATCGGCATCGAGTCCGGCGCCGCCGCGACGACCGTGGAACTCACCGGCGTGAACCGCGAGGACGGCACGCCGTTCCGGACCACGATCGGCCGGGACATCCGGCCGCAGCTGGTCGGCGTGTTCACCGACCTGGGCGCCGATCGGCTCGCCGGAGCGCAGGTGCACGCGGACATCGACTCGCGTTTCTCCTCCACGCCGACGCCGCTGAAGCTGGCCGCCATGATCGCCGCCGCCGTGTTCACGCTGATCGCGCTCGTCGCACTACATCTGCTGGACACCGCAGACGGGCGCACACCGCGACGTTTCCTGCCCGCGCACTGGTGGCGGGTCACCCCCGCGGACGGCGTCGTGCTCGGCACGTTGGCGCTGTGGCATGTCATCGGGGCGAACACCTCCGACGACGGCTACATCCTGAACATGGCGCGCGCCTCCGAGCACGCGGGGTACATGGCGAACTACTACCGCTGGTTCGCGGTCCCGGAGGCTCCGTTCGGGTGGTCCTACGAGGTGCTGGCGTGGATGGCCCGGATCTCCGACGCCAGCCTGTGGATGCGTCTGCCCACACTGCTGGCCGGGGTCGTCTGCTGGCTGGTGATCAGCCGGGAGGTGTTGCCGCGCCTCGGCGCACGGGTGCGGCGCAACAAGGTGGCGCTGTGGACGGCGGGGCTGGTGTTCCTCGCGTTCTGGCTGCCCTACGACAACGGTCTGCGCCCCGAGCCGCTGATCGCGGCGGGCGCGCTGCTCACCTGGTGCTCGATCGAACGCGCCATCGCGACCGGACGGCTGCTGCCCGCCGCGGCGGCCGTGCTCATCGCCGCCTTCTCACTCGCGGCGGGCCCCACCGGCCTGATCTGCATCGCGGCGCTGATCGCAGGGTCACGACCGGTGCTGCTGATCATCGTCAAACGCGCGCGCGGGGCGGTCCCGGTCCGAACCGGGCCCGACGCGGACGCGGCCGCCGCCGGTTCCCCGGAAGCCGCGGCCGCGGTGAACGCTCCCGCGAAGGTGCGCGAACCGTCCCGGGCGGGCGCGGTATTCCGGTTCGCCGCGCTGCTCGCCCCCGGCCTGGCCGCGGGCACGCTGGTGCTGGTGGTGATCTTCGCCGACCAGACCCTCGCGACCGTGCTGGAAGCGACCCGGGTCCGCACCATCGTCGGCCCGAACGTCGCGTGGTTCGACGAGCGCACCCGGTGGGACTCGCTGCTCATGCTCTCGCCGGACGGATCGCTCGCGCGGCGGTTCGGCGTCCTGGTGATGTTGCTGTGCCTGCTCGTCTGTGTGCTGCAAGTGCTGCGGAAAGGCCGGATCCCCGGCACCTCGCGCGGACCGTCGGTGCGCATTCTCGGCATCGTGTTCGCGTCGCTGTTCCTGATGATGTTCACCCCCACCAAGTGGACGCACCACTTCGGCGTGTACGCCGGATTGGCCGGATCGCTTGCCGCGCTCGCGGCGGTCGCGGTGGGCACCACGGGAATCCGCTCGACGCGTAATCGCGCGCTGTTCGCCGCCGCCGTGCTGTTCCTGCTCGCCGTGACCTTCACCGGCTCCAACGGGTGGTGGTACGTGTCCAGTTACGGTGTCCCGTGGTGGGACAAGGCGCCGCTGATCGCGGGGAAGGGACTGTCCACGCTGTTCCTCGGACTCAGTGGCGTGGCGCTGCTGGTCGCCATCTGGCAGCACTACCGGGAGCCGTATCGGCGCGACAGCGCCGCGGGGCCACGTCGATTCGATCGGTGGGCGTCGGCGCCGCTGACCGTGGCGGCGGCGCTGCTGGTGATCTTCGAGGTCGCCTCGCTCGCCAAGGCCGCGGCCACGCAGTACCCCGCGTACTCCATCACCAAGTCGAACGTGCAATCCGTCGGCGGGGACTCGTGCGCGCTGGCGAACGAGGTGCTGGTGGAGACCGACACCGCCGATTCACTGCTGCAACCCTTCACCGGGTCGGTCGCGGACGGATTGGCCGCGAAGAACAAGGGATTCACGCCGAACGGAGTGGCGCGCGACCTGACCGCCGACGCCGAGGAGACGGTCACCGGCGGCGCGAACTCGGTCGACAAGGACTCCGAGAACAAGACCACCAAGACGACCGGCGCGGGCACCGGAGGCGGCACCACCGAACAGGCGGGCGCCAACGGCAGCACCGTCGCGCTGCCGTTCGGCCTCGACCCGGCGAAGACCCCGGTGCTGGGCAGCTACCAGGAGGGCGAGCAGCGGCAGGCCGAGCTCACCACGCAGTGGTACCGGCTCGACCTGACCGACAGCATGCGCCACGACCCCGCCTACCAGGTGCTCGCGATCACCGCGGCGGGCCGGATCCGGTCGGTGGACGACGACGGTGTGCTCACCTACGGACAGGAACTGCACCTGGAGTACGGCGTCCGCGGCCCGGACGGCGAAGTGCGCACCCTCGGCTCGATCGATCCGCTGGACATCGGCCCCGCACCGTCCTGGCGCAACCTGCGGGTGCCGCTGGACCGGCTGCCCGGCGAAGTGAACGCGGTGCGACTGGTCGCGGTGGACAACGACATCACGCCCAAGCAGTGGCTGGCCGTCACCCCGCCCCGGCTGCCCAAGCTCGCCACGCTGAATTCCGTCGTCGGATCCACGGACCCGGTGCTGCTCGACTGGCACGTCGGCCTGGCTTTCCCGTGCCAGCGGCCGTTCGACCACAAGGACGGCGTCGCCGAGATCCCGCGCTGGCGCATCCTGCCAGACCGGGTCGGCTCCGACGCCTCCAACGCCTGGCAGGATGACATCGGCGGCGGTCCCCTCGGCTGGACCGGCCTGCTGCTGAAGTCCCAGACCGTCCCCGCCTACCTCGACCACGACTGGTCCCGCGATTGGGGCTCCCTCGAGCGCTTCACGCCATATGACCCCACCGCGGTTCCGGCCACCATCCACATCACTCCCCAAACCCGCACGGGCCTCGACACCGACGATCCCATCCGCGTCCGGTGACCTCGCCGTGGGGCGCAGCGGTGCGAGGATGTGCCGACACCGAGAACACCTGTGCACGACCGCAACGCGTCTCGGCGTGGTTCCTGGCGGGCGAACCGCGGGCGCGGAACGTCGGAAAGTTCCACCACCCGCTGTCCACGAGCGGCATACGGTGGGGCCGCTCGCGCTTCTCGACAGCGGTGTGTCCTCGCGGGCTATGGGGTGAGAACGAGGCGGCCGCGGAGACCGCCGGCGGCCAGGCGTTTGTGGGCGGCTTCGACGGAGGTGAGGGGAAGGGTTTCGGCTACGCGGAGGGTGAGTTCGCCCGCGTCGACGTGGGCGACGAGTCGGTCGAGTTGTCGCCGGTCGGCGCGGACGAGGACCGTGTGTACGGTGATGCCGCGCAACGGGATCGGCGTGTTCGGGACGCTGACCGATACGAACCGCCCGCCGCCGCGCACCGCCGCGAGCGTCGCGGGGCCGAGCGCGGCCGCGTCCAAGGCGGCGTCGACTCCGCCGGGGACGAGGGCGCGGACGGCGTCCGGCAGGGACGCCTGCCGCGGAACGAAATCGGTGGCGCCCAATGCGCGGACCGTGTCCTCGTCAGCGGGCGAGGCCGACGCGATCACCCGGATACCACGCGCCGCCGCGAGTTCGACGGCGAAGCCGCCGACCGCGCCCGCCGCGCCGGTCACCAGCAGGGTGTCGGTGGACGCGAGGCCCAGCGCGTCGAGGGCCTGCACCGCGGTGAGGCCGTTGAGCGGGATGGTGGCCGCTCGCACCGGGGACACGGAAACCGGAGCGGGCGCGACGTTCCCGGATTCGAGGACCACATAGTCGGCCTGCGCGCCGAACGAGACGTCGAGCCGATCGCTGATGCCGATCACCGCCTGCCCCACCGTGAACTCCGTGACGCCCGCGCCGAGCGCGTCCACCGTGCCCGCGACGTCCCAGCCGACGCCCCACTGGTCGCGCGGCGCGGCGAACGGCGTGCCGCCGACGCCCGCGCGCACCATCAGGTCGACCGGATTCACCGTCGCCGCCGCGACCGTGATGCGAATCGTGCCCGGACCTGGTTGCGGCTTCGGCACTTCCACGATCTCCACCACGGCTTCCGGTCCCGGCCGGCGGACAACTACTGCTCGCATGACATTCCTCCCTTTCGGCTGCGCCCAATCTACGAAGAACTACTATCTACTGGGTAGTAGTTACCCGAAGGTGCGTTAGAGGTGGCGAGGTATCCAGATGGCGACGAAGACCGCGGCGCAACACCGTGAGCTGGCCAAACAGCATTACGACGCCTACATCGCCGAGTGTCCGACCCGGCAACTGCTGGACCGGATCAGCGACAAATGGGTGAGCCTGATCCTGGCCGCGCTAGCCGACGGCCCCCGACGCTACGCCGAACTGAACCGGATCATCGCGGGCGTGAGCCCCAAGATGCTCACCCAGACACTGCGCGGACTCGAACGCGACGGCTTGCTGAAACGGCGCGTCACAGCGGAAGTGCCGGTCCGAGTCGATTACGAACTCACCCCGCTCGGTCACAGCCTCCAGCCGGTCATGAGCGCCGTCAAAGCGTGGGCGGAGGCGCGCATGGACGACGTCCTCGCCGCGCGGGCGCACTATGACAGCACCCGGCAGTAAACCGGTTGTCCGGTATGGAAATGTGCTCCCACCTGTGGTTAAACATCGGAAGACGAATCAGGTCGATGGCCTTAATCTGATTGCCATGACAACGGCATTCGATGATATGGATCTGCGCGATCTTGTCGGACTGCTCAGCGAAGAGGAACAACGGGAGCTGCGGCCTGCGGTGCTGCGCGTGCTCGGCCGCCTCCCTTCGCAAGAGGTGCTCCGGCGCGAGCTCGGTCTTCGATTGAAGGTCTGAGCGCCCGGTTTCGCACCGGCGAAAACGGCAGGGCCGCCGCGCAGGATTCGCCTGCGCGGCGGCCCTCTGTCTGGGTGGCTATCCCCTGGCCGACTCGCGGACGCCGAGAAGGCGAGTGCGACGGCCCGGGCCGCCACGCAGGATCAGCGCCTACGCGGCGGCCCGGGTTCCGATGGTCGACCTGATCAGAACACCCGCATGCTGCCCGGGGACCAGAAGCCGGAGCGGGTTGCGGTGCCGGTGACCAGCTCGGCCGGGACGGCGTTGCGGTCGTACTGGTCGTAGCGCTCCAGGGAGCCCCAGTCCCGCGCCCAGTCGTCCTTCAGGTAGGTGGGCACGGTGGTCGACTTCGCCAGCATCTGCGCGAAGCCGAGCGGACCGCCGAACTCCTCGGCCTGCCAGGTGTTCGTCGAGCTGATGGCCAGCGGACGGTCCGGCAGGATGCGGTAGCCGGGCACCTCGGCCACGCCGTTGCGGTGGTCGAACGGACGCTGGCACGGGAACTGCAGGCCCACCGCCCAGTCCAGCAGGATCGGCTGCTGGGAGCCGAGCAGGCTGTTGAGCGTCTGCAGCTTCGGCATCCGCGGCGGCGTGAACGCCAGCCACTGGTCCCCGATCAGGATCGGGTCGTTGGCGACGATGCGCACCGCGTCGGCGTCGGGCGCGATCTCGTCCAGCGGCACCCGCAGATTGCGCCAGGACGGGAACGGGCCGATGTCGCGCGGCAGGTAGGTGCCGAGCTTCTGCACGCTGCCGTCGGGCTGCCGCTTGCCGTAGTCGACGGTCAGCGACTGGCCGTACTTCATCGCGCCGGTGTCGTCGAAGGAAAGGATGCGACCGGCGGCCGAGATCACCACCAGCGGCTTGTCCGCCGAACGGGCCGGCAGCTGATACCAGCTCGAGGTGACGTTCGCCGGCTGCTGCACACCGTTCTGATAGCTGCCGAGGATCGGCGTGGTCGCCGGGTCCAGGCCGAACGGAAGGGCGACGGTGGAGCCGTTGACGCCGCGCGCGCCCTGACCGCCGCCGGTGCCCGCGCTCTGCCCCTCCGCGAACGCCGCGCCGACCGACTGGGTCGAGGTGTTACCGGTGCCCGGCTTCACCTCGACGCTGTCGGCGGACAGGTCGTTGGGCACGCCGTTCGGATCGAAACCGACCGGGTCGACGCCGGCCAAGGGGTCGGACGGATCGGTCGGCGGGTGCGCCGGATCCACGATCGGCTCCAGCTTGCCGCCGTTCGGGTCCGGCTCGACCAGCACGTCGTTGGCCAGGCCGCAGGTGCTGCCGCCGAGCGCGTCGACGTTCGACCGGGCCAGCGAGTACGCCGGGTACTGCGAGACCGCGCCCTTCACCAGCGACAGCACCTCGAGCGCGACCATCAGCGCGGCGACCACGGTCAGCGGGATCGCGGCGAACCGGCGGATCCGCCTGCCGCGCGCCGTCTTCGCCGACGGTTGCGGCTCGGTGTAATCCTCCCGCAGCGCGTACCAGCCGACCAGCGCCAGCGCCAACCCGAACAGGACGAGCATGAGCGTGTTCGACTGGTAGCCGTGCAGCGAGATCCGCTTGTCGAACCACGGCACGCCGAAGCTGGACACGTACCAGTAGCCGTTGATGCCCGAGAACGCGACCGCGAGCACGAACAGCAACCCGGCCAGGAAGATCGCCCGGTTCTTGCGGGCCCGCAGGGCGCTCGCCGAGACCGCGACGGCCGTGACCGCCGCCAGCGAACCCGCGATGCCCGCGTACGCGCCGAAGTGGTGGGTCCACTTCGTCGGGTTGAACATCATGAAGAAGATCGTGCCGAAGACCACGCCCATCAGCCGCCAGGTCGGTCCGCTGGCGATGCCGGGCACCCGCCTGCGCCGCAGCAGCACGAGCATGGTGGTGAACAGGCACAGCAGCATCACCAGGAAGGCGAAGCGGCGCGAGAGCGAACCGTCGACGGTCTCCACGAACAGGTAGTAGTAACGCAGGTAGTCCTCGTACCAGGCCAGGTTCGGCCCGGTCACCTGACGCACCCGGTTGGCCTCCTGGATGCCCGCGAAGGTCTGGTCGGTGTAGACGGCAGTCAGCACGAGCACGCCCGCCGCGGCGATCGGGGCGAGCAGCGGCAGCGTCGAACCCCACCGCCCGGCGCCGAGCGCGGCGAACTGCCGGTGCTTGCGCACCACGATGCGCACCATCGGGCGGATACCAGCCAGCAGCGCCGCCACACACATCAGGCCGGTGGGCGCCGCGGCCAAGGTGAACGCCGCGACCAGGATGGACACCGCGGCAGGCAGCAGCCGTCCGGTCGCGATGGCCCGCTCGATCGACACCCAGGTCAGCAGCGCCCCGAGGGCGACGATCGGCTCGGAACGCAGGCCGTTGTCGAACGGCAGCCAGAACGCAAGGAACACCAGTCCGCCGGTCCACAGCGCCACTTTGCTGGTGCGCACTCCGCGGCCCAGGCGGGGCACCACCTCGCGGCTGATCACCAGCCAGCACAGGATCGCGCAGGCCAGCGCGGGCAACCGGACCCAAGGACTGGCGGTGGAGATCTCCGAGAAGACCTGGATCACGTAGTAGTACCAGCCGAACGGCGCCTCCGGCACGCCGTACCAGCGGAAGTAGTTGGCCATGTAGCCCGCGTGCGGAGCGACCCGCACCATGCTGAGGATGTAGCCGTCGTCGGAGGTGTTCGCGCCCGCGAAGTGCCACAGCAGCAGCGTGCCGACCACCGCGCCGTCGGCCCAGGTCGGCTTCAGCCAGTTCGCGGGCAGGAACCGGCGGTGCCCCCGCCCGTCACTGCTGTCGAGCCGCGCCAGCGCCGCGAGGGCGATCAGTGTGCACAGCACCGCCGCGACCATCGCGATCAGCTTGATCGCGGTCGGGCTGGAGGAGAAGCGGGTGTCCACCGTCATGTCGAACGACAACCCCGCGGGCGCCGCGCCCTTGAGGTCGGAGAACACGCCGACCACCTGGGGCCGCAGGTCACCGCTCAGCTGCCCCTCCACCGGCACGGTGGCCGACTCGGTCACCCCGGGCGCCGCGCCCTCGACCGGCCGCTCCACCTGCCTGGTGAGCCCGTTGAACACCGCGTAGGTGCGTTCGCTGTCGGAGCTGATACTCAGCGACGTGCACTCGCCCATCCGGCTGCGGTCGGCCGACACCACCACCGCATTGCGGTCGATGACGTCCACCGAGGTTTCCGACACCCGCACGAACATGGCCTCCAGCGCGGCCCGATCGCCTTGCGGCGGCGCGGTGGCCAGCAGCATGCCGCCGCGCTCGGGCAACTGGGCGATCGTCTCGCACGGGATCGTCGCCGTCAGATCGATCGGGACCTGCGACATCAGCGGCGCCTGCACATTGCCGAGCGTCCCGCTCTGCGGCCACTTCAGCACCGCGGTGGTCTGCGCGACCGGCAGGAAGGGGGTCGCCAGCGCGAACAGCGCGCCGAGCAACCCGGCGACCAGTGCGATGAGCCGGGCAGTCCGGAAATCGTTCGGGGTCACCACCGGGGCGGCGGGGGGTTTCGTCAGAACAGCGGTTGCGGCGTCGGGCACGGTTGGCAATGCTAGCTGGCCCCCCCGCCTGTCCGGGTCTTTAGGCCGTGCTAGTCGGGCATCGCGGGATTTGCGTTCAGGTCCCGCGTCAGGTGCCGCTCAGCTTCTGGGCGTTCCCGGCGAGTTGCCCATGTGCTGACGAAGAAGGTCATCCATATCCGACCCCGGGCACTCAAAAGCACCCGTATGACGCGACAGCCTACGAAGGGATGGAAAGGTGGGTGTATGACCAAGGTGAATCTCTCGACGAACTATGGATCGATCGTGCTCGAACTGGACGATCAGAAAGCGCCGAACACGGTGCGCAACTTCGTGGACTACGTGAACGCGGGCCACTACAACGGCACGATCTTCCACCGCGTCATCCCCGGCTTCATGATCCAGGGCGGCGGCTTCGAGCCCGGGCTGCGCCAGAAGGGCACGAAGGACCCGATCCAGAACGAAGCGAACAACGGCCTGAAGAACGACAAGTACACCGTCGCGATGGCCCGCACCAACGACCCGCACTCGGCCACCGCGCAGTTCTTCATCAACGTCGCCGACAACGCCTTCCTCAACCACTCCGCGCCCAACCCGGCCGGCTGGGGTTACGCCGTCTTCGGCAAGGTGACCGAAGGCACCGACGTGGTCGACAAGATCGCGGGTGTCGCCACCTCCTCGGCCGGCATGCATCAGGACGTTCCGGTCGATGACGTCGTCATCGAATCCGTCAGCCTCGCCTGACAGTTCGGCGCGCACGACGCGAATCGGGCCGCGCCCCAAGGGGGCGCGGCCCGATCCTGTTCCCGGGTGCTACAGCGGCAGCAGGTGATGCTTGCGCGGACTGCGGGGAAGAGCCTTGTCCCGCAACAACTGCAGCGCGCGACGGATCTCCAGCCGGGTCGCCGCCGGCTCGATGACCGCGTCGACGTAGCCGCGCTCGGCGGCCACCCACGGCGTCGCCACGGTGGCGTTGTAGAAGTCGATCATCTGCTGGCGAATCGCGGCGCGCTGGTCCTCGGGCGCGGCGTCGATCTGCTTGGCTCCGATCAAGCTGACCGCGCTCTCGGCGCCCATGACGGCGATGCGCGCGGTGGGCCAGGCCAGGTTCACGTCGGCACCCAGCTGCTTGGAGCCCATCACGGCATAACCGCCGCCGTAGGACTTGCGGATCACCACGGTGACCTTCGGCACCGACGCCTCGACGTAGGAGAACAGGAACCGTCCACCGCGCTTGATGACGCCGATCTTCTCCTGCTCCACACCGGGCAGGAAGCCGGGCGTGTCGACGACGAACACCAGCGGGATCTCGAACGCGTCGCACAGGCGCACGAAATGCGCGGCCTTGTCCGAGGCGCGGGCGTCCAACGCGCCCGCGTACACCATCGGCTGGTTGGCGACCACGCCGACACTGCGCCCGTCCACCCGGGCGAAGCCGGTGATGACGTTGCGGCCCGCCGACGCGCCGAACTCGTGGAACGCGCCGTCGTCGAAGATGCGCAGCAGGATCTCGTGCATGTCGTACCCGGCGTTGTCGGCGTCCGGGACGATCGAATTCAGTTCCAGGTCGCTGTCGGTGATCTCCGGCTCCAGACCGGGGTTCACGATCGGCGAGGGCTCCTGGCAACTGGTCGGCAGGTAGCTCAGGTAATCGCGCACCCATTCGAACGCGGCCGCCTCGTCCTTGGCCACGTGGTGGATGTTGCCGTATTCCGCCTGACTGCGCGCCCCGCCGAGTTCCTCGAGACTCACGTCCTCGCCGGTGACCTCGCGGATCACCTTCGGGCCGGTGACGAACATGTACGCCTCTTCGGTCGCCACCACCACGTCGGTGTTGATCGGGGCGTAGACGGCGCCGCCCGCGCACTTGCCGAGGATCATCGAGATCTGCGGCACCAGGCCGGACAGCGGCTCCTGGCGCCGGCCCAGCTCGGCGTACCAGGCCAGCGAGGTCACCGCCTCCTGCACGCGCGCGCCACCGGAGTCGTTGATGCCGACCACCGGGCAGCCGACCTTGGCCGCGTACTCCAGGATCCCGGCGACCTTGCGGCCGAACATCTCACCGACCGAACCGCCGTAGACGGTCTGGTCGTGCGAGAACACCGCGACGGGCCTGCCATCGACCAGGCCGTGCCCGGTGACGACGCCGTCGCCGTAGAGCGCGGCGGAATCACCCGGCTTGCGGACCAGCGCACCGATCTCCACGAAGGTTCCCGGATCCAGCAGCATGTTGATCCGGTCGCGGGCGCTGGGGATGCCTTTCTTCGCCCGCTTGGCCACCCCCGCTTCACCCGCCGGCTCCTGCGCTAATTCCAGCCGCTTGCGCAGGTCGGCGAGTTTTTCGGCAGTCGTGCTCACTTGGCCCCTTTCGCCTCGATCGCGGCGAGCTTCGCGGCCAGGTCGGCTCCGATCTTCCCGATCCGCGGTTCGTCGATGATCTGCAGGTGGTCGCCGGCGATGTGGACGACCTCCAGATTCGGAATGTATTCGTCCCAGCCGCCGTTCGGCACCCGGTCGGCGAAACGTGGCTCGAGCTCGATCATTCCGTCGTGATAGCGATCGGCGAGGTAGAGCACGGCGTTGCCGTCGTAGTGCGAGGGGCGGGTCCGGGCGAGATGGCGGCTGTCGATCCACGAGGTGCGCTGGTGTTCGAGCACACCACCGGGAATCTTGGTGCCGCTGATCTTGATCAGGTCGCTGATCATCTTGAACTGCTCGTCGTCGGAGGCCGCGGCGAGCGTCTCCAGCTGTTCCCGATCCAGTTCCCCGTCGACGCCATAGGTCTTCTTGGCGAAGGCCTGATAACGCTCGATCCGGCGCACCCGCTCCTCGGGGCTGTTGTCCTCGCCCTGCGTCGGGATGGCCAGGTCGATCAGGCCGACCATGCGCACGTCCGCGCCTTCGGCGCGCAGCAACTGCGCGGTCTGGATGGCCAGTACCGCGCCCAGCGACCAGCCGTACAGCACGAACGGGCCGTCACCCTGCATTTTGCGCAGCTCGGGCAGGTACTGGCGAGCCCGCTCCTCGATCGAGCCGTCGACCCGTTCGAAGCCGTACATCGGCGTCTCGGCGGGCAGCCGCTTCAACAGCGGCTCGTACACCAGCGTGTTGCCACCCGAGGGATGGAACACGAACACCGGCACGGCGTTCGACCCCTCAGCGCGCGGCCGCAGCGGACGGACGAAGCCGTCCACGTCCGCGCCGCTGTCCTGCAGAGTGCGGACGATGTCGGCGAGCTGCTCGATGGTCTCGCAGTCGAGCACGTCGTCCACGGTGACCTCGGCCTTGACCCGCTCGGTCAGGCGCGCGGCCAGCTTCTCCGCGGTGTCCTCGTCGAGGATCGGCAGCGTGTTGAAGATCCCTCCGGCCGACTTACCGGTGACCACCGCCCAGGTGGCGAAGGTCAGGCGCTCGGCGGCGTCCCGCGGCGGGACGTCGTCCTCGTCGGCCGACGACTGCGCACCGCCGAAGACGGCCGCGGGCGTGGCCGGTGCGGTCTGGGCGACCGGTTCCGCGGCGGGCTCGGCGGCAGTGGTTTCCGGCGCGGCGTCCGGCTTCGTGGGCGCGACGCCCGCGACAGCGGCGACCGGGTCGCCTCCGGTGGCCAGGGCCTGGCGAGCGGTGGCGATGAAATCGGCGTCGACAGCCAGTTCACCCGTGCCGCCCGCCGCCTTGTCGGCGGCCTGCTGATCGGCCATCGCCTGCACCTCGTCGCGGTGCTCGATCGCGTACCGCAGCACCTTGCCGACCTCGTGCAGGCTGGCGTCCCGGACGGCCTGCACCTGCAGCTGCGGGATGTCGAACTCGTATTCGACCCGGTTCTTGATGCGCATCGCCATAAGCGAGTCCAAACCGAGTTCCATCAGCGGGATCTCCATCGGAAGATCCTCGACCGCGTAACCCATGGATTCCGCGACGATCAGCGCGAGCCGCTCCTCGACGGTCTGCGTGCCGTCGGGATCCCACCGGTCACCGAAGGTTTCCACGACCTCGAGATCGGCATCGCTGCGCGGCTGCGCGGCCGCCGCCGGGACGGGCTCGGCCGCAGCGGGTTCCGGCAGCAGGGCGCCGGAGGTCACCACGGCATCGAACACGAGGCGGAAAACGGTGCCTTCCTTCGCATGGACCTGCACCGAAGCGCCGCCGGGATGCGGGGTGAGCGTGGTGGTGAGCGTGCCCGCCGCCGGGATCGGCGCGTGCGGGATCGCCGCGCCCAGCGACACGTCGCGCAGCACCTGCGCCGCCGCGGCGCGCACCAGTCCGGCGAGATCGGTCACCGACGACGCCTGCACCTCCCAGACGTGCCTGCCGTCCGGCAGTGCGACGTGCGCACCGGGAACCCGGCCGTTGCCGCCCGCGGCCAGCCGCACCTTCGGCCAGTACTCCTTGCGAACGAACGTCGTGCGCGGAACGTCGGCGTAGTCGCCCGGGCCGAGCAGCGAGAACAGATCGACCTTGTGGCCGTGCACGTAGAGCTGTGCGAGCGCGGCGATCACACCCGCGGACTCGTCCTCCTTGCGCTTGAGCGTCGGGATGAGCTGCGCGTCGTGCACGCCCGCGGCGAAGGTGGTGCCCAGCACCTGCATCAACGCGACGGAATTCGGCGCCAGCTCCAGGAATGTGGTGTGGCCCGCGTCCACCGCGAGCTTCACCGCGTTGGTGAAGTACACGCTGTGGCGCATGTTCTTGACCCAGTAGTCCTCGTCGTGGATCGGGTCGCTGCCCGCACGGAAGAACTCTTCGGCGTGCACCGTCGAGTACAGGCCGGTCTTCAGCTTGGTGGGCTCGATACCGGCCAATTCCGCGGCCAGCTCGCCGAGCAGCGGATCCATTTGCGAGGTGTGGCCCGCGCCGCGGGTCTGTAGCACGCGGGCGAACTTGCCCGCCGCCTCCACCTGCGCGACGATCGCCGCCACCTGATCCTGCGGGCCGCCGATCACCGTGTTGGTCGGCGCCGCGTACACCGCGACCTCCACGTCCGGGTAGTCCGGCAGCAGGTTCGCGACGTCCTCGGCGCTGTACTCGATGAGCGCCATATTGCGCACGTCGTCGTCGCTGATCATCTGCTCGCCCTCGCCCATCAGGCGAGAACGGGCGCAGATCACGCGCACCGCGTCCTCGAGCGAGAGGCCACCGGCGATGTACGCGCCCGCGACCTCACCCATCGAATGGCCCACCACCGCTTCGGGTTCCGCGCCGTGCGCGCGCAGCAGCGCGGCCAGGCCGACCTGGATGGTGAAGATGCCGACCTGCGAGGTGCCGACGTTGTAGTCCTGGCTGTCGTCCAGGAACAGCTCGCGCACCGAGTATCCGGCCTCGTCCTGCACCAGTTCGTCGACCTCGTCGACGGCGGCTGCGAAGATCGAATTCTCCAGGTAGAGCTGCTTGCCCATCTTGCGGTGCTGCGCGCCGAAACCGGCGAGCACCCACATCGGACCCATGGCCGCGGGCGCGTCGGCGGTGAAGACGCCCGGACCGGGCTTGCCCGCCGCGATGGCGCGCAGCCCGGCGATCGCCTCCTCGTGCGTCTTGGCCAGCACCACACCGCGCGAACGCCAATGGCTGCGCTTGGCCAGTGCCCGCGCCACATCGGCGAGCGGCGTCTTCGCGCCAGCCTCGGACTCCAGCCAGTCGGCCAGTTCGGCGGCGGCCCGGCGGCGCCGGGAGGGCAGGTAACCCGACACGGGCAGAATCTGCGGCAGCGGCTCGGTGCGCTCGGCGGTCCACTCGACGGCGGGCGCGGCGGCTTCGGCCGCCACCTCGGCCGCGGCGGCCAGGGCATCGGAGGCCGCGGCGGCATCGGCGGTCTCGTCCAGCGCTTCCTCGTCGAACTGGGTCTCGAGCTCGGAGAACGGAGCCTGGCTGTCGGCCGCGTCGGCGGCGGTCGGCGTGTACTCCTGGACGACGATGTGCGCGTTCGTGCCGCCGAAACCGAAGCCGGAGATGCCGATGGTGGCCTTGCCGCTGTAGCGGGGGAACTCCGTCGGCTCGTCGACGATCTTCAGGTGCGCCTGGTCCCACGGGATGTACGGGTTCGGCCCGGCGTAGTTGATGTTCGGCGGAATGACGTTGTGCTGCAACGACATGACCACCTTCGCCAGGCTCGCCGCACCGGCGCCGGACTCCAGGTGACCGAAGTTGGTCTTGGCAGAACCGAGCAGCGCCGGCTTGTCGGCTTCCCGACCGCGGCCGACCACCCGGCCGAGCGCGTCCGCCTCGATCGGGTCGCCGATCAGGGTGCCGGTGCCGTGCGCCTCGATGTAGTCCACCGACGACGGCGCGATGCCCGCGTCCCGGTAGGCGCGGCGCAGCACCTCGGCCTGCGCGTCGGGGTTCGGGGCGAGCAGGCCGTTGGACCGGCCGTCGTTGTTGACCGCCGAGCCCTTGATCACGGCGTAGATCGTGTCGCCGTCGCGCTCGGCGTCCGCCAGGCGCTTCAGCACCACCAGACCGCCGCCCTCGGACCGGACCATGCCGTCGGCGTCACTGGAGAACGCCTTGATGTGCCCGTCCTTGGCGACGCCGCCGTTGGCGTCGAAACCGAGCGTGGCCATCGGCGCGAGCAGCATGTTCACGCCGCCGGCCAGTGCCAGGTCGGCATCGCCGTTGCGCAGCGCCTGCACCGCCTCGTGCACCGCGACCAGCGTCGAGGAGCACGCGGTGTCGACGGCCACCGACGGACCGCGGAAGTCGAAGAAATAGGAGACCCGGTTCGGGATGATCGACGTGACGCTGCCCATGATCGCGTAGGCCTCGGCCGACACCGGCACGTTCGGGTCGCGCTCGCTACCCAGCCCGAGCGCCGCGAGCAGCATGAAGTCGTTGCCCGACGAGCCGATGAACACGCCGACCGGCTCGCCCTTGAGCTCGCTGGCCGGAATCCTGGCGTGCTCCAATGCCTCCCAGGTCAGCTCCATCATCAGGCGCTGCTGCGGATCGACCCGCTCGACCTCGACCGGCGACATGGCGAAGAACTCGGCGTCGAAGCCCTTGACGACGTCCTGATCCAGGTAGCCGCCCTTGGTGTTGGCGTTCTCGATCGCCTCGGCCAGCTGGGGCTCCTCCAGGAACTCCGACCACCGTCCTTCGGGCCGTTCCCGGATGCCGTCACCGCGGCCGATCAGGAACTCCCACGTCGACTCGGGGGTGTCACCGGCGCCGGGCAGCCGGGTCGACAGACCGACGATCGCGATGTCGTGCGCCTCACCCGGCCGGTAGCCCGCGGTGTAGAACGCGTCGTCGGCGGAATCCTCCGGCACGTCCGGCTCGCCGTTGATGATCCGCTCGGCCAGCGCGGCGATGGTCGGATGCTGGTACACGATCGTCGCGTTCAGCATCACGCCGGTCAGTTCCTCGATGTCCCCACCGAGGGCGATGGCGTCACGCGAGGCGAGCCCGAACTCCTCCATCGGCCGGTCCACGGTGATCTGCTCGATCGGTTGCCCGGTCGCCTCGGAGACCCAGCGCCGCAGCCACTCACGCAGCTCCGCCACCGACATGTCGGTCTGCGCGCCGCCCTTCGCGGATTCGGCCGGGGCCGCCGCGTCGGCGACGGTCTCCGCGGGCGGGGTGTCGGTCGTCTGGGTGGGCGTGCCCTCGTTGTCAGCCATCAATTCCTCAAGCTACCTGTCTGCGTACCGGGCGTACCGTGAAATGACGCCCGGCGCGTGGGAAGGTCGGCGCCGAGCGTCGATGGTCGGTCCGAGGCCGCCCCTGAGCAATTACTCTTCCGGTGCATCGGGGAAAGCCTGCTGGGTGTAACCACCCCGCAGCGTTCCCTCCAGATAGGCCGCCCGGCAGGCGCGGCGGGCGATCTTGCCACTGGAGGTGCGCGGGATCGACCCCGCGGGCACCAGCAGCACGTCTCGAACGGTCACGCCGTGGCGCTGCGAGATCGCCGCGCGCACCGCGTCGGCGATGGGCAGCGGATCGGCCTTGCCCGCACCCGGGCCCCGCTCACCCACGATGACCAGCTGCTCGGACGCGTCGTCGGCGTCGAACTGCAAGCCGGAGTGGCTGCCCTGCTCGAACACCTCGGCCGGGAGCTGGTTGGCGGGCACCGAGAACGCCGCCACGAAGCCCGGCCGCAGCGCGGTGCTGGCTTCCTGCGCGGAGAACTCCAGGTCCTGCGGGTAGTGGTTGCGGCCGTCCACGATCACCAGGTCCTTGACCCGGCCGGTGATGTAGAGCTCGCCCTCGAAGTAGACGCCGTAGTCGCCGGTGCGCATCCAGTTCGCGTCCGCTGCGGTGCCCTCGGCGTGGCTGCCCTCGGGGAGGCGCTCGGTGACCTTGTTCTGGAACGTCGCCGCGGTCTCGTCGGGACGACCCCAGTAGCCGATGCCCATGTTGTTGCCGTGCAGCCAGATCTCGCCGACGTGCCCGTCGGGCACCTCGCGGCCGCCGCCGGATTCCACGGACTCCGGATCGATGATCGTCGCCCACTGCGACAGCGCGACGTAACCGCAGGAAACCTGCGCGATCGCGTCCTCATGGCTCTGGTCGACCTTCACCATGCGTCCCGCGTTGAGCTCCTTGCGGTCGACGTAGGTGACCTTCGCCTCGTCCTCGGCCTTGGTGGCGGAGACGAACAGCGTGGCCTCGGCCATGCCGTAGCACGGCTTGATGGCGGTCTTGGGCAGGCCGTAGGGCGCGAACGCCTCGTTGAACTTCTTCATCGACGAGGTGGTCACCGGCTCGCTGCCGTTGATCAGGCCGATGACGTTCGACAGGTCCAGCGACTCGCCGTTCTTCGGCAGACCGCGCGCGGCGGCGTGCTCGAACGCGAAGTTCGGTGCCGCGGCGAAGGTTCCGGCGCCGTCGGAGACCGCGGCCAGCTCCTTGATCCAGCGGTACGGACGGCGCACGAACGCGCTCGGCGACATGATGGTGATGTACTTGCCACCCACCGCGGGCAGGATCACCGTCAGCAGGCCCATGTCGTGGAACAGCGGCAGCCAGGTGACGCCGCGCGAGTTCCAGTCCAGGTTGATCGCGTCGACCATCTGCAGCAGGTTGGTGCCCACCGCGCGGTGGGTGATCTCCACACCGGCGGGCACCCGGGTGGAGCCCGAGGTGTACTGCAGGTAGGCGATGTCGTCGATCGCGATGTCCGGGCGTACCCAGCTCTCGCCGACGCTGTCGGGAATCGCGTCCACGGCGATGATGCGCGGGCGCTGGGCGGCGGGCAGCGAGCGGAAGAACTGCCGGACCCCGGCCGCGGAGGAACTCGCGGTCAGGATGGCCGAGGGCTCACAGTCGCCGAGCACCGCGTGCAGGCGATCGGTGTGGCCGGGCTCGTCCGGGTCGAACAGCGGCACCGAGATGGTGCCCGCGTAGATCGCGGCGAAGAAGGAGATCACGTAGTCCAAGCCCTGCGGCGCGAGGATCGCGACCCGGTCGCCCGGGTTGGTCACCTGCTGCAGTCGAGCGGCCACCGCGCGCAGCCGAATACCGAACTCACGCCACGTCAACTCCTGCGCCTCGCCGTCGCGCTCGCGCGAGTAGTCGATGTAGCGATACGCCAGGGTGTTCGCGTCGTTCCGGGTGTGCTTCTCGACGTGATCAACCAGGGTGTGATCCTCGGGAATACGGATGTTCCCGGTTTCGTCCAGGTAGTCGTCGAAAGTCTCTTCCATTCCTTCTTCTCCTCCGAGGCACACGCAGCAAGACGGCGAGATCGCCGCTATTACCTGTGAGGCCCCGACTCGCTTTCGCCCGCGGGTGCTCCAAGTGCAGAGCCAGCCTGCAGATTTTGTGCGGTCTGCGCGGTGACCGCTTATCGGCTAGATGTACTCAAACCAGAGTCATGTTACAGAGAAGACCGGCTCACTCGTCCCGCAGCAGGGGAATAACGGGGGCGAACGCGTCCATCTGGGTGGGGAACACGCCGACGTAGGACATCGAGGTGAGTTCCCGCACACGGCGGATCTGCTCGGCGATCTCCTCGAATGTCCCGATCGCCACGTAGGGCGAATTCAGGATGTCCTCGACGGACAGCTGAACGTCGACCTCCAGATTCGGGTGCAGTCCCCGGTCCAACGCCGACAGCGCCATCTCCGCGGTCTTCTCGCGATCGTCGGTGATCACGACGGCGGTGATGGCCCAGTTCAGCTCGATGTCGGCGAACCGGTCTCCGGCGGCCTCCTTGATCAGATTCACCTTTTCCACGGCCTTCTCGATGGTGATGCCGGAGAGGAGGCCCTTGCCGTTCTTGGTGGTCACCGGAACGACGGAGATGATGTCGGCGTGCTTGGCGGCCAGGCGCAGCATCTTCGGACCGCCGCCGCCGGTACAGATCGGCGGGCGCGGGCCCTGCCGCGGCCGCGGGGTGCCTTTGATGCCGCGGACCTGGTAGTGCTTGCCTTCGAAGGTGCACTCCTGGCCGCGCAGCAGCACGTCGAGAATGGTCAGCGCTTCGTCCAGCTTCTCCAGCCGGACACCGGGCGACTCGTAGGCGATGCCCGCGTTGTCGAACTCCTCCTTGATCCAGCCCGCGCCGAGACCGACTTCGAGCCTGCCCTTGGACAGCACGTCGATGGTCGCCAGGTCCTTGGCCAGGACGACGGGGTGGCGGAAACCGTTCGCCAGCACCGACGTGCCGAGCCGGATCCGCTCGGTGGCCTGCGTCAACGCGCCGAGCGCGGCGATCGGCCCGATCTGCTCACCGAGGTGATCGGGCACGACGAAGGTGTCGAAGCCGTACTCCTCGGCTTGCTGAGCGGTCTGCACGAACTTGCGCGCACCACCCTCCTGCTTGTTTCCCTCGCCGGCCGCCGCGAAGCGGAACGGACGCAACGGAGTGCCCAGCGCGGACAACGCAGCATCCGCGTCACGGCTCGCCGTGGTGGCCGGTGCGGCGGCTTCTGTCATGAACTCATGCTCCTGGCTGTAAGGGAGGTACGGGCGCGACGCCCGCCCTGGGTCTGCGCTGCGGCGGTGCCCGGCGTCGCGATCACCAGCGCACTTTACAGCGTGCTACCCAACTCGAGTTGCGCTTGTCACGCCAACGGGGTGCGGGGTATCTCACGGGCTGTGAATTTTCACGAATGGGCCGGATGCGGCGCAGCCTCGATCAGGCCCGCCGCCCAGTCGGCCGTCCACTGCGTCGCGGTGGTGCCGTCGCCGTCGACGACGAAAGTGTTGTAGAGGGTGTGCACCGGGTTCCCCGCCGTCCGGACCAGCGTGTTCACACTCCCCACGATGTTCCACGGACTCAGTGCCTCCCGTGGTGCGTCGCAGATGAGATCGCCGGGTGCGCACATGGTGTAGGTGCGGTCGGCCAGCGCGCCGAACCCCCCTTGACGGGGACCGGTCATCGTGATGCCGGGCACGTTCAACCCCTTCAGCGCGACTTCGGCACCCACACCGGGCGGCGGTGGACCGATCTGGATCGCCTGACCCGGGCCGTTCTCGCCGGTGCGGCGCCCGTCGGCGATCAACGTCACGCCGAGCACCAGATCGGCGGGCACGGGACCCTCGCCCGCGCCGATCTGCGCCGCGACGTCCCCCACGATCACCGCGCCCTGGGAGAAGCCGGCCAGTACGTAGGTGGTCAGCGGGCACTCCCGGTGCCGTGCGGCCATGGCCTCGACCATCCGCGCCGTGCCCTCGGACCGGCTGTTGTTGTAGGACTGCTGGCCATCCGGCGGGATCGCGATCGGATTGGAGAACTGCGCGACGTACGGAACGGTGTACACGTCCACGCGCTCGCTCGGGAACCGCTGGGCGATCGGGCCGGACACGTTCAGCATCAGCGACACCGGGTTCGCGGTGGGATTGTGCGGATCGTCGAAACTGTTCGACTCCCACGTACCGGGCACCGCGATCATCTGCACGTCCGGGCAACTGGCCGGCTGGGAAGTCGGCCGCTCCGGCGGTTTCGGTCCCGGCCCTGGCGGGCGCAGACGCCCCGCGAGCAGGTACCACAGCAGCAGGACGACCAGCACGATCAGCAAGCCGACACCGATCACGACCAGACATCCCGCCGGCCGGAACCGGCGGGAGGTCGAACGAACGCGCGAACTCACTGGCAGTACGTGGCGCGAGCGGTGGAGATGTAGATCTGCCCGGCCTTCTCCACCGGCATCTTCGCCGGATCGAAGGACGGATCGGAACCTGCCATGGCGTTGACGAACGTCATCAGATCCTGATCGGACGCACCCGCGGCGGTGCCTTGGCAGACGTACGCGCCGATGCTCAGCGCGATGTCCGGGCTGGACGGGGTGACGCCCTGCTTGGCCAGCTCGTCGAGGAACTTCTTGTCCTTGTCGGTGAGCTTCGAGGTGTCCGCGGGCGGGACGGCTTCGGTCGGCACCGGCTGCGGACGCTCGGGCGCCACCGTCGTCGTGGGCTGCTCCGGGGCGGGAGCGGGCTGACCGGTGTCGGCGGGCGTCGATGCGACCGGCGACGTCGTCGTCGCCGTAGTCGTGGTGCGGGCGGGCGTCGGCGTGCTCGTCGCGGTCGAATCATTGTCGCCGCACGCGGCGAGCAGGCCGGTCGCGGCTATCGCCACAACCACGCCGAATACCTTTCCACGGGTCCGATGCATGAATTCTTGTCCTCGATCTGTCGCTGAGCGGGGGTCGGGTCGCCCCCCAGGCTAGCTGGGTCTGATTTGCAGCGCCTGCGGCCGGTGCCGTCAAGAGTCGGGCGCTGCGCCTCTTCGTCACAAGCTGTGCACCTCAGGTTTGCCGTCGCGGAGGGTGATGAAACCGCCCTGGAAGTTCTGCTGGACGCCGTCGGAGATGGGGAACTCGTCGCCGGTGGGGTAGCCGAGTTTGCCGTTCTCATAACCCGTCTCGCGCCAGGCGTCCAGTATCGGGCCGTTGCGCACGGCCCAGGCACCCGAGACCGGGCTCCAGTAGATGTTGCCGCCTTCGAATCGGCTGTAGCGGCCCAGGTCCTTCAGCGGCTGCTCCTGGGCGACGGGGAAGCCGAGCGGGCTGTTCTCGAAGCCCAGCTCGGCATATTTGCCCAGGATCAGGCCCTGGACGCGGTGCACGCCGGTGGCCTGGCTGTAGTAGAACGGACCGTTCTCGAAGCCTTGCACGGCGCCGTCGCGGCTCGGCGTCTTGACCTCCGGTCCGATCGGGTAGCCGGCGGGTCCGCGTTCGAACCCCTGCTTGCCCCACTCGTCGAGGATCGCGCCGCGGACCATATGCACGCCGGTCTGCGGCGTCCAGTACAGCGAGCCGTTCTGGAAGGCCTGGAACCTGCCACGGCCGTCCTCCAGCGCCCGCTCCTCCCCCGTCGGCAGCCCCAGCGGACCGGTGGGACCGGCCGCGGCCTGATAGCCCGCGCCGAAGAAGCCGACCGGGTACGCCCCGCTGCTCGGCGTGTAGAACACCCGGCCGCCCTTGAAATCCTGCGCGGTGCCCCCCGCCACCGCGTACTCCCCGGTGAGGCATTCGCCGAGCCAGCTCGCCGCGGCGGCCACCGGGCCGATCGCGCCGCCCGGCTGGCAGGCGGGCTTGCCCTGGTCGACGCCCAGCGCGGAGGCGGCCTGAGTCCAGGACTGACGCATCTCGAAATCCCAGTACGGCCAGGAATGGGTGCCGGACGGGCGATAGTTCACCTGCGCCGGAATGGCCAGCTTGGCCAGCTTGGTCACGAAATTCTGCGAGGTGAGCCGGGACAGGATCTCCAGCCCCATGCCCGCGACGTTCGTGCTCACCCCGGGGATGCCGAGGGCTTGGTCGTAGGGCCCGATCGCGCCGCTGCCGCTGGAGATGTAAAGGCTGACGCCCCGCAGCTTGTCGGCCAGCATGTACGGGTCGTGCGCCTCCCACTCCGGGCCTGTCTGCGGGCCCCACATGGCGGCGGCGTCGTAACCGCCCGCGTCGCGCATCGCGAACTCGATGGCTTGCGGCATGCCGAGCGTCGTCGTGGTCAGGAAGCCGGAGTACGAGGCGGCGTGCCGAACGAAGCCTGGATTGCGGGCGGCGAGGAGCATCGCGGCCGTGCCGCCCATCGAGAGCCCTTCCATGCCGCGCACCGGCGTCGCCCGCCAATGGCTCTCCAGCAGCGGCGGAAGCTCCTTGGTGAGGAAGGTCTCCCACTTGTAGGTGCGGCCGTTGTCCGGCTCGAGCCAATCGGTGTAGAAGCTGGACTGCCCGCCGACCGGCAGCACGACGGTGACGTTCTTGTCGGCGAAGAAATCGACCGCGCCCGCCTCCTTCGTCCAGCCGTTCTCGTCGTCGGTCGCGCGCAGACCGTCGAGCAGGAAGAGAACGGGGAACCGGGCTTCCGGGCGGGCGTTCCAGTCCCGGGCCAGCAGCAACTGCACCTGGATCGGCACCCCCATGGACGGCGAGGTCACCCAGAGGGCGACGCGACGGTCGCTCAGCCACTGCACCCTCTCCAGCGCGGGCGCGGCCGTGGCCACCGTGGGTTCCGCGCCCGCGGGCGCCTCGACGGACGCACTCACGGCTAGGGGGATCACCAGTGCGGTGGCGAGCAGCATGAGCCGCTCGCGTGCCGACCGAGCGACGAGACGCCCGCGTATGCCACAGCTACCGCGTGTAATCCCTGTCACAGAAGCTTTGTACTCCCGTTATAGCGACGTTTACGGGAGACACGCGCTTCTCAGCAAACTATGTTCGCCGGCGCGCGATCGCGCCTGGCCCCGAACGCAATTCAGGCCGCACCGAAGCGGTGCGGCCTGAATGCGAACGGGCGAATCAGATCACCAGGCGCCGGTGGCGTCCAGGATCATGTTGCGCGAGGCGAACAGCTGGCCCTCCCAGTACTTCCAGGAGTGCGTACCGGCGGCCGGGAAGTCGAACCGGGCCGGGATACCCAGCGAGTTCAGGCGGGCCTGGAACGCGCGGGTGTTCACCAGCGAGAGGGCCTCCAGCGCCATCGCGTTGCCGGTGTTGAACACGCCGACCGCCGAGTTCGGCTGGTCGAACTGACCCGGAAGACCGCTGGCGGCCGAGATGTACATCGGCAGGCCGCGCAGCTGCGGCGCGAACACGAACGGGTCCATCCGCAGCCACTGCGGGCTCCACGGCGCGGCCATGGAGTCGACGTTGTAGCGGCCGGCGTCCAGCATCGCGACGCGGATCGCTTCGCGCATGCCGGGCGCGGAGATGTTCAGGTAGCCCGAGTAGGAGGCGGCGAACTTGAACTGGTCGCGGTGGTAGGCCGCGAGAGCCAGCGCCGCGCTACCGCCCATGGACAGGCCGACGACCGCGTTGTTGGTGCGCGAGACGCCGTAGCCCTCCAGGAAGGCGGGCAGCTCCTTGGTGAGGAAGGTCTCCCACTTGTAGGTGGTCTTCTGGCCGTTCAGGTTCGACGGTGCGTACCAGTCGGTGTAGAAGCTGGACTGGCCGCCGACCGGCATCACCAGGGTGATGTTGTCGTTCCCGAACTGCTGCAGCGCGTTGGTCTCGAACGACCAGGCGTTGCGGTCGTCGCGGGCGCGCAGACCGTCGAGCAGGTAGAGCGCCGCGTTGCCACCGCGCGCGGCCCACTGCACCTGCACCTTGATCGGGCCCATGCTGGAGGGGACCATCAGGTCCTCGAAGCCACCCGCGGGCGCTCGCAACACCGGCGCGTGCGCCGACGGCGCCGCGGTGGCGAGCGTCGGGGTCGCCAGACCTGCGGCGATCGGAAGCGCCGTAACGGCGGCACCGACAGCCAGAATTCGACTACGCCACCCGCGAGCCGCGCCTCGCCGTCCCGACTGTGTTCTCTTCGGCGCGGCCGCCCTGCCGAAACGCATGAATCCTGCTCTCTTTCTGCTGTTGTGGTGCCACTCGCCGCCCTAGGGGCGAAGCGGCACCCGTGTTGCCAACGAGACGCGCGTCACGGACAGGGTCCCGACAATCCGACACCCGTGACGGCGCTACAACGATCTGGTCACACTTGCGCTCGCTGGACGATATTCGACGGCCCTCGCTTTAGCAAGATCCGTGGTCTTTCCACTGGCGAAATCCGTCCGTTCGCGCAAGGTAATGGTGCGGTGACCTTATCGCGTTCTCGCGGTGATGTCGTGTTGGAACGCAAGATATTTGCCCTCCTGGCGAGAACTGTCACCGCCCCGAGATCTTCGCAATCCCGGCATCCGCCCCGTCCTTGACGCGGCCCCGGAGCCATCTCCTGTGCACAAAGCGACTCCCGCTACCCGGTGACCGAACCGTGATCAGAACCGATATCTGCCGTGATAGCCGCCGAGAAGGCCCTGAGCAAACACTTACAGGCACCTTCGATTGCGCTATAGCAATCATCTAGCAAACATCACTGTACTTCGCACGGCGCGGCCCCGTGCTCACCCGACGCGCCCCTAAGGCACGCGCCCACTCCCCCTGGCTCGTTGCCTCAACCCCCTACTCCTCCTCGAAGGCCCACCCCCAAGCCCCACCAACTACACAAAACCCGAAGAAATGTCCCCGACCAAGTGCACGCCACAAAGCGCAAGATCCCCCGCACCGAACCCACCGGGGTGCAAGTCTTACGAGTGCCGTTCGCGGCCCGGCTCTTGTCAGATCGGACGAAGCGCATGCGCCGCGGGCGCGAGTCTCCGTCCGCTCCGACACAAGCCATGAAGCGGCCGGGAACACCCAGCGCCGCGGGCGCTGGGAAACAAACACAACCGCAAATCCGACTCAGCCGATGTTCGCCGACAGATCGGGGATCATTCGCATGGCCTCGTCGGCCCAGTTGTTCCAGGCGTGAATGCCGAACGGTGGAAACGAGTAGACGGCGTTACCGCCGCCAAGGGTCGCCATGCGGACCTGGAACGCGCGGGTGTTCGCCAGCGCCAGGGTCTCCAGACCCATGCCGTTGAGGGTGCCGAAGCTCGGCGGGTCGGAGGCCGAGGGCAGGCCGCTGGCCGCGGCGATCCACAGCCGGGTGCCGTTGCGGATGAGGTTGGGCGCGAAGACGAAGGGGTCCATCCGCAGCCATTGCGGGCTCCACGGTGGCGCCATCGAGTCGACGTTGTAGCCGCCCGCGTCCAGCATGGCCGCGCGGATCGCCTCGCGCATGCCCGGCGCCGAGTTGTTCAGATACCCGGAGAACGAGCCCGCGAAGCTGAACTGGTCCGGGTGATAGGCCGCCAGGGTGAGCGCCGCACTGCCGCCCATGGACAGGCCGAAGGCGCCGTTGCGATAGGGGTTGAATCCCAGCCGGTCGCGCAGCGCCCAACGCAGGTTGTTGGTCAGGAAGGTCTCCCACTGGTACCGGTAGCTCTTGCCCGGCCCGCCCGCGAACCCGTCGAGCCCGCCGGAACCGGTACTGGAGCCCGCGCCGGCCGGGACTCCGAAGAACTCGCTCGGCGCGATCCAGTCGGCGTAGAAGCTCGACATGCCGCCGACCGGCATGACCACGTTGATGTTCTGGCTCGCCAGGACTTGCGGGATGTTCGTCTCGATCTCCCAGCCGTTCAGCGTCTCCGGCGCCCGCATGCCGTCCAGCACGTACACGACGCGGTTGGTGTTGCCGTCCGCGGCGCGCAGGATCCGGGTCTTGATCGGGCCCATGCCGGAATCCACCCAGAAATCGAAGGCCGCGGGGTCGAATGCCGCCGACGCCGTGGCGCCGGGGCCGCCGATGGCCGTGCCGAGCGGCAACAGCATCGCTACGGCGACGCCCAGGACAGACCGTCGCAACCACGAACCGGATGTTCGAGACCTTCCGGGCCCGCGCTTCCCGCGCGCACTACGCATCACAGTGGACCTTTCCCTCGGGCGGCCGATACGGCAAACTTCTAGCGATCTCTACCGATCCGCATCGAGAGCCGAGTGTGCGGCGTCCATCGAGAAACGGACGAGTCGAACTCGATGCATGTTGAACAGGTATCAATCGACAACGAATGCCTTCATGTTGCTGGATGGTGATCCAGACCACAACTACCGAAGCCGTTTTCTCTTCTGATTCGTTGCCTAAGTACCCGCGGACGACCGCGTAAACGCCGAAAGACCGCTCTGCGCCGGTGGCGCGGAGCGGTCTTTCGTCGCTGCCCGCGGGTTACTACCCGATGTTCGCGGACAGATCCGGAATCATCCGGTAGACCTCATCGGCCCAATAGTTCCAGTTGTGCACGCCCACGGCCGGGAAGTCGTAGGTGACGTTGTTCGCGCCCAGCGTGAGCATGCGAACCTGGAACGCGCGGGTGTTGGCCAGCGCGAGCGCTTCCAGGCCCATCGCGTTGAGCGTGTTGAAGCTGATGCCGTCCGCCCCACTCGGCAGACCGCTGCCCGCGGAGACCCACAGGCGGGTGTTGTTCGCCTTCAGTCGCGGCGCGAAGACGAACGGGTCCATCCGCAGCCACTGCGGGCCCCACGGCGGCGCCATCGCGTCGATGTTGTAGCCACCCGCGTCCAGCATGGCCACGCGCAACGCCTCACGCATGCCCGGCGCGGAGATGTTCAGGTAGCCGGAGTACGAACCGGCATAACGGAACTGGTCGGGGTGGTAGGCCGCCAGGGTGAGCGCCGCGCTGCCGCCCATGGACAGGCCGAACACGCCGTTGCCGTTGGGGTTGAACCCGAGCCGGTCGCGCAGCGCCCAGCGCAAGTTGTTGGTGAGGAACGTTTCCCACTTGTAGGTGCTGGTCTTGCCCGGGCCGCCCGCGGAACCGGTCAGCAGGCCGGATCCCGAGTTCGCCGAACCGGTGGAGGACGAGCCCGCGCTGCCGAGGCCGAAGAAGTCGCTGGGGCCGTTCCAGTCGGCGTAGAAGCTGGAGGGTCCGCCGACCGGCATGACCACGTTGATGTTCCACTTGGTCAGCTCGCGCACGACCTCGGTGTCGATCTCCCAGCCGCTCAAGTCGGTGCGCGCCCGCATGCCGTCCAGCGCGTAGACCACGCGCCCGGTGTTGCCGTCGGCGGCGCGGAAGATGCGCGACTTGATCGGCCCCATTTCGGAATCGACCCAGAAGTCGAAGCCATCCGGATTGAACGCGGCGGAGGCCGGGGCGGCAGGACCTGCCACCGACACCCCGAGCGGTAGCAGAACAGCCAGCGAAACCAACATGGATCGCTTGAGCCAGGAACCTGCTCTTCGAGTTTTCAGACGACGCCCGATCACGCCTCGCATCAGTTTCAACCTTTCGTTTCACAAGCGACAGCGGCAAGCCGTCCACACGGTAACCCGCCGATGCCCACGACCGGTGGACGCCAGGCCGGGCATACGGTCGTAGCGTATATCGGTATCGACACGGTGGCGTTACCAAAAAGAGATAAAGCGAGGTACGCCACTTTATCTACCTCGCACAATGGGGCCCCTGGGCCCACCGTGTCCGATGGGCCCAGTGTGATTCCAGAGGTCAGCGTGGCGCGACCGGCTGCGGGAACGGATCGACCAGTCCGCACCGCTGGATCTCGTACTTCGGCACCCGATCGATGCGGTACTTCGCGAACCGCAGCGCGTTGCGCAGGTTGTGCCGGAAACGCTCGAAGGTGAGCGGATCGCGGTAGGAGATCATCAGCGCCTGGGTGTCGGGGCAGGACATCGCGGTGCGCGCCTGGGTGACCCACTTCTCGTCCAGATACCAGGGCATCCACGGCTTCCTGTCCACCATGCCGGTGTCCACGACGACCCAATCCGGGTACAGGCTCTTGTCGTGTCCGATCCGGCCGTCGGTGAGCCGATCGGTGTGCGCGGCCAACGGGTAGGCCAGGCCCATCGGATCGATCACGGGCACGTCCAGCGGAACGTTCATGCTCGTCATCCCGAGATTCAAGAAGTAGACCGTGTGCCCGGCGCCGCCGGCCGGAATCGGCTGAGGCGGTGGCGCGATGTACCAGAACATGAACGACGGGGAGTTGAGCAGCAGCCCACCGTTCGGACTGTTGGCGATGTCGTCGACCATCGCGCGGATACGCGGATAGTCCAGATAGTCCTCGGCCAGGATCGGATGGTCGTGCCCGGTGTTGAGCACGTAGTAGACGCGCTCGTCGACGATGCCGGTCGAGGTGATCTTGGTGCCGGTCTTGATCGCGGTGGTGTCGGCCGCGAACAGCGCCCAACCGGCGACCGCGACGAACGCCACGGCGATCGCCGCGAGGGACCAGTCGGCGGTGGTCGCCGCGCGCAGCCCGCCCTGCGGCGCCCGGATCGGAATGACCGCGACCGGCAGCAACAGCAGGAACAACTGCGGCAGCAGCATCCGGCCGTGCATGAAGTCGCCGCCGACCCGCAGCGCGTACACGGTCAGCAGAAACCCGCTGAGCAGGACCGTGGTGACCACCGCGCCCGGCGAGCGCAGCCAAACCCGGAGCCGGTACACCGACCAGCCGCGCGCCTCGTCACCGGCGGTGCGGCCCGGCCGCGTGCGTGCGGCGAGCACACCGGCGACCAGCAGCACCAGCAGCGGCGCCCACAGGAAGTACGGACCGACCAGGTCCCAGAGGTAAGTGAAGCCCTGCCCCCATTTGGCTCCGCCCGCGTCCTTCGCGACGGCGGTGTTCGGGTAGGGCAGACCGTAGTAGCCCATCCGCCAGATCTGGTACCCCAGCGGAACCAGCCCGGCCACCGCGACGATCACCGCGCGCAGCACGATCGGCCGCAGCCTGCTCTCCGGCATCGGGGCGAAGAAGATCATCAGCAGCGCCAGCGCGCCGACCAGGGTCATCTCGGGACGGATCAGCGGGGCGAGCCCGGCGAGGAAGACCAACCCGAGCAGGCCCGGCAAGCGCACCGACTTCGCCTGGCTCCAGCGCATCAACTGCCACCACAGCAGGCCGATCCAGCAGATCACCAGGCCGCTTTCCAGGCCCGAGGTGACGTAGTCGCGGGCCGGGGGAAGCGCGATGTAGACCAGCACGCCCGCGGGCAGCAGCAGCCCGGCGCCCGTCCCGCCCCACAGCCGCGCCGAACCGAGCATGGCGAAGACGATCGCCGCCAGCGACACCGTGATGGCGACGCCGAGCACCACGTACTCGAGCCGCGCCTGGGTCAGCCAGCTGAAGAACCAGACCAGGTAGGTCCACGCGGTGCTGGTGTTGGTTTCGACCCGCTCGCCCGCGTTGAAGACGGGTCCGTTGCCTGCCAGCAGATTGCGCACGGTGCGCAACACGATGAGACCGTCGTCGGCGATCCACCGGCGCTGCCAGCCGCCGACCCCGAACAGGACAACGGTGAGCGCGATCCCACCGACGAACGTGGCTTTGGACAGACGCGCGAACCGCGACGCGGAGCGGGCCTGCGCATCGGCAGGCCGCTCCGCCGCGTATTCCGTTTGCTCCGCTACCAACATCTCGTCAGGTGAGATAGACAGCGACACCTACCGCTCCGATCCAGGCGATTGCGAGGAACTGCAGGACGCGGTCCCCCAGCGCGATCTCTTCCGGCTCCCCGGCCTCGCCGCCGTCGACGTCGACCGCGTAACGCAGGATCGCGATCGTGAACGGGATCATCGAGATCCCGAACCAGTTGGTGTCCTTGATGCCGTCCTGCTGGAAGGCCCAGAGACCGTAGAACACCACGACCGCCGTCGCGGCCAGCGTCCAGATGAAACGCAGGTAGGTGGGGGTGTAGTACTCCAGGGACTTGCGGATCTTGGCGCCGGTGCCCAACGCGATCTGCAATTCCGCGTAGCGCTTGCCCGCCGCCATGAACAGCGAGCCGAAGGCCATGATCAGCAGGAACCACTGCGACAGCTCGATGTCTGCCGCCGCGCCACCGGCCACCGCGCGCAGCAGGAAGCCGGAGGACACGATGCAGATGTCCAGCACGGCCTGATGCTTGAGCCCGAAGCAGTAGGCCAGCTGGATACCGATGTAGACCGCCATCACCACGGCCAGCTGCCACGAGGCGAGGAACGATCCCGCGATCGACCCGGCCAGCAGCAGCGCCGACAGCAGGTAGGCCAGGTTCACCGGGACGACGCCCGCGGCGATCGGCCGGAACCGCTTGGTCGGGTGCGCCCGGTCGGCCTCCACGTCGAGCGCGTCGTTCACCAGGTAGATGCCCGAGGCCGCCATGCAGAACACCACGAAGGCGATGCCGACGTGCGCCAGCACGTCCACGTCGGTGGCCGTCCCCGCCGCCAGCGGCGCGGCGAGCACCAGGACGTTCTTGACCCATTGCCGCGGACGGACTGCCTTGAACAGACCGCCGGCCAGCGTCTTGGGCGGGCCCTTGACTACCGCCTCGGCCAGGTCGGCGCCGGTCGGCTCTTCACTCATGTCAACCAAGGCTCTTTCTTGTGCGGTCACTGTCGAGTCTCTTTTCGGCGGCGAGCAGGGCGGCGGCCGACGCGGCGCCGAGCGCGGAACCGGCGAGCACGTCGGTGGGGTAGTGCACCCCGAGGACCACCCGGGAAAGCAGCATCGGGGGGACGAGCACCGCAGGCAAGGGTAGCCCGGTCAATCTGCCGAGCAACACGGCCGCTGCCGTCGTCGAGGTCGCGTGCGAGGACGGGAAGCTGAGTTTGCTCGGCGTTCCCACGTTGACCTGCACCGACGGATCGTTCGGGCGGGGGCGGCGGACGATTCGCTTGATGACGATGGAGGCCGCGTGGGCGCCGACCGCGCCGACCGCGACCCCGGCCCACTGTCTGCGCCGCGGCTTGTCCACCAGCCAGCCCGCGGCGGCGATACCGACCCAGCCGAGCGCGTGCTCACCGAAGTGCGACAGGCCGCGCGCCGCGGACACCACGGCGGGTTTGCTGCCGAGGGTGGCCTGCACGGCGTTGATGACGGCGACCTCCGGCGGCGCCTGCTGCCCCGCCGTCACCGGTTGCGCGGACACGGGGCCGCCGTGCCCGTTGGCGCTGTGCAACGGCGGCTGCGCCACCGCGTCGTCGGCGGCGCTCGCTCCCAGACTCACTGCTGCCCATCCTTCGTTTCGATGCCGAAGACCTTCTCCCACGCCGCGGTGCTGGTCAGCTGCGGGTGGGCGGCGCGGTAGCGCTGCTGCATCTCCGGGAAGCGGGCGGCCAGCTCTTTGCGCAGGCGCATGGCCTCCTTGAACAGGCCCAGCGCTTGGCGCGGGTCGCGCTTGCGGTAGACGACGCCGCGCCCGTCGGCCGTCGTGACGGTGACGCCGTCGACCTGCGAGAGCAGGAACCAGCGCGCGTCCAGGGTCGGCACGTTCAATTGCGGGGTCTCGTGATGTTCGGGGTGCGCGGGGCGGAAGTTGTGCACCACGCCCCTGGCCAGCCGGACCACCTTGGCGATCGGGTTGGCAGGCTCGCCGACCGCGCCGACGCCGATGTGGCTGGCCAGCGGCAGTTCCGTGGACGAGGGCAGGATCACCGCGTCCGGATACTGCCTGCGCAGTTCGTGCACCGCGCCCAGCGCACTGGGCAGCAGCTGGAACAGCCGTTCGGGACCCGCGAGGAAGTCGCGGATGGCAAGGTTCTGGATCGCGACCGTCGAGTACTCGAGACACAGCAGGTGTTTCAGCGTGGCCTTGATCGTGTTCACCACCATGCCGCGCCCGTTGCCTGGCAGGTGCAGCGAGGCCACGACCAGGCGATTGCGCAGGTGGAAGTACGCCTGCCAGTCGATGGCGTCGTCCTTGTCGCTCCAAGCCATGTGCCACACCGCCGCGCCGGGCAGGGTGACCGTCGGGTACCCGGCCGCTCGGGCGCGCAGGCCGTACTCCGCGTCGTCCCACTTCAGGAACAGGGGCAGCGGCTGGCCCAGTTCCTCGGCGACGCGGCGCGGGATGACGCAGGTCCACCAGCCGTTGAAGTCGACGTCGATGCGCCGGTGCAGCAACTTCGAGTTGTCCCGGTCCTTCAGCGGGTACTTGGAGAAATCGTGGTCGTACTCGACGTTCGGCGCGGCGGTCCACATGAAGATGCCGCGATCGACGACCTCGCCCATGACGTGCAGGTGCGAGCGCTCCTGCAGGTTGAGCATCTGGCCGCCGACCAGCACCGGCGACTTGGCGAAGCGGGCGAAGGCCAGCGCGCGCAGGATCGAGTCGGGTTCGATCTCGATGTCGTCGTCCATGTAGACGATGTACTCGGCGTCGGTGGTCTTCAGCGCCTCGTACATCACCCGGCTGTAGCCGCCGGATCCACCGAGGTTCGGCTGGTCGTGGATGGACAGGCGGTCACCGAGCGCCGCCGACGATTCCGCGAAGCCGGGTTCGTCGACGACCTTCTTGGTGCCCTGGTCCGGGATGATGACGGCCTTGATCTTCTCCAGCACCAGCGGATCCGAGCCGAGGGCGGCGAGCGTCTTCACCGCGTCGGTGGGCCGGTTGAAGGTGGGCATGCCGACCGCGATGCTGCCCTCGCCGGGCGCCTCGACCGGCGCGTACCAGCCCCCGGACAGCAGCGTGACCGCCGTGTCGCTGGTTATGTCGAACCAGATCCAGCCGCCGTCCTCGAACGGGCCCAGATCGGTCTCGAACTCGACGACGACCGAGTCGGCGCCGGTCGCGACCGCGAATTCCTTGCCCTGCACGTGGATTCGCGAACCGTCGGCCTTCGAGCGGTACACGTCCACCCGGCCGTGGCCGGCCAGTTCCAAGCGCAGCACCACCGACGACAGGACGCTCCAGCGCCGCCAGTAGCTCGCGGGCAGCGCGTTGAAGTAGGTGCAGAACGAGACCTCGGACTCCGCGCCGATCGACAGCGAGGTGCGAGTGGTCGCGTGCGCACGCCTGGCGTTGGTCTCCGACTCCTCGACATAGAGCGTGCGCACGTCCAGCGGTTCACCCGGCCGGGGCAGGATGATGCGCTGCAACAGCGACTTCGCGCGGGTCTCGGTGGTCATATCTTCCAGAATGGATTGGGAGGTCATCGCGCTCCTAAGCCTCCTCGTCGACCAGCGGAGCGCCGTCCGCGAGATGCGGGCGCAGCACGTTGTCGAACATGCTCAGCGCGCTGCCGATCGCCATGTGCATATCGAGGTACTGATAGGTGCCGAGACGGCCGCCGAAGACGACCCTCGCGGTGGCGGTCTCCTGCTTGGCCAGCTCGCGGTAGGTCAGCAGTTTCGCCCGGTCCTCGGGGGTGTTGATCGGGTAGTACGGCTCGTCGCCGGTCTGCGCGAACCGGGAGTACTCCCGCATGATCACGGTCTTGTCGGTGGGGTAGTCGCGCTCGGGGTGGAAGTGGCGCGGCTCGATGATGCGGGTGTAGGGCACATCCGCGTCGTTGTAGTTCATCACCGAGGTGCCCTGGAAGTCGCCGACCGGCAGCACTTCGGTCTCGAAATCGATGGTGCGCCAGCCCAGCTCGCCCTCGCTGTAGTCGAAGTAGCGGTCCAGCGGGCCGGTGTAGACCACCGGCGCGTCCGGGCTCTCGGCGCGCAGCTGCTCGCGCACCGCGAACCAGTCGGTGTTCAGGCGCACCTCGATCAGGTCGGAGGCGGCCATGTTCTCCAGCCACTTCGTGTAGCCCTCGCGGGGCAGGCCCTCGTAGGTGTCGTTGAAGTAGCGGTTGTCGAAGGTGTAGCGGACCGGGAGACGGGTGATGTTGCCCGCGGGCAGTTCCTTCGGGTCGGTCTGCCACTGCTTGGCCGTGTAGTCGCGCACGAACGCCTCGTACAGCGGGCGGCCGATCAGCGAGATGGCCTTCTCCTCGAGATTCTGCGCGTCCTTGGTCTCGATCTCCGAGGCCTGCTCCGCGATCAGCGCGCGCGCCTCCTCCGGCGAGAAGTAACGGCCGAAGAACTGGGAGACCAGGCCGAGGCCCATCGGGAACTGGTAGGCCTGCCCTTTGTGCATCGCGAAGACGCGGTGCTGGTAGCCGGTGAACTCGGTGAACTGGGTGACGTAGTCCCACACCCGCTTGTTCGACGTGTGGAACAGGTGCGCGCCGTATTTGTGGATCTCGATCCCGGTCTCCGGATCCGGCTCGGAATAGGCGTTGCCACCGAGGTGGTGGCGCCGTTCGATCACCAGAACCCGTTTACCCAGCACGGTGGCGGCGCGTTCGGCAACGGTCAGCCCGAAGAATCCGGAGCCGACGACGATCAGATCGAACTGTGAGGCGGAATGGACGGAGTTACCCGGGGACGATGCGACGGTCACGGGAGCCCAGAGTATCGGAAGTCCCCGCCATGTCCGGGTGGAGTCGGACCTGTGCTCACCGGCACCGCTCGGCGTACCCGTTTTCATGTCCTCGACCTCGGCATTTCGCCGGAAGTTTGCCGTAATGGACTTCTCTGGCAACCGACCGGTTGTTTACTCCGGCGGCCGCAGGATCACGCCCGGTCCCGAGGTGTTCTGCGGGTCCGGCTGGGCGATCAGCGGTCTTTGCGCGTCTGCTCAGGCCGGGAAACCGACGTCGAGCTCGACCTTGTCCCTTTCGGTGTACAGCCGCCAGTAGTGCTCGCCCAGCTCGTCGCCGCTCACGCGGACGATCTCCAGGCCGTCGGGGACCACTTCCGGATGCTCGTCGACGATCTGCGCGGCCTTGCTGCCGTCGATCAGCGCGCCGATGTTGAGCAGCCCGACATAGACGCCGGTGCCGCGCAGTTCCAACTCGAGCTGGCGCAGGTAACCGCGCTGCGCGGCCAGCGCGATGCCGAAGTTGGCCAGGTAGGGCGCCACGAAACGCTCGGACGAGCCCGACGAGAACAGCAACGCGCCGTCTCCTCGCTCCACCATCTTCGGCGCGAGCGCCCTCGTCACCAGGATCGGCGAGCGCAGCTTCAGCGCGATCGGAGCGTCCAGGCAGGGGATGTCCACCGCCAGGGTCGATGGCAGCCGGTCGCTCATGTTGCCCGCCGCGCCGTGCATGGCCGCATCGATCGGCCCGAGCGTCGCCTCGATCTCCGCGATCACGCCGGTGAACTGCGCGGCGATGGTCACGTCCGCGGGGAAGGCGGCGGCTTCGATACCTTCCGCCGCCAGCTCGTCGGCATGCCGCCGCGCCTTCTCCGGGTCACGCCCGATGACGGCCACCCGGAACCCTTCGCGCCCGAATCGGCGTCCCGTGCCGACGCCGAGGCCGGGGCCGTACCCGAAGATCGCGATGGCTTTGGACATTGCCACTCCCGATTAAGTTGAGACATGGTTCAAGTTCAACGCTGACGATAACCTAACTTGAACCTATGCTCAACATATTGAGGCTTATCCGATTTGTAGGATCGGGCCGTGGACAAGCCGTTACGCAGCGATGCCCAGCGCAACCGGGACGCGCTCGTGACCGCTGCCCGCGCCGTCTTCGAGGAGCGCGGCCTCGACGCCCCGCTCAAGGAGATCGCGGCTCGCGCGGGAGTCGCCATCGGCACCCTCTACAACCGCTTCCCCACCCGCGACGACATCATCGCCGCCGCGGTCGAGGACCGGATCGAAGCGGGCAGCCGCATCGCCGAGGACGCGCTGGCCATCGACGACCCATGGGAATCGTTCGTCTACCTGGTGGAACAGGTCTGCGCGTTGCAGGCCGCCGATCGGCTGCTCAGCGAACTGGCCGTGCGGGCGGCGCCCAGCCGCGCCATCGCGCGGGCACAGGAGTACGGCCACGGCCTGATGCGCCGGATCATCACCCGCGCGCAGGAAGCCGGGGCCCTGCGCGCCGATTGGGTACTCGAGGACATCGCCTTCATCACCTGGTCACACACCAGAATCGTCGAGGCGACCAGTGACATCGCCCCCGAAGCCTGGCGGCGCCATCTCGGCCTGATACTCGACGGCCTGCGCGCGGAAGCGGCTCATCCGCTGCCGGTGCCCCCGATCACCGAAGATCAACTGATGCAGGCGCTCGGGCGCGGCGACCAGACCTCGTGAGCCGGGACGTGGCCTCGAGTCGCATCGAGCGAGCCCCGGACAGCGCGTCAGTGTGGCGGTCGCGACTGCGGGGCGGATGGGTGTTGGCCGAACTGCGGTTCCGGTGGCCGAACACCGAACTGCGATGCCGGCGATCGGTTGCCGGGCTCCTCTGCACCGACTACCGCTCCGTCCCGCCAGGAACCGACCCGAGCGCGAGAGTTGCACAAGGGAATGGGGGCTCTCGATGACCGAACGACCGGCGGCCGGTACGCGCGCATGCGTACCGGCCGCCGGATGATTTGCGCTACAGCCGCTGTTCGGCGTAGACCTTCATCGCGTCCCGCACGAATTCGGCGGTACCCGCGCCGTGCACGTCGTAGTTCCGCGCGAAACGCGGGTCGGCCACGTACATCTCGCCCAGGTTGACGAACGCCTCCTTCACTACCGGACGGCCTTGCCAGCCGATGCCGATCCAGTCGTAGTGGCGCTGGACGATGGCCTGCACCTGCTCGGCGTCGGGCGCGAGGCCCTCGGCCCGGGCCCGGCCGTAGTCGGCGGCGATGTCGAGATGGGTCTGCTGGAAGGCCTTCTTGTCCGCGTCGGACATCGAGCGCCACCAGCGGTCACCGCTCTCGTAGGCGTCCTTGCCCCAGCGTTCGATCACCTCGTCCTTGTACTTCGTGTGGTCGAAGCCGTCGAAAACTTCCGCAGCCACGAGTTGTTCACCTCTTTCCGTCTTGTTCAGCGTGGTTCGCACCGACTCGATCTGCCGCCGGATCCGATCCTGTTCCTGCCGTAGCAGTCCCAGGTGCGTGCGCAGCGCGGCGGCGGTGTCCTGCCCGCCCGCAAGGACTTCGGCGATGACCGGAAGGCCGAGGCCGAGTTCACGCAGCAGCAGGATGCGTTGCAATCGCACGAGGGAGGCCTGGTCGTAATAGCGGTAGCCGTTGGCCCCGATCCGGCTGGGCGGCAACAGCCCCAGCTGCCCGTAGTGGCGCAGCGTGCGACTGGTGGTACCGGCCGCCTTCGCCAGATCTTGAATGGACCATTCCCCGGTCCGCATGACCGCCCCCTCCCTCCTTGCTCTCGTCGGTGTAACCAGCTTGCAAGTTGACGCTACGTCAAGGTCAACGGCTTTAGAGGGGAAATTTCAGCCGACCGGATTACCGGCACCAGCGCGGCCCGGACGGGCGCCTGCCCGGCACGAGCCGGGCCTTCGGCGTGTCGGGCAGGGTGTCGTGGAGGGCGGTCGCGGTACCTGGCCTTCGTGGCGCGGTGAGTCGCCTGCTCGAGGGTTGCGGCACTTCGGTCGAGTTGCTCGGCGACAGACACCGCCTGCGATCGTCTCCGGCGCGGACGCCGCACTGCTCGGCTCACACGCACCGGCACCAACCCGAACCGGCACCTGTGCACCCACCCATGCGCAGCTCCGTCAATCGCAATATCTGTGGCGGAAGCCCACCACCAGACAGGCACCAGATAAAGCCGCAACGCGAGTAATGCGCACCATCCGGAGTGTTCACATCGTCGGTCGCGGCGGCCGACCAGGCTGAGCCACACCGTCAGATGCGGGAACCCCGGCCGGCGGGGCTACATTGCCCGGCGCACCGACACCAGGCAATCCCGCGAGATCGGACGGCCCCGCGCCCCCGGCCGGCGGGGCTACATTGCCCGGCGCGCCGGCACCAGGTAATCCCGCGACATCGAGCGGCCGCACGCCATCGGGCGCGGCGGCCCCTGGTCGAGTTGTACCGCCAAGTCCGGCAATACCGGGCGCAGTCGCCACGGCGGGCGCTGCGGCATCAGGCAAGTTCGTACCGACCGGCGCGCTTGCACCATCAGTCGTGGCGACTTCTGGGCGAGTCGCGCCCCCCGGCGCGATGACACCGCCGGGTGCACCGGCCCCGGGCGAGCTGGCACCACCGAGCGCACCTGCCTGATCGGTCGTGGGAACGCCACCGACCCGAGGCGCAGCGATTCCACCGGGTGCGGCAACGCCGGGCGGAGCCGCGCCGCCGGGTGACGTGCTGGGGGAAAAGGCCTGCGGCCCACTCGCTTCCGGAACCTCTTGCAGCATGCGGGAGTAGTCCACGACCTGCGCGCCGAGCGTGGGCGTCACGATGATGACGCCGTTGGTGTACATCCGGTAGGTGCCCGCGCGCTGCGGGAGGATCATCTCCGGTCCGAGCGGCGTACCGAGACCGCTCGCGGCACCGCCGATGCGGCGGTATTCGGCATCGACAGCCGATTCGGCGACCGCCGCCTGCGTGCGCGGATCCACGGGCGAACCGGGGGCGACCGCCGCCTGCGTGCGCGGATCCACGGGCGAACCGGGGCCGACCGCCGCCTGCGTGCGCGGATCCACCGTGGGCGCGATGGTAATCAACTCCTGCGGCGCGGGTCCCACATCCAAGGTGTGGATGTCGGTGGGCTCCGCTCCGCCGGGCGCGGCGGAATATTCCGTCCGCAGGATCCGGCCCTCGCGCAGCAGGATCGTCCCTCTCGTAGCGGCGACGGCTGCCGCGGTGCGTGGATCTTCCTGCGCGGTGCCGGAATACCGTTGGCAGGCGGTCGTATCGCAGGTCTGCGCGTACGGGTAGCGCTGTTCGGCGAGAGCGTAGGAGCGCGCCGCGATCGCCTGGGCGCGCAGCGCCTCGGCCGCGCCTTTGTCCGCCCAGTTAGGCTGTACCTCGGCCGGGACCACGCCGAGCAGATAGTCCTCGACGTCCACCTGGTTGACCACGCGGGCCGCGCCGTCCTCGAGAGCGACGCCCAGCGCGCCGCGATACGCCCAACCACCACACAAGGTGAGATGTTCCGACGCCGGCCGGTCCGGCCGGGGATCGACGGGACGGATCCAGGGGTCATCGGTCGCCGCCTGCCACAGCACCGCACCGTCGCAGCCGACTGTCACGACCACGTTCGCGCCGCCGCCCGGCAGCGCCGTCAGGTGCGCCACATGGCCGGGCGCCACCTCCCGGCCCGCCACCCGCAGACCGGCAGCCGCGAAGACGTCCAGTGCGGAGTCGTCCCGCGCCATGAGGCGAACCCGGACGGCCGTGGGCGCGATGGTGCCGAGCGTCGCGCCGCGGTAGTAATGCGCGAGGATGCGTTCGGCTCCCCATCCCGCTCGCGCCTGGTCGAAGGCGCCCAACTGGCTCATGCCGCGCCCGTGCCCTGGTCCGGCGAGGGGGCGATAGGGCGCATCGATCGGTCGGCCCGAGACCGCGAAGAGGCTGCCGACGATCAAGCCGACTCCGATCAGCATCACCGGGGCCGATCGGGCGCGGCGCGGCGGCCCCCCGCCCGTGCGCGCGCCGCGCGCCCGGCGCGGAAATATCGTTTTCACCAGCATTTTTCCGTCCCCCGCATCCGTGCTCGACGATGCATCCGTTCACTCCCACGGTTTCCAGGGCCGGTAGTAGTTATCCACCTTTTACATCGGTTTCCGAGACGGGCCAGCAATCAACCAGCTACATTCAGGCAATCACATAATCCTCAACCAGAGGTTTAGCCCTGTTGCAAATGTGGCTATTGTGACCATTGGTACATCAGGAAGTAACTCGGAATCACCCGTGATCACTGGTTCGACCTGATTGGAGACGCTCGTGCGGTACCGCAAACCGAAACGTTCCTACGTCCTCCCGGTGGTCACCACCCTCGCGGTAGCCGCCCCGCTCGGCACGCTCACCCTCGGCGATACGTCCGACTACCGCACCGCCACCGACAGCGAACCCGCCGCCGTACCGGCCGAACTGGCCGAGGTGGCGCTCACGCACGCTCCCGATATCGTGTTGCCGCTGCGCGAACTCACCGGGCTGACCCTGCCTGATCTGCATCTTTCCGATCTACGCATGCTGCATGGCGCCGCGTCCATTCCGATTCCCGGCGAATCTCTGCCACCGGACGCGCGGCCACCGGAAGGAATACGACTACCCAGCTCGAATTCCGGCCAAACCTCCGAACCGGAATTCGATTCGAATCGAACGCCCGAGCACCTGAATTCCGCTGCTCAGCCGATTTCCGGACGCGCCAGCGGCAGTGTGCGCTTCATCGCGGATCCCGCTCGCCTGCAGCCCGGCACCACGCCCGACACTCCCGCACTGTCTCCGGGCGCCGTGAGCCCCGAGCTGTTGAGCCAGGTCGGGGCCCAAGTGAAGGAACTCTCCAGCGACACCCCGTTCAGCATGGTCGCCCTCACCGCCCGCGAGCTCACGGACACTAAGGCCACGATCCGAGCCCGGCAACCCGACGGCACCTGGGGACCGTGGTACGACACCGAGCCGGTCGACACCCACCGCACCGACCGATCCGGCCCCGGCGCGACCGACGGCACCGAGCCGATCTATGTCGGCGACACGAACGCGGTCCAAGTCCTGGTCACCCGCAAGCAGACGGCAGCGGGCGCGATCCAGCCGGTGGCGCAACCCGCACCCGTCCCGGCCGACGCGGCGCGGCCGGCCCCGGACGACCCGGCTCGGCAGCCGGCCGCACGCTCCGACGACTCGGCTCGCCAAGTCGCGGACCTGACCGCCGTCCTCATCGATCCCGGCCGCGGCGCCACCGACGGCGAACTGCGCGACGTCGCCGCGGCGCTGCCCGGCGGCGGGCCCACCGTGATCACGCGCGCCCAGTGGGGGGCCGACGAATCCATCCGCTGCGACGAGCCGACCTACGACGACGGCCTCGGCGGCGTCACGGTGCACCACACCGCCGGCCGCAACGACTACAGCAGGTCCGAGTCGGCGGGCATCGTCCGCGCGATCTACACCTATCACGCGAAGACGTTGGGCTGGTGCGACATCGGCTACAACGCGTTGGTCGACAAATACGGCCAGGTCTTCGAGGGACGCTTCGGCGGCCTCGACCGTCCGGTGCAGGGCGCGCACGCGGGCGGGTTCAACGAGAACACCTCCGGCGTCGCGCTGATGGGCAACTACGAGTCCGAGCAACCGACGGAGGCGGCGATCGAGGCCATCGGCGCGTTCGTCGGCTGGCGCACCAAGGTGGCCGGCCTCGATCCCAAGGGCTCCACCACGATGGTCTCCGAGGGGACCTCCTACACCCCGTATGCCCAAGGTGAGTCGGTGCGGTTGCCGGTCGTCTTCGCGCACCGCGATGTCGGCAACACCACGTGCCCCGGCGACGCCGCGTACGCGCTGATGGATCGAATCCGCGATATCGCCGCAGGCGCTCCTGGCGCTCCTGGTGCGCCCAGCGGCGCCGACAGCCCGCCCCCGGCAACCGGCGAGGTCGACGTGTCGGCCCTCGCGGCACTGACCACCAAGCTGCTGAACATGGTGCAGGACAACATCATCGCGAAGCACTGGTCGCAGTCCGGCGGACCGAACGGCCCGCTCGGTGCGGTCCGGTCGGACGTGCTGCCCGCCGCGCAGGGCCAACAGTTCGCCAAGTTCTCCAACGGCTACGTCTACACCGCGCCGGACGGACAGGTCGTCGAGGTACTCGGCACGATCCTGGACCGCTTCCTACAGCTCGGCGCCGACACGGGTCTGCTCGGCCTCCCCCTGCACAACGCCTACCCGGTCCCGGACGGCCTGCGCGCCGACTTCGAGCACGGCTCACTGATTCTCAACCAGCTGACCGGCCTCGTCACGACGGTGTGGAAAACCTACAACGACACTTACCGAGAGGAGATGAGCCGGAACCCGGTCGCGGCCCAGGTAAGCGCCCCGATTCCGGCCGATGCCCCGGCTCCGGCCGCCCCGGCGAACGGGGCTCCTGCTGCGACGGCTCCAGGTCTCCCGGCCAACGGCGCTCCGGCCGCCGCAGCTCCGGGTCTCCCGGCGAACGGGGCTCCTGCCGCGACGGCTCCAGGTCTCCCGGCGAACGGGGCTTCGGCCGCCACAGCTCCAAACGCCCCGGCCAACGGCGCTCCAGACGGCGCGGCTCCGGCTGACGCGCAGAACGCGAACGGCGCTCCGGCCTCAGCCACCCTCGCACCGTCCGTCGGCACGACACCCGAGCCGAGAACCCCACTCGCCCAGACACCGGCACGGCCAGGCGCACCGGCCTTCACCGGACCATCGCAACCGGACCCGCAGCACCCGGCCGCCGTCCAACCACCACACGGTGCGGCCCCGGCCCAAGCCGCGTTCGCCGCTCCATCGCCATCACCTGAAGGCTGATCCAGGAAAGTGACTGTCGCCCGGAGCCCGCGCCCTCACGCGCGGGCTCCGAGTCGTTCCGGCACCTGCACGCGCTCGTGGAGCCCTCCCGGGCCGGAAGCGATTCGATACAGCTCACACCCACCAGCGTTCGAGGACGCGCGCGACTCCGTCGTCGGTGTTGGATTCGGCGATCTCGTCGGCGGCGGCCAGCGCCTCGGGATGGGCGTTGCGCATCGCGACGCCGTGACCGGCCATGGTGAGCATGGGGACGTCGTTGGGCATGTCGCCGAACGCGACGATGGTGGACTCGTCCACGCCGAGCCGCTGGGCGACCACCGCCAGCCCGGCGGCCTTGGTGATGCCGGGCGCGGACAGTTCGATGAGCCCGTGCTCGGTCGAGTAGGTGATGTCGGCGCGCTCGCCGATCAGCGGAGCGAGCACCGCGCGCATGTCCGAGCTGCGCGCGCCGGGCAACCGGATCAGCATCTTGATGGCGGGCGCGTCGATGACCTCCTCGCGGGCGACCGAGGTGTCGTCCGGGTTGAGCCAGGCGTGCTCGTACTGGGGCGAGCTGACGAATTGCGGCGTCACCGCATCGTGCGCGCTCTCCCCGACACGTTCGGCCGCGAGACCGCAGCCCGGCAACGCCCGCTCGGCGACGTCGGCGAGCCAGGCGAGCGTCGGCACGTCCAACGTCATGCTGACCAGCACCCGGTCGGCGGCGCTGTCGTAGATCACCGCGCCGTTGCCGCACACACACAGCGGCGCGTACCCCAGGCCTTGCACCACCGGATCGATCCAGCGCGGCGGACGACCCGTGGCCAGCACGAACGGCACGCCGTCGGCGATCAGGGCGCCGACCGCCGCCTTGGTCCGCGCGGTGACCCGCTCGTCGTGGTCGATGAGCGTGCCGTCCACATCGGTGGCGACCATCTTCGGCTTGGGCAGGTGCAGGGGCGTCACCCATTCCATCCTGCCGGACAACGCCGGTCTCGCGCCCGGGCCGGTGCCCGGTCGAGCCCCGGACATGCCCGGATGTCGGGTGGCACGCGCGCCGCCGACCACGTCCTTATGATCGGGGGCTAATACCGACGCTGGCTCGTCCAGCCGAAAGACCAGAGGACTGATGACCGGCTTCCTGCTACGACGCGCGCTCAACTATGTCGTGCTGTTGCTGCTGGCTTCGTTCCTGACGTTCAGTTTGGCGTCCCTGACGTTCCGTCCGCTGGACAGTCTCGAACAACGCAATCCGCGCCCGCCACAGGCAGTGATCGACGCCAAGGCCGAGGAGCTGCACCTCAACGACCCGATCCCGGAGCGCTATCTCACCTGGCTGGCGGGCATCCCGCACGGCGACTTCGGCACCACGCTGGCCGGTCAGCCGGTGAGCGAGGAGCTGCCGCGGCGGGTCGCGGTGAGCCTGCGCTTGCTGATCGTCGGTTCGCTGGTCGGCACGGTGCTCGGCGTGCTGATCGGCGCGGCGGGCGCGATCCGGCAATACAAGTTCAGCGACTACTTCACCACGGTGGTGTCGCTGCTGATCTTGAGCACGCCGGTGTTCCTGCTCGCGACGCTGCTCAAATACGGTGCGCTGGAGATCAATTCGCTCGCCGGATCGCAGATCTTCCTCTATACCGGTGAGACGTCGGCGAACAAGATCGAAGGGTTCGGGCCGCAGCTGCTCGATCGCATCCAGCACCTGATCCTGCCCACCACCGCACTGGCCCTCGGCGCCATGGCCGGCTACAGCCGCTACCAGCGCAACGCCATGCTCGATGTGCTGCAGAGCGATTTCATCCGCACCGCCCGTGCCAAGGGGCTCACGCGCAGCAAGGCGCTCTACAAGCACGGTCTGCGCACGGCGCTGATCCCGATGGCCACGCTGTTCGCCTACAGCCTCGGCGCTCTGATCACCGGTGCGACATTCACCGAGAAGATCTTCGGCTGGCACGGCGTCGGTGAGTGGCTGGTCGACTCGATCAACGCCCAGGACCTGTACGTCGTGGTGACGGTGACCGCGTTCGCCGGCCTGGTGGTGCTGGTGTCGGGTCTGCTGTCCGACATCGTGTACGCGATTCTCGACCCAAGGGTGCGTGTGGGATGACGGAAGCCGAAATCATCGTCCAGGGCGCCCCCGAGGTCACCGCGACCGGGCGGCGCAGGCTGGTGCTGCGGCGCTTCCTGCGCAACAAGCCGGCCGTCGCGGGCGGCCTGATCCTGATCGCGCTGTTCGTGGCGAGCTTCGCGCTGCCGCCGTTCCTGCCCTACGACTACCAGCAACTGGACTACACCGCCCTGCTCCAACCGCCGAGCCCGGAACATCCGTTCGGCACCACCCAGATCGGTCAGGACGTGCTCGCGCAGACCCTGCGTGGATTGCAGAAATCGCTGGTCATCGGCCTGTGTGTCGCGCTGTTGTCCACCACGATCGCGGCAACCGCCGGTTCGCTGGCCGGCCTGCTCGGCGGCTGGACCGACCGCGCGATCATGTGGCTGGTGGACCTGCTGCTGGTGGTCCCGAGTTTCATCGTCATCGCGCTGTTCGCGCCGCGCACCAAGGGCAGCGGCTCGATCCTGCTGCTGATCCTCCTGCTGTCCTGCTTCGGCTGGATGATCTCCGCGCGGATCGTGCGGGGCCTGACCCTGAGCCTGCGCGATCGCGAATTCGTCCGGGCCGCGCGGTACATGGGAGCGCCCACCCGCACGGTGATCCTCAGTCACGTCATCCCGAACATCGCCTCGATCCTGATCATCGATACCACCCTCACCGTCGGCTCGGCGATCATGGCGGAGACGGGCCTGAGCTTCCTCGGTTTCGGCGTACAGCCGCCGGACGTGTCGCTCGGGTCGCTGATCGCCGCGGGGACCAAATCAGCGTTGACTTATCCCTGGCTGTTCCTGTTCGCGGGTGGTCTGCTGATCATCACCGTGCTGTGCGCCAACCTCGTCGGTGACGGGTTGCGCGACGCGTTCGACCCCGGCGCCAAACGGGCACGGTCGAAGAAGAAGGCGAAAGCATGACGAGCGCGGGAACAACCGAGCAGACGATCGAGACGACCTCGACCGCGCCCCTGCTGGAGATCACCGATCTGCGGGTGTCCTTCCCCAGCGAGGAAGGCCGGATCGACGCGGTGCGCGGCGTCACCTACACGGTGTCCGATGGCGAAGTGCTCGCCATCGTCGGTGAATCCGGGTCCGGCAAGTCGGTGTCCTCGCTGGCGGTGATGGGACTGCTGCCGGAGCAGGCGCGGATCGCGGGCTCCATCCGGTTCCGCGGCCGCGAACTGCTCGGCCTCGGCGATCGCGACCTGTCCAAGCTGCGCGGCAGTTCCATCAGCATGGTGTTCCAGGACCCGCTGTCGGCGCTCACGCCGGTGTACCGGGTGGGTGATCAGATCGCCGAAGCCCTGCTGGCGCACGGCAAGATGGGCCGCGGCGAAGCCGCGAAACGCGCGGTGGAGTTGCTCGATCTGGTCGGCATCCCGGACCCGGAAGCACGGGCCAAGGCGTTTCCGCACGAGTTCTCCGGTGGCCAGCGCCAGCGTGTGGTCATCGCGATGGCGATCGCGAACGATCCGGCGCTGATCATCTGCGACGAGCCGACCACCGCGCTGGACGTGACGGTGCAGAAGCAGATCCTCAACCTGCTGCGCAAGGCGCGCGACATCACCGGCGCGGGCGTCATCATGATCACCCACGACATGGGCATCGCCGCGACGCTGGCCGACCGCGTGGCCGTCATGTACGCGGGCCGGATCGTCGAAACGGCCACCGCCACGGAGCTGTTCAACACACCGCGGATGCCCTACACCGTTGGTCTGCTCGGCTCGATTCCGCGGATGGACGGTCCGCCGCGGCGGCCGCTGATCCCGATCGTCGGCGCGCCGCCCGCCATGCACGCGCTCCCGCCGGGCTGCTCGTTCGCACCGCGCTGTCCGGTGTCGATCGACGAGTGCCGGGCGGCGGAACCTCCGCTGGAGGGCGTCGAACCCGGGCATGCGGCCGCCTGCATCCGCACCACCGAGGTCGGCACCGACGAGTTGTTCGAGGCCTATCGCCGCGAGATCGCCGAGCCGGACGCCGAGGCCGAGGTGGAGTCGGACGTGGTCTTGCGCGTCTCGGACCTGGTGAAGGTCTTCCCCCTCACCTCGGGCGTGCTGCTGCGCCGTCGCAAGGGCGAGATCAGGGCGGTCGACGGCATCAGTTTCGAGGTACGCCGCGGGCGCACGCTGGCACTGGTCGGCGAGTCCGGCTCCGGTAAGTCCACCACGCTCACCCAGATCCTCGATCTGGCCTCTCCGCAGGAGGGCACGATCGAGATCATGGGCAATGACGTCGCCTCGCTGAGCAAGGCGCGCAAGCGGGAGATCCGCCGGAAGATGCAGATCGTCTTCCAGGACCCCACCGCCTCGCTGGACCCGCGCCTGCCGATCTTCGACGCGCTCGCCGAACCGTTGCGCATCGACGGGCGTCCACGGGCCGAGATCGCCCGTCGCGTACCGCAACTGCTCGAGCAGGTCGGGCTGCGCCCCGAGCACGCCGACCGCTACCCCGCCGACTTCTCCGGCGGACAGAAGCAGCGCATCAGCATCGCCCGCGCCCTCGCGCTGGATCCGGAGCTGCTGGTGCTCGACGAGCCGGTCTCCTCGCTGGACGTCTCGATCCAGGCGGGCGTGCTGAACCTGTTGCGTGACCTGCAGACCGAGCGCGGCCTGTCGTATCTGTTCGTCTCGCACGACCTGTCCGTGGTGCGGAACCTGGCTCACGACATCGCCGTCATGTATCGCGGCAAGATCGTGGAATACGGTTCGGCGGAGCAGATATTCGCCGAGCCGCGCCACGAGTACACCAGGGCGCTGATCGACGCGGTGCCGGTTCCAGCAGTCAGCCGATAGTCAGGAGAGCGCGATGCGGATCCGTTTCGACCGATGGCGGTGGACCGCGGGCTTGGCGGCGGTCGCGCTGATCGCCGGGGGCTGCGCGACCGGCCCCGACGAGTCGGCCGCTGGACTGTCCGACGCGCTCGGCACCACCAGCGACATCAACCCCAAGCCTCGCGACGAGGTGCGCGAAGGCGGCAACCTGCGCCTGGCGGTCACCAGTTTCCCGGCGAACTGGAACACCCTGTCCAATGACGGTAACGACGGCGAGATCGCCGATATCGAGCGCCCGCTGATGCCGCGCGCTTTCGACGCCGACGCGGCGGGCAACCTGACCGTCGACCGGGACTTCTTCACCGATGTCGCGCTGACCGGCACCAATCCGCAACAGGTCACCTACACCATCAATCCCGCGGCGGTCTGGTCCGACGGCACGCCGATCACCTGGGAGGACCTCGCCGCGCAAGCACACGCGCTCAGCGGCCGCGACAAGCGCTTCCTGATCGCGATCACCAACGGCTTCGAGTTCGTCGACAAGGTCGAGCGCGGTGTGGACGACCGGCAGGCGGTCCTCACCTTCGGCCATCCCTACGGCGAATGGCGCGGCCAGTTCGCGGGCAACTCCTCGCTCTTCCCGAAATCGGTGACGGCGACCCCGGAATCGTTCAACAAGGGACTGGTGGACCGGCTCGGCCCCAGCGCGGGCCCGTTCGTCGTCCAGTCCACCGACCGTGCCCAGGGCCGGATCGTGCTCAGCCGTAATCCGCGATGGTGGGGCGAGACGCCGAAGCTGGACACCATCACCTACAGCGTGCTGGATCATGCGGCCTGGACGGGCGCGCTGCAGAACAACGAACTGGATCTCGTCCGGCTGGCCTCGATCGACGAGGTCAAGACGGTCCGCAATACCGACGGGCTGGTGATTCGCCGTGCGCCCGGTAACCGCTGGCGGCACATCACCTTCAACGGCGCACCCGGCTCCATTCTCGCGGATGCGCGCGTGCGGGTGGCGATCGCGAAGGCCATCGACCGGCAGGGTATCGCGACCGCGACCCAGAACGGCCTGGTGGAGAATCCGAAACCGTTGAACAACCACATCTTCCTGCAGGGGCAAGACGGTTACCGGGACAATTCGGCGCCGGTCGCCTACGACCCCGACCAGGCAGCACGGGAACTCGACGCGCTCGGCTGGAAGCTCAACGGCGACGTCCGCGAGAAGGACGGCCGCAAGCTGGAAATTCGCGATGTGATGTACAACGACCCGCTGTGGGTCCAGATCGCGCAGATCATCCAGCAGAATCTGGCCCGGATCGGCGTGCGGCTCACCATCGATACCAAACCGGGTGCCGGTTATTTCACCGACGTCATCATCCCCGGTGATTTCGACGCCGCGCAGTTCATCTTCGCCGGGGACGCCTTCGCGATGAGTTCGATCCGCCAGATCTACTACTACGACCCGAACGATCTGCAGGGCAACTACGGCCGTATCGGCTCGCCCGAGCTCAATGCCCTGATCGAGCGCACGCTGACCGAACTCGACCCGAAGAAGGCGATCGAACTGGCCAACGAGGTCGACCGCAAGGTGTTCGAGGAAGGGCATTCCCTGCCGCTGACCCAGTCCGACGGCAGTTTCGGCGCCCGCGCGGACCTCGCCAATATCGGTTCCCCCGGACTGGCGTCCTACGACTACACCAAGATCGGATTCGTGAAATGAGACCAGCACAGGCAACTCTCGACCGCCGGCGGCGGGCACGCAGCGTGATGGTCCGGGCTCTCACCGTTGGCACGGCGCTCGCGATGCTGGTCGGCTGTGGTTCCGGCGGCAGCGAGGTGAAGTCGGGTTCCAGCGCGCTCGGATCGACCAACGACATCAATCCCCGAGACCCGAGCGAAGTGCGCGACGGGGGCAATCTGCGTCTCGCCATCACGAATTTCCCCGCGACGTTCAATTCGCACCACGTCGACGCCGACGGTGACCTCGCCGAAGTGGTCGACTGGACATTGCCGGGGCCGATCACCGCCAACGCCACCGGCGAACTGTCGATCGATCACAACTTCTTCACCGACATCGCCCTGACCGAGACAAACCCGCAACGGGTGGTCTACTCCATCAACCCGAAGGCGGTGTGGTCCGACGGCAGCCCGATCACCTGGGAAGACCTTCGGTCTCAGGCGGAGGCGCTGAGCGGCCGCAACACCGAATACCGGGTCTCCGCGACCCAGGGCTACAACCGGCTGGCCAAGGTCGAGCGCGGCGTCGACGACCGACAGGCCGTCGTCACCTTCGCGCAGCACTACGCGGAGTGGCGAGGACTGTTCAGTCAACTGATGCCGAAGGAATCGACCGAGACGCCACAGGCGTTCAACGAGCGCGACCGCAACGGGCTCGCCAAGTCGGCCGGACCGTTCGTGATCACCTCTGTCGACCGGGCGCAGCAACGCATCGTGCTCAGCCGCAACCCGAAGTGGTGGGGGGAGACGCCGAAGCTCGACACCGTCACCTACAGCGTGCTCGACTATTCGGCCCGCCTCAACGCCTTGCAGAACAATGAACTCGACGCCATCGATATCTCGGGCATCGAGGAGGTCAAGTCGGCGACCAACTCGCCGGGCATCATCGTGCGGCGCGCCTCGCGCCCGTACAACTCGCACATCACGTTCAACGGCGCGCCCGGGTCGATCCTCGCGGATGCGCGCTTGCGCGTCGCGATCGCGAAGGCGATCGATCGCCAGGGCATCGTCACCGCGCTGCAGAACGGGATCGTGGAGAATCCCAAGCCGCTGAACAATCACATCTACCTCGACGGGCAGAAGGGCTACCAGGACAACTCCGCGGTGATCGCCTACAACCCCGACGAGGCGGCCCGCATGCTGGACGAACTCGGGTGGAAGCTCAACGGCGACGTCCGCGAGAAGGACGGGCGGCAGCTGGTGATTCGGGATGTGATGTTCCAGCAGGACACCTGGGTGCAGATGGCGCAGATCATGCAGCAGAATCTGGCCCGGGTCGGGGTGAAACTGGTGATCCAGACCTTCCCCGGCAACGGCCTGTTCACCGATGTGATCGACCCCGGCAACTTCGACATCGCCCAGTTCAGCTGGTCCAGGAGCATTTTCCCGCTCGGCGCACTGCCCCAGATCTACGCCTACGACCCGGCGAACACGCTCAGCAACAAGGGACGGATCGGATCGCCCGAACTGAACGAGCTCATCGAGCAGACCATTTCCGAACTCGACCCCGAGCGGGCGATCGAGCTGGCGAACAAGGCCGACCGGATCATCTTCGAGTTGGGCCACTCGGTGCCCATCGCGCAGTCGCCGGGCAATGTGGCGGTTCGAGCGGGCCTGGCCAACTTCGGCGCCTTCGGCCTGGCTTCCACGGACTACCTCCGGGTGGGCTTCGAGAAGTGAGGCCGTTCCGCAGGACGTAACGAGCAGGAAGGATCACCATGCGGATTACCTCTGCGTCTACCCGGCTGGCGTTGTCGCTGGTCGTGGTCGGGCTGACCGTCACGGGTTGTGGCGGCGACAACGCCGCCGCGCCCGGCACCAGCACGGTCGGCAGTACCAACGACATCAATCCGCGGGACCCCGGCGAACTGCGCGACGGCGGCAATCTGCGGCTGGCGCTCACCAACTTCCCGGAGACCTTCAACTACCTGCATGTGGACGGCGGCACCGAGAGCGTCTCCTCCATCGTCGAAGCGACGATGCCCACCGCCTTCGTCAGCGACGCGGCGGGACAGCTGAGCGTCGACCGCGACTTCTTCACCGACATCAAGCTGACCGGGACCAGCCCCCAGCAGGTGGAGTACACCATCAACCCGAAGGCCATGTGGTCCGACGGCTCACCGATCACTTGGGAAGACCTCCGCTCCCAGGCGAATGCCCTGAGCGGCAAGGACAACGCGTTCCTCGTCTCGGGCACCGGCGGTTTCGAGCGGGTCGGCAAGGTCGAGCGCGGCGCCGACGACCGGCAAGCCGTGGTGACCTTCGACCAGCCCTACAGCGAATGGCAAGGGCTGTTCAACCCGCTGTACCCCAAGTCGGTCACCGCGACGCCCGACACCTTCACCAACGCGGCCAAGAACGGGTTGCCGGTCAGCGCGGGCCCCTTCGCGGTCACCTCCATCGATCGCAGCCAGAATCGGATCGTGCTCGGGCGAAACCCCCGGTGGTGGGGCGATACGCCGAAACTGGATTCGGTCACCTTCAGTGTGCTCGACCACTCGGCCTGGCTGCCCGCGATCCAGAACAACGAGCTCGACATCGCCTACATGTCCGGCATCGAGAACGTCAGCGCAGCGCGCAATGCCGCGAACGTGGTCATCCGGCGCACGCCGGAGCCGACCTGGTCGCACATCACGTTCAACGGGGCGCCCGGTTCCCTGCTCGCCGACCCGCAACTGCGGATCGCCATCTCCAAGGCGATCGACCGGCAGGGCGTGGTCACCGCCTCGCAGCACGGCGTCGTCGACGATCCCAAGCCACTGAACAATCACGTCTTCGTGTCGGGGCAGAAGGGCTACCAGGACAACGCCGCGCCCATCGCCTACGACCCGGACGAGGCGGCCCGCATGCTGGACGCGCTCGGCTGGAAACTCAACGGCGACGTCCGCGAGAAGGACGGCCGCAAGCTCGAACTCCGCGACGTGATGTACCAGCAGGACCAGTGGGTGCAGACCGCGCAGATCGTGCAGCAGAATCTCGCGAAAGTCGGAGTGAAACTGACCATTCAGACAGTGCCGGGCACGGGACTGTTCACCAATGTCATCGATCCCGGCAATTTCGATCTGGCCCAATTCAGCTGGAACGGTAGCGTTCTCCCCTTGAGCGGACTGCGGCAGATCTACTACTACGACCCGGCCAACCTGCAGGGCAACAAGGCGCGGATCGGCACCCCGGAACTCAACGCGCTGATCGACCGGACCCTCTCCGAACTCGACCCCGACAAGGCCATTCAGTTGGCCAACGAATGCGATCGGATGATCTTCGAGGAGGGGTACTCGATCCCGCTGCACCAGGCCGCGGGCACCTACGCCGTCCGGACCGATCTGGCGAACTACGGTGCCTTCGGCCTGGCCTCGCGTGACTACACCAAGGTCGGCTTTCTGAAGTGAGCACCGGACCGGGCCACGCGCTGGCCTATCCGCTCACGGTGACGATCGGCGCCCTCGCGGTCTGTGCCGCTTGGGCGCCGTTCGGCACTGTGGATCAGGTGGCGGCGCTGGTCGCCGTTGCCCTCGGCATCATCGGGTATACCGGGTACCGGCTCGCCGTCGCCTTCGGCGTGCTCCCGTTCCGGCGTTCGGGCGCCGCGCGCACCGTGCGGGTAGCCCGGATCCGCCAGCAACATCGCCTGGACAGCCGGTCGTGGTTGCAAGTCGCGGGCACCGGGCGGCCACGGTGGCTTCCGGTGTACTTCGACCCGGCGCTGACCATCCTCACCGAAACCGACGCGGACCTCACCGACCGCACGATCCACGTCGCCGGACAACGGCTCTACCCCTCCGGCCGCATCCGCGACGTCGAACCGCCCGGTCGTCTCGTCGACAATCCCAGCCGCCCCGACCCGGACGCACCCGCCCACACCGCGAAGGCCACCCGGCTGCGCCGTCGTCTGCTGCTCGACGCGCAGTCCACGGTCGCCGCCCCCGTCGCCGCACTCCTGTGGGTCTATCTCGACGGCGGTGGCTTCCCCGCCTTCGTCGCCGCCACCACCGTGGCCGCCGCCTGCACGATCTGGCTGTCCGCCGTCCGGGGCTCCGATCCCAGCTGACATCCGCGTGTCGGCGCGGATCATGGACTGTCCTGCCCAGACCCGACGGTGGAGCGAATCGGCTCCGCCCCACCGTCGGTACTGTCACACTGACGGTGCTAGTCGATGCCGAACGGTGCGGCGTAACGGACCGTGCCGCGCGGCAGCGGCTGAGCAGGGTCGAGTGTCAGCGCCATCAACGCCTCATCCGGGACATCAATGCTGAGGCCGATCCCGTGCTCGGACGCCCGGCCGAACCCGAAGCGCGGGTAGTACGCCGGATGACCGAGCACGATGACGAAACGCTCGCCCATCCGCGTCGCGGCCGCGAGCGCGGCTCGGATCGCGGCGGAACCCGCACCGGTCTTCTGGTAGTCGGGCAGCACCGCGCACGGGCCGAGGCACAGCGCGGGCGTCGTGTTCACGTGGCAGCGAGTCAGCAGTGCGAAGCCGACCGGGGTGTCGTCCGGCAGCGTACTGACGATCGACAAGCCGTCGATCCATGCGGGGTCGTCGCGCAGTGCGCCGACCAGCTCGGCCTCGTCGGCCCGCTCGAAGGCCGCGGCGTTGATCTCGTGGATCGCGGGAATGTCGGCATCAGTTTCGGCGCGCACGCGCCAATCGATGGTGGAACTCAACTCGGATTCTCCGTGTTCATGATGGTCGGGCCCGGTCACGGACACAGCGCCACCGTCACGCGAGCCGCGAGGCTCGCAACACGAACGCCGGACGAAGAGGGATCAGACCGGGACCCGGGACGTTGGGACAGTCCGGGCGGCGCGTGTGACGGCGGTCTTCGGCGCGGTCATCCCGCCCCACCTCCTCGGCAATGCTTCCACCGCGAATACGGACGAGCGGATGTTAACTCCCCCACGGCAAGCGGGACACCGAATTATTGCTGCGGACCCGGCACCTGCCGGCGCAGCGTTCCGAACGGTCCGATGAGTGCCATGTCGCCGCTCCGGTCAGAACCGGCGGTCGGCGAGACCGAAGATATCGCTCAGCTGTCGTACGCGTTGTCCGGCATGTCCTCCTCGATGCAATGGCCGCCGAGGGCAGCGATGCTGGCAATTGGTCTGACCACTTGACCTTCTGACCAAGCAGGCGCACAGTAGACGCATGGCGTTGCAACCTGTGGTCAAGCGGTCGGTATCGGCGGATGTGTTCGAGCAGATCGCCGCGGACGTGCTCAGCGGCGAGCTGGCGCCCGGGGCGACCTTGCCCAGCGAGCGGCAGTTGGCGGAGGCGCTCGGGGTGTCCCGGCCCGCCGTGCGGGAGGCGCTCCAGCGGCTGGCCGCGGCCGGGCTGGTAGCCGTGCGGCAGGGAGACGCGACCACCGTGCTGGACTATCGCCGCGGCGCGGGGCTCGAGGTGCTGCCCAGGTTGCTGATGCAGGCCGGGGAACTGGACCCCGCGGTCGCGCGCAGCATTCTGGAGGCCCGCTTGCACAACGGGCCGAAGGTGGCGGAGCTGGCCGCGCGGCGGGTAGGCGCGATCGGCGCCGACGGGGTTCGTCCCCTGCTGAAGGCGTCCGTCGAAGCGCTTGCCGCCGAGCAGGACCCGATCGCGCAGCAGCGGCACGCGATGGAGTTCTGGGATCACGTCGTGGACGCGGCCGACTCGATCGTGTTCCGGCTGATGTTCAACATGTTGCGCGCCGCCTATGAACCGGCGCTCGCGGCGCTGGCCCCGATCATGTCCGCCGAGGTGGGCAACATCGAGGCATACCGCGAACTGGCCGCCGCCATCGCGGCGGGCCGGCCGCAGAAGGCCGCCACCAGCGCTCGGGCGCTGCTCGAGCCGGCGACCACCGCCCTGATCGAGGTCCTCGGCGGACCGCCGGTCACGCACAGCTAGGAACGAACATGACGAAATCCAAAGCATCCGAACGGGCCTCGGTCGAGGCGGACGCGCGGGCGCGGGTGCGCAGGGACGAGCGGGCGTTGCGTCGCGGGCTCACCCTGGGCCAGGCATTCGCGGAATTCGTCCGGCATCCGTCGCCGTGGATGATCGGGACCACCCTGGTGGGCGCGCTGATCGCCCGCGTCGTCGTCGGCGACTGGCAGCCGGCCGACCTGCTGGTTCCGGCGGTGATGCTGGCGGTCTTCCCGGTCTTCGAGTGGGTCGTGCACGTCACCGTGCTGCATTGGAAACCACGGCGGCTGGGCCCGCTCGCGCTGGACAGCGAACTGGCCCGCAAGCACCGCGAGCACCACGTCGATCCGCGCGACATCCCGCTGATCTTCATCCCCACGAGAACCCTCGCGGTGCTGGTCGTGGTGTTGATCGCGCTGGCCGCGTTCGCCTTCCCCCGTCCGGGCCTCGGCCTGACCTTCCTGATCACCATCACTCTGCTCGGCCTCGGCTACGAGTGGACGCACTACCTGATCCACACCGACTACAAGCCGAAAGGCGCGCTCTACCGAGCGGTCTGGCGCAACCACCGCCATCACCACTACAAGAACGAGCACTACTGGTTCACGGTCACCAGCTCCGGCACCGCCGACCGCCTCTTCGGCACCTACCCAGACCCGGCCACGACCGAGACCTCACCTACCGCACGCAACCTGCATTCGGCTTGATCCCAGCAGGTGCCGCCTCGCGACGTCAGCGGGGCGGCACTGGTGCGCATGACCTCCTCCGCACCACCCGTTCCAGGTATTCGGACCTCTCCGACCACGGTCCCGCTACGACTCCACCAGACGGGCACGACGGCCAGCGGCTGATCCCGTTTCACCCAGCCCGGTCCGCGAATCATGGCGCGGGCCGGGCTTTCGTCTGCACCCGAACTTGACATCTTTATACCCTAGGGGGGTAGGGTAGAATGCATTCGGAGACAACCGCAGGAGGACAACGACCATGAGCACAACCACCGTGACCGTCACCGGCATGACTTGCGGCGGCTGCGCCGCCTCGGTCCGCACCGAGATCGGCCGCCTCGAGGGCGTCGGTTCCGTCGCCGTCGATCTCGCCGAGGGACTGGTGACCGTCGAGAGCGCGAGCCCGATCGAGCGCGCGGAACTCGCCGCCGCCGTGGCCCGCGCCGGCTATGCCGTCACCGACTGACGGACGGAGCACGTCGATGAACGCATCCACTAAATTCGGCGGCTTCGCCCTCGGCCTCGCCGCCGTCTTCGGCATCGCCCTCGCGGCCGGTGCGGTGATCGGGCCGGAGCCCGCCGAACCCGCCGCCCACGACGCGAAAACTCACGACGCCGACTCGGCCCAGGCCGACGCGCTACCAGCGGGAATGATGGCCACCGACCGCGGCTACACCCTGCGACTGGACACCGCCCAGACCACCGCCGCGGCGAACGTACCGTTGCGCTTCACGATCCTCGACCGCGACGGGAAACCCGTCACCAGGTACGTGCGCAGCCATGACAAGGACCTGCACTTGATCGTCGTGCGCCGCGACATGGTCGCCTTCCAGCACGTGCACCCGGTGCTCGACGGCAACGGAACGTGGAGCGTCCCGCTCGACCTCACCCGCGCCGGTGACTACCGGGTGTTCGCCGACTTCACCCCGGCGGGCGGCGCCGGGCTGACGCTCGGCGCGGACCTGCGGGTGGCGGGCCGCTACGACCCCCAGCAGTTGCCCGCGGCAACCTCCACCGCGAACGTCGGCGACTACACCGTGACGCTGGACGGCGCAGTGGTCCCGGGCCGGGCCTCGAAGGTGACCCTGTCGGTCAGCCGGGCAGGCAAGCCGGTGACGGATTTGCAGCCCTACCTCGGGGCCTACGGCCACCTGGTGGCCCTGCGCGCCGCCGACCTGGGCTATCTGCACGTCCATCCGGAAGGCCACCCCGGCGACGGCGTGACCACGGCCGGACCGGGCATCACCTTCGCCATCACGGCGCCGAGCGCGGGCGACTACCGCCTGTTCCTCGACTTCCAGCACGAGGGCGTGGTCCGCACCGCGGAATTCACCCTGACCGTCGCGCCGGGTACCCCCGCCGTAGACGCCTCGAACCAACAAGAACACACTGGTCAGCAGCCGGACGGCCACGCGCACTGACCCGACGACCGTCCGCGCACAGAACGGAGCAACCACGATGACCACCGCGACACAACCGCCGCCCTCCGGGCAGGTCGAACTCGTGATCGGTGGAATGACCTGCGCGTCGTGCGCCGCCCGCATCGAGAAGAAACTCAACAAGCTCGACGGCGTCACCGCGACCGTGAACTACGCCACCGAGAAGGCCCGGGTCGAGGTCACCGGCGACGTCTCGCCGGACGACCTGATCGCCACCGTCGAACAAGCGGGCTACACCGCGGCCCTGCCCGCTCCGCCGCAGCCACAGGAGAAGGCCGCCGAGGAAGATCCCGCCGCCGCCCTGCGCACCCGCTTGCTGGTCTCGCTGGTGCTGTCGGTACCGGTGATCGCCATGGCGATGATCCCGGCCTTGCAGTTCACCAATTGGCAGTGGCTGTCGCTGACGCTGGCCGCGCCGGTGGTGGTGTGGGGTGCGCTGCCGTTCCACCGTGCGGCATGGACCAACCTGCGCCACGGCGCGTCGACCATGGACACCCTGGTGTCGATGGGGACGCTGGCCGCCCTGGGCTGGTCGCTGTACGCGCTGTTCTGGGGCACCGCGGGCACGCCGGGCATGACGCATCCGTTCGAGTTCACCATCTCGCGGATGGACGGCACCGGCAGCATCTACCTCGAGGCCGCGGCGGGCGTCACCACGTTCATCCTGGCCGGGCGCTTCTTCGAGGCGCGGGCCAAACGGCGCGCGGGCGCGGCGCTGCGAGCCCTGCTCGAGCTGGGGGCCAAAGAGGTCTCCGTCCTGCGTGACGGAACCGAGCAGCGTATTCCGGTGGAGCAGTTGAGGGTCGGCGACCGGTTCGTGGTGCGGCCCGGCGAGAAGATCGCCACCGACGGCGTCGTGACCGAAGGTTCCTCCGCCGTCGACGCCTCCATGCTCACCGGTGAATCGGTGCCGGTGGAGGTCGGCCCGGACGACGTGGTGGTCGGCGCGACCGTCAACGTCGGTGGACGGATCGTGGTGCGTGCCACCAGGATCGGTGCGGACACCCAGTTGGCGCAGATGGCGAAGCTGGTCGAAGACGCGCAGACCGGCAAGGCGCAGGCCCAGCGGCTGGCCGACCGGATCTCCGGGTTCTTCGTGCCGATCGTGATCGCGCTGTCGGTCGCGACGCTCGGATTCTGGCTCGGCACCGGCGGATCGGTGGCCGCGGCGTTCACCGCGGCGGTGGCGGTGCTGATCATCGCCTGCCCGTGCGCACTCGGACTGGCCACGCCGACCGCGCTGATGGTCGGCACGGGACGCGGCGCGCAGCTGGGCATCCTGATCAAGGGCCCGGAGGTGCTGGAGTCCACCCGGCGGGTGGACACGATCGTGCTGGACAAGACCGGCACCGTCACCGCGGGCAAGATGAGCTTGCTCGAGGTGATCCCCGCCGAGGGCGAGCAGGTCGAGCGGATTCTGGAACTGGCCGGAGCTCTGGAGGATTCCTCCGAACATCCGATCGCCCAAGCCATCGCCAAAGGCGCCCGCGAGCGAGTGGGCGAGTTGAAGCCGGTCGAGGATTTCGCGAATGCCGAGGGCTTGGGCGTGCAGGGCACGGTAGACGGCCACGCGGTGGTCGTCGGTCGCGCCCGGCTGCTCGCCGACTGGTCACAGCACCTCGACGAAGTCTTGACCGCGGCGATGCGCGCGGCCGAAGCCGAGGGCAGGACCGCCGTCGCGGTGGGCTGGGACGGCGCGGCGCGCGGCGTGCTCGTGGTGGCCGACGCGGTGAAACCCACCTCCGCCGAGGCGATTTCCCAGCTGCGGGCCCTCGGACTCGCCCCGATCATGCTGACCGGCGACAACCGGGCCGCCGCGGAGGCGATCGCCGCGCAGGTCGGCATCGACGAGGTGATCGCGGAAGTGCTGCCACAGGACAAGGTCGACATGGTCAAGCGGTTGCAGGCCGAGGGCAAAGTGGTCGCGATGGTGGGCGACGGCGTGAACGACGCCGCGGCGCTGGCGCAGGCCGACCTGGGCCTGGCCATGGGCACCGGCACCGACGTGGCGATCGAGGCGGGCGATCTCACTTTGGTGCGCGGCGATCTGCGGGCGGCCGCGGACGCGATCCGGCTGTCCCGCCGGACGCTCGCGACCATCAAGGGCAACTTGTTCTGGGCCTTCGCCTACAACGTGGCCGCGATCCCGCTGGCCATGGCGGGCCTGCTGAACCCGATGCTCGCGGGCGCCGCGATGGCGTTCTCCTCGGTCTTCGTGGTGAGCAACAGCCTGCGGCTGCGCGGTTTCCGCTCGACCGCGAACTGAAACGAATCACCGGACGGGACGGCACACGTAGTGTCGTCCCGTCCGGGCGTCGTCAGCAGCCTATGCGGCAGTGCAGTTGACTCGGCGAATCATTCGCTTGCCGTAGGCACCACAAACTGGGCTGCCGCCGAACAAATGTCCCCGTTGATCGGGCAGGCCAGCGGATCGTAGTGGTTTCGGAGGGTTTTCAGCAATTGTGCATGCTCAGACCAGTCCCAACGCAGCCATCGATCAAAACACAAAGCCGTCACAGTGCGCGCGCCCGCATCCTTTACCGCGATCGCGGCCCCTTGCATACTTGCGCCGGTTGTCCAGGTGTCATCGACGATGAGTACATTTTTGCCCTCCACCGCTGAACGATACCTGTCCGGCACGATGAACCGGTCGTTGACGAGTGCATGCCGCACGACTATGCCCGGACCAGTATCGAGCAGGAACTTTGTGGGCATGATCGGCGGCGACGTCAGCTTCGTGAGCACTGCGTTGGCAAGCATCGATACAGGAGGCTCTCGCCCATTTCGCTGTTGCGAGGGGACGAATGTCAAAGAATCCCATTGCCAGCCGAGATGCGCGGAAATACATTGATGATGCAGTGTTACCGCCGACCTGATCACAAGCTGAAGATTCTCACGACACAAGTCGACGCCCTCTTTATAAGCACGTACTTCGTGCGCCGATTGATGCTTTCCGCCTGGAAGGTTACCCTGCGCGTACGTCAGCAAAATCGTCTTGTCGGCCAGCAGGCTTCCGTACGCCGTCCGGTGTTCTCGACAAGCTCCACAGTAATCGACATCGGACGCCGGGCCACGGCACACACGGCATATTCCGAGCGTCCCTGGAACGTACGTATTGTGGAAGGTGGTTCCTACCCGCTCTTGAACGACTTGCCGCAGCACGTCAGCCGCAGGGCTGATGGGTCTCATCGATCGCTGTGCAACCAGTTTCGCACCAGCGCACGATGTCCCAGAATAGTATCGATATGCCGTATCACTTCGTATGGAGAATCCGCGATGTAGACGCCCGGTTTTCCACGAAGCTGCCGCGCCCATTCTGTCGACTCGACAACCGTGGTATTCAGGATCACCGGCCTTCCGTGCGCAACCGCTTCCCGCGCCTGCGTACGGGTTCCACTGTGCTCTCCAGCTTCTACGATCACCGTCGCCACCCCATAGGCACTCATGATCACATTCCTTGCCAGAAATGAATATCTGGTGGGCGAATATTCGGGCAGGAAGTGCGTCAGCAGCATACCCCGCTCCGAGATTTCGCGCTGCAACTCACGATTCGATCGAGGATACACGTGGTTGAGACCGTTGCCGAGTACAGCGACCGTTCGACCGCCGGAATCGAGCGCCGCTCGGTGCGCCGCCGTATCGATTCCCTCAGCCAGTCCGGCCACGACGGATATATCGCGCGCAACCAGCCGACGGGCAACCTCCTCGGCAAAACGGATACCATCGTCGGACGATTTCCGAGAGCCTACGACACACACGCCGTCGTCGTGGTCGAGGAGCAGTCCGTGCGTGAAGACTACGGGCGGCATCTGCCGGACCGTGCGAAGTTGCGTAGGGTAGGAATCGTCACGGAACGTATGGAACTCGAAATCGGCGCGCTTCCATGCTTCGATGTCATTTCGCGCCGCTTCCAAGAGGTCAGCATTGTCTGCTTCACCGAATAGATCCCTGGGATGAGCGGCGTCCCAAAGCGCTCTGGCACCTCCATGCTGAATCACTTCTTCGGACAGGCAGGACCAGTCCCCATTCTTCGGCTTCAGCCGCATCAGGGACACGAGCGCGGCACGTTCACCGTCATCCCAGGTCAGCGAGTGGCCAGTCACGCTGTCCGTGGGCGCGTACGGGTTCGTCACCTACCTCCTCCAACCTGCTAGCTATCGAACGCACGTTCGATATATGTCATGATAGACCGACGAGCCATACCATGGGGTCTCCCCGAGCCATCTCGGGGAACGGGCCACGCTCGACGTTATACGATCCCTTCTCTCTGCGGTCGACCCCGACGCACGCGGAGAAGTCATGAGCAGTACGACCGGCCCATACCGCACGGCAGCCGGTCAGCGCTTCTTGAACTCCGCCGTCCCCATCCGTCCCGGTCAGACCCTCGAAGATCCCGCCTGATTGCTTCCAGGACGTCCCGGCATCCGACCGGCGACTACTCCCCCAGCCATCCGCCTGGCGCACGTTGCCGTGTGGATATCCGACATCCGGTAGGAGCGGATATCTGCCACCGAAGCAGCAGCCTTCTCAGCGATAGTCAGTCCTGGAACTGTCGACCGGCCCGCTGCAGGGCGCGATCCGGCCGGGCACGGCGGCGCGCTGTTTGCGTTCTTCGCGGCACGCTCGCGGGCGCCGCGATGGCGTTCTCCTCGGTCTTCGTGGTGAGCAACAGCCTGCGGCTGCGCGGTTTCCGCTCGACCGCGAACTGAACACCGGACGGGACGGCACACGTAGTGTCGTCCCGTCCGGGCATCCGCCAGGAGGTCTCCATGTCGGTAAGCACCGAAGGCGCGGCGCGGGTCGCGCGGCAGCCGGATGTCTCGCCGCGCGCTTGCGCGCCGCCGCTGTCCGAGCCCTATGCTCGAGCACAGCGGATTCGGGCAATGCATGCGCATAACGCCATGGGCGAGCATACCCCTGGCACACCGAATCACAAACGGGAAATAGCTCAGCCGCGCAGGGTGGTGACCGTGACCAGCGAGGGCTGGAGGAACGACCCGTAGACCTCGATCGACACTCCGCCGGTCGGGGATTCGCCTGCCCACCGGGCGTGCTCGGTGATCCCCTCGCCGAGCATTGCTTTCGCGCCCGGCGACCAAGCGACGGCCACTTGACTCAACGCCGGGCCGAGATTCATGTTCGCGATCGCAGCGGATTCATTGTTGTCGAAGTAGACCTCCGTGCCGCCGGGGAAAGGGTTCACCGCCACGGCGGACGCGCTCGCCCCGCCGAACGCGGCGGCGGACCCGCCTGCCACAAGCGCTACCAAGACCGTCATGACCCGTTGACGCATCCGAATTTCCTTTTCGTGTAAGCACACCGGCCGTTCAGCCGGTCATGTCACCCTTGCCGAGCGGACATCGTTCGGCAATTCGATGTGGCGCTGATCACATGCAGCCTACGGTGTGCTGTCGGCGGCCGCGAACGCACTCGCGTGATCGGCGGCCCATTCCGCGAAAGTTCTTGCTCGACCAAGAATTTCGATCACGTCGGCGGTCACGATCGCATTGTGCCCGGCACGCGCATATGCTTGCCCCGCCAGCGCACCGTCGGCGAATTCGACGGACATTCCGGACGCGAGCATATGCGCCCGCGCCTCGGTCTCGGGAATATCGGTCACATCCACCGGGCGGCCGGTGACCGTAGCCAAAGTCGCGGCCAGGTCGTGCGTGGTGAGCAATTCCGGCCCGGTGAGGGTGTAGACGCGGCCCGCGTGGTCGGCGGAAATCAGTGCCTCGACGGCGACTCCGGCGACATCACGGGGATCGATGACACCCTGGGCGGCGTTGCCGGTCATGTTCGGCACCGGTTGTCCGGCCCGGATCGCGGCGGCCCAGCTCAGCGTGTTGGAGGCAAAGGAGCTGGGGCGAAGAATGGTCCAGTCCACGCCGCTCTCGCGCGCGGCCTGCTCACCGGGCAGATGCCAGGTGCCGACGCGGCCGAGACCGCTGTCGCCGGTGCCGATGGCGGAAAGTTTGACGATCCGCCCGACTCCCGCGTCGCGCGCCGTGGCGATCAGCGCACGATCGAGTTCCACATACTCCGGCCCGAGCACGCCGACGATGAACGCGGCCTCCGCACCGGCCATCGCCTTCGCCATGGAAGCGGGGTCGGTGTAGTCGCCGCGCACCACTTCGACGCCTGTGGGGACGTGGGCCCGATCCGGGTTGCGGGTGACGGCGCGGATTGCGGTCCCGCGCTCGCTCAGCTGCCGGACGATTTCACTGCCGATGGTGCCGGTGGCACCGGTGATCACGATCATGTGGATCACCGTGCCGGGCATTCGCGCAGGTCTCTAGGAAATTCCGGCACACCTGCCGAGCGCGCGACTGCCTATAGTGGATGCGGTGACCACCCTGCCGCGCCCGCCCGTCGTGACGGCCGAGCTGGTCGAGACGTTCCAGCCCGCGCCGGAGTCACTGCGGCCGTGGCTGGCCGAACTCGGCCGCATCCCGACCGTGCTCGACCTGTCGGAGCCGTTCGCGCATGTGCCGCAGACGGCCACCACGATCGTGCTGCGCACCGAGCACGGAGAGGGCGGCGACCACCGTGTCGCACTGGTCGTCGGGCCGCAGACCAAGGCGAGCTACTCGCGCGCGGCCAAACCCGCGGGCTGTGTTCGCTTGCGGCTGGCCCCCGGTGCGGTCCCCGCGCTGCTCGGCGTTCCGGCGGCCGACCTCACCGATCGCGTATTGCGATTGGACGACCTGCCCGGCCCGGTCGCGCACCTGGCCGCCGAGCTGATCGAACTCGACCACGACGAGGTCGTGTCATACCTGGAGAACGAGCTGCCGCGCCGCATCCCCGACGACCCGGCCCAGCGTGCCCGCCGAGAACTGCTCACCACCGCCGTAGCCGCCATCGCCGCCGACCACCCACTTTCGGTCACCGAGCTCGCCGCGCGCCTCTCCGTCAGCGAACGCCAACTCCGCAATCTGTTCACCAACGGAATAGGCGTCTCCCCCAAGCATTTCGCGCGCATCGACCGAGTCCGCCGGGTCCTGTCCCGGACCGACGAGGCATCCTTGGCCGATATCGCCACCGGCACGGGCTATTACGACCAGTCGCACATGACGGCCGACTTCCGCAGCCTGATGGGCGTCCCACCCACCTCGTACCTCCGAGGTGAAGTCCCGGCCCCTTCCCCGTGCCGCGCACTCACCCGTTTGCGCTGATCGGGGCAACATCGCGTTCCTTGTGGAAATGATGCACAACCCGCGAGCTGACGACCGCCTTTCCCGGGCAGTGCACTTACCGGCCTCCACTGACCGGGCGTACGGCACGCGCGCAGTACAGACGTTCGCAAGGGAGGCGGGGGAAGCCCTCCACGCCGTCCGGAAGGATTTCGACCGCATCGGGGTAATGGGCGTGCCGCCATTCGCGCGCGAATGTCATCGCTGCCGTAATGCATGCGACGAAATCCATTCGCAGGCCGTGCAGGAAGACGCTCACGTGGACGTCATCCGACGGATTCGTGCAGGAATCACCGCACATCACGCACCTGATCCCAGTGTGGGCGTCCAACCGCCTCCGGTTTCGGCGCGGTTCGTTTCGGTGCGGCGAAAGAACCGGTAGTCCTCTCGGCTGACTATCACCGCCGCGACGAGCGTCGTACAGGACGAATAGTCACAGTCGTGGTGCAATACCAGCGCCTTCCTGGCATCCGCGGGACTGGATACCGGCCAGTGTGGGTTGTCATGCGAGCGACGGGACCGGAACTCGTCGACGCTGAGGAACCGCCGAGTGCGAGATTCGTCATCCGTCATGAGTCATCCCTGCCCTCCGCCGAGTACGCGGCATCTGATCCGCCCACGCCCGAACCGCTTCGACCACCACCTGACCCGATGGGCGGAAGGCATTGCGCGGCGGCACGATCCAATGCCGAATCGCTCCCACGGCAGCGGTGGGCGAAGGCAGCGCGATCGTCGCTCCTGACCGCGCGACCGCCACGTCCAGCCGGAACAACTCCGCGAACAGTCGCACGTCATCGGGCAGGTCGGGCCGTGTGAGGAAGGTCCAGCGCCCCGAACGCGGATGCCCCACGATCGGCCCGAGTACGACACCTCTGGTCTGCATGTGCGCTTTCACCGCCTGCCCGACGCGAGTTGGCATCGTCATCGCCCACACCGATCCCGCGCGCATGACTATTCGCCCGAGTTCCGGCGGATCGACCACAGCGGGGAGGCCGCACTCCCGCCGGTAGAACAGGCACCGCGACAACGGTGTATCTCCCTCTACATGCGTTTCCATCTGTTCCCCTCTCGCAACAGAAAGACGGTTGACGAGCGCCCGGTTCCGCCGACCCACGAAAGCAGCCGACCCTCCACAGCACGCGCGCAGCACAGCAGTCCCCCGCCACGCATGGGTGATCCAATGAGTGATTCGCGAAAACCTTCTCGTTTTCCCAGGTGACCACCCATACTTGCTGTTCGGTGGCACCCGTGGCGCCGCAGCAGCGTCATCCACAGCTCGGGGGTTGGGCCACCCACCAATGCAGTGCTTGCCATCTACCAGAAGGGGACAGCAGCAGTGGCCAAGCCGCTCACCAGGGGGAATTCGCAGCGCAACACAGTTTCGTCGTCATCCATGGCGCGGACTCCGGGCGTACCACATCGACAACTGGGCCGCGTCTTACGTGCGATGCGCCTGGAGTCCGGCCTGTCGATCCTGATGGCCGCGAAGGCGATCAGTCGGGGGTCCGGCACATTGCAACGGCTCGAGACGGGCAACGCGAACAAGATCTCCGATTCCGACATCGACAACCTGTGTCGGCTCTATCGACAGCCTGAGCGGGCAAGTGAGCTGAAAGCGCTCGCTGCTCAGCGAATGGAGCCGAGTTGGTGGGACGAGTACACCGACCAGGTTGCACCTAGTTTCGGGGTGTATCTCGGCTTGGAGTCTGCGGCCGAATCGGTGACCGTCTACCGGCCGGATATCGTGTCCGGCTTGTTCCAGACACGCGAGTACGCCGAGGCATTGGACCGGGTGTACTTCGTTGATGATTTGCCCGAAGAGCGCGAGCGGCGTCTTCGCGTACGACGGGAACGCCAGAACCTCATACTGCGCACAGTCTCTCCCCTCCACGTCGACCTCGTCATCGACCAAGGAGTTCTGCGGCGAGTAGTCCACGGTCCCAGAGTGATGGCGAGACAGTGCCGCCACCTCGCAGACTTGCCGCCGAACGTATCGGTGAGAGTGCTGCCCGACACGGCAGGTTACCCAGTGGGCACGACGGCCGGGCCGTTCACGATCCTTGATTTCGGTACCAGCAGCGATGGCAAGGCGCTCGAACCGCCAGTCGTGTACATCGAGAGTTACGCGGGCAGTATTCATCTCGAAAGGCCGGACAGCGTGCGCCGTTATCGCAACGCCTTCCAAAAGATTCAGCGAGTAGCGTTGGGACGAACCGAAAGCAAGCGCCTGCTACGGCAGGTGGCAAAGGAGTACGCGCCATGAGCATGGACCTATCCGGGACACGCTGGTTCAAGAGCAGCCACAGCGGCGGCAAGGACGATTGCGTCGAGGTCGCACACCTGGAAGGCGGCATGGTCGGCGTGCGGGACTCCAAAAACCCCGCTGGGGCCGCGCTGGTGTTCACACCTGGTGCATGGGACACATTTACCCTGAGCGTGCTCAACGCCAAGTACGACCAGCGGTGAATCCGAAGCCCGGCTGGGAGCGATCCGTCGCCACCGGGCTTCGTCGTACTGGCAGGGGTGCGTACACCGAGGTCCCGATGTCTCGATTCCATCGAGGTCATAGATGAGCAAGCGCGGCAACCTTCACAGAGATGCGCATACCTCCGCTGGTCGACGTGTCGGAGATTCGCTGGCGACCGAAATGGAGCGACGTGTCGTCGAGCTCCGGCATCTGGATGACAGCGTTGGTAGCGAGGACTTGTTCCCACTGGTACGACAGGAGTTCGAAAGCGCGCGAAAGGTCATCACGGAATGCAGCTACTCCGAGCGAGTGGGCAAGCGGCTGTTGACAGTCGCGGGTGAACTCGCACAACTTGCCGGGTGGGTGGCCAGCGACGCAGGTAGATACGACGACGCCCAACGGCTGTACCTGAGCGGCGCGTCGGCCGCCGACAACGCCGGAGATCGCGTGTTGACGGCACAACTTCTGTCGAGCCTGAGCTATCAAATCGCCAATATCGGAAATCCCAGCGAGGCGACGCTGCTCGCACGTACCGCCGTCAAAGGCGCGACGGGCGCGCCTCCGGTAGTCCGATCCCTGCTGACGGATCGCTTGGCGTGGGCATGCGCACGCTCACGAGATCACGAGGGAACCAAACGGGCGCTCGATGCGGTAGATGAGTCGTATGACCGCAGGTCATCGGATATACCTGAGCCCGAGTGGGTGTACTGGGTGGACCGCGCCGAGATAGATGTGATGGCAGGCAGATGCTTTGTGGAGTTGGGCGAACCGGCCAAGGCAAGCCCGCTGCTCTCGCGTGCGATCGGACAACTCTCGGCCGACCGAGTCCGTGAAGTGGCCCTGTATCGCACCTGGCTCGCGGAGTCGTACCTGAAGAAGCGTGAACTCGACGCAGCACGCGCCACCCTCCGACAGGCGCAAACTGCAGCGGCCACCGCGCACTCGGCACGGCTGCATCGGCGTATCGCCGAAGTCCGGGGAATGCTGACCTGAATGACCAGGCGTCGCGACTACTACCGAGATCCGCATGCCCCCAGACCGAACACTCTGGTGCCGGGTGGCTCCGCTCTGATCGTCGACGGCGGCCGGGGCGATTCTCCTGCAGCGCCGAGCCGACTCCGGCAACTGGTCGCTGCCGGGCGGCACCATGGAAATAGGTGAAACCCTCGAACAGTGCGTGATCCGGGAGACCAAGGAGGAAACCGGGCTCGACATCGAAATCACCGGTCTACTCGGCACCTACACCGACCCGGCACATGTCATCGCCTACGCGGGTGGCGAGGTGCGCCAGGAGTTCGACATCACCTACTACGCCCGTGTGATCGGCGGCCATTTGGCGGTCAGCGACGAATCCATCGACGTCCGGTTTCTCCACCCGCGACAGCTCCGGCACGAGCCGATCCACGAAACCGTCCGCCTCCGTTGCGACACCATATCGAAGGCCGGACGCAGCCCTACCTGGGCTGAGCAAGCCGCGGCCGGCCCGCATCGGCAGCAGGCTGTGCAGCGTCCGCGGACATGGCGTGATCATGTGGGACACCGCGGGAGCGGCCGGACCAGGCGGCAATTCGATACCAGGCCGATCACACGTCGACGCATGCGGCCATTCGTGCCCGGAATGCGGGGGGTGCGAACGTTTCCGCGTGGGCGCGGATGACGTGGGGGTCGTAGTGGGCGGTGTCGAAGTTCGCCATTGCCGTGGCCAGGCGGGTGACGACGTCCGGATCGGCGCCCGGAGCGATGTGTTCGCCTGTTGTGCCGGGTCTTACCGTGTCGAGCGCGCCGCCCGCGCCGATGGCGATCACCGGGGTACCGCAGGCCATGGCTTCGACCGGGACGATGCCGAAGTCTTCCACGCCGGGCATGAGCAGGGCGCGGCAGCGTTGGTACATGTCCCGCAGAGTGTCGGTAGGGGTGGCGCCCAGAAAAGTCGTCTCAGGTCCGGCGAGAGCTTCGAGCTGAGCCCGGAAGCGTCCGTCGCCCAGCACGACCAGCCGTTTCCCGGCGAGTTGGGCGGCTCGGATGGCGAGATCGGCGCGTTTGTAGGGAACAAGGCGACCGGCGTAGAGAAAGAAGTCCTCGCGGGCGCGTGTGGGATCGGGGGTGAAGCGGTCGACATCGACGGGCGGATTGATCACGGTGGCCGGCAGGCCCCACCAGTCGCGGATCCGGTCGGCGACGGCGGTCGAGTTGGCGATCACCCGGGCCAGGCGAGGAGCGGCTCGCAGCTCGGCGTGGCGGGCCAGTGCGCCCAAGGCGCCGAGGGCGACCTGGCCGGCCCGTCCGCCGGCTTCGCGGATACGGAACTCTCGATCCCAGGCCCATCGGGCAGGGCTGTGCACATAGGCGATCACGGGCGCGTCGGTGGCCAGTGCGGCCTGGGTGGCGAATGAGTGGTGGCTGACGACCACGGCGTCGTAGCCCCGCAACGGCATACGCCGCAGGGAACGGGGCACGAGCGGCAGCAGAGGGGCGTGCCGGCCGCGGGTCAGTATGTGGGCGCGGGATAGCCAGCTGTCGTGGACGTGCTGGACGGGCGGGCGGATTCCGCTCGGCATGGCGATCGGCGCGTAGATGTCCGCGCCGGGCCAGGTGCGGGCGAACTCCCCCACCACGGCTTCGGACCCGCCGAATTCGGTGAACCGTTCGTGGACGATGGCGATGCGGGGTGCGCTCATCGGGATGCGCTCGTTTCGATCTGTCGCGGTGCTGCGGTGCGGCGAAGGGCGGGAGCGACCGGTCGTCCGCGCAGCAGTCCGTCGACGGCGCCCCGTTCGAGGGCGGTGCGGTACACCTGTGCCGCCTCCGCGCAAGCCGCCAGGGTGGCGGCGATCGCGTCGTGGTCGTGTGCCGCCGAGGTGACGAAGGATTGCCCGAGCACTCCGCGTTGGAGCAGTTCTTGCAGGAACAAGGTGCGGAATGCCTGGCTCGGTTTTCCGTGGGAATCGAGGGTTTCGAAGATGAGGCAGGAGGAGCGACCGCGGACCCGGAGGTGGTCACCGATGCCCAGTTCGTCTGCTAGCGAGGCGAATCCGGTCGCCAGTGCGGCGCCCGCCGTTTCCATGCGGGAGATCGGATCCCCGGTCCGGTAGGCCGCGGCGACCGCGCGGAAGGCCGCGAGCCCGCTGGTTTCCGGTCCGTGCGTGGTGGACAGCAGGAATACGCGGTCGGCACCGGTGCGCAGGCCGCCCCGCTCCAGATACTCGCGTCGTCCGGCGAGGGCCGAGATGGGGAATCCGTTACCCATGGCCTTGCCCCAGCAAGACAGGTCGGGAGTCACGCCGTAGACCGACTGCGCGCCGCCGGCGGCCCAGCGGAATCCGGTGATCATCTCGTCGAACACCAGCAAGGTGCCGTGCCGATCGCACAGAGCGCGTACCGCTTGGAGGTAGCCGGGCTCGGGTTCCGCCGTTGCGGTGGCCGCCTCCATGACGACCGCGGCCACGCTGTCGCCCGCCAGGACCGCGGCGAGAGCGTCGACGTCGTTGTAGGAGAACCGGACGATATCGGCGCCGACATGATCGGGAATGCCCGCCGACATCGGTGTCGTCGCGATGAACCAGTCGTCGACCGAGAAAAACGGCTGCTCGCAGACGGCGATCCGCTCGCGGCCGGTCACGGCCCGGGCCAGCCGGACGGCGGCGGTGGTGGCATCCGAGCCGTTCTTGGCGAACTTGACCATGTCCGCACCGGGAACGAGATCCAGGAAGTCCTCGGCGGCGAGCAGTTCCAGTTCGGTCGGCCTGCTGAAGTTCACGCCGTCGGCGATCGTGGTCGTCACGGCGTCGAGAACCGGTGCGTAGCCATGGCCGAGAGTGACCGAACGTAAGCCCATTCCGTATTCGACGTACTGGTTGCCATCGGCGTCCCACACGCGGCATCCGTTGCCGCGCACCAGTATCGGCGCCATCTGCTCGGGATACTGGTCGGCTCCGCGGGCGTAGGTGTGAGCGCCGCCGGGCACCAGCTCGTGCAGCCGACGCTGCAGCGCATTGCTGCGGGCGAACCCGTGGTGCGGTGGGACGTCGGGGTGCAGGTTCATCTGGTGCTCCCTATGCGGTGCGGGCGGGTACCGGCGGGAAGCCGGGATCGCAGAGCGGAAGTGGCGGACGGGGATACGCTCCGGCGTAGGGCGGGTCGCGGAACCGACCGGAGGCGTTGTGGTCGTGCGCCGGGGCGCACCCGGTCGCCGAACGCACGAGCTCGGCCCTCCACGGGGGCGTCATCCGGGGGCAGCCGTGCCGGCCGGATGACTGTACGCCCAGAGGTCGTGATCGCCACGCGGTCCGAAGACATCGAGGTACCCGCGCATCCGCCCCTCCTCGGCGAACCCGGCCGTGGCGGCCGCGGCCGCCGCGGCCGGGTCGGATACCGGGATCGCGATGGCGATGCGGAGGATTCCCAGCCGTTCGGTCGCATGGCGCACCAGTAGGCGGAGCACGCGTGCGCGCAGTTCCGGGCGGGCCGAGGCATCGGTCCAGACGCTGAGCCGGATGTTGTGATCGAACATGTCCAGCCCGTGCAGGCGGGCTTCCCCGGCGAAGCGGCCGTCGTCGAGGATCGTCAGCGTCAGCCCCGGCCGGGAACGCAGGCCGGTCCTGGCTTCGGCGAGTTCGGCCAGCCAGTGGCGCAGCGAATGCCGGCGCAGCCAGGCGGCGGGTGACATGTGCGGATCACGCGCCAGCGTCGCACGGTTGCGGATACGGGCCGCGCGGCGCCGGCGGAAGTCGGAGACACGGCGTGATCGCACCAGCACACCGCGGTCATCGGAGTCGGTGAGTGCGATGGCGGCGCTGCCCCGCAGCCATCGGAACACCCGCCGCAATCGGGATAGCTGGTACCGCAGATGCGCGGCCGCGATGCTCATGGGGGGCGGCCCGTGCGGGACGGCAGCGGCGGCGGGCAGTCGCGTCGTCGTCGGGTGGAGGCGTTGCCGGGCCGGATGGCCGGCGGTGAACCCGTGGTCGGGCCGATCGGCGCGGGTTACCGCCCACAGCTCGTGGTCCCGGCGTGCGCCCCCGGCATCGAAATAGGTGCGCATCCGGGCTTCGTACCGCAGGCCCGCCGCGGCCGCGATCTTGGCCGCGGCGATGTTGCCGGGCGCGATCGGTGCGCTGATTCGCATGAGGCCGAGGCTGTCGAATCCGAAGACCGTCATCATGGTCAGGACGAGGGCGCCGATACCGCCGCCCGCGACGGTGGAGCCGATCCAGATGCCGAGCTCGGCGCTGCCGGTCGCCGGGTCGATCGAGGCCAGTTCGACCTGTCCGGCGAACCGACCGGCCACCTCGATGACCATGCTCATCCGTCGCCCGGCGCGTGCGTCGGCCCGGTTGTCGAGGCATTCCCGCACCCAGTGGCGGGCGGTGTGGCGGGCGGGCCAATCCTGTTCCGAGCTGACCCAGTAGGGCTCGATGATCGCGCGGTCACGGAGCCGGATCCGCCGCCACTCCGCGAAATCATCGAAGCGCGGCGGCCGCAACCGCACCGCCGTACCGATGGGACCGGTGATGGCCGGCTGCGCTTCGATGCGGCGGTGCCGTCGTCGGGTCATCCGCCGGGACGCTTCCTGCCGAGCGCTACCGTGCTCAGCTTGCCGTCGTCGGAGACGGTGAGCCGCCAGTATCCGCCGTCGGGCGCCTTCAGCACGGGACCGTTGTCGGCGTGCTCGCAGACCCAGGTTCCGTCGGCGGTCACCGCGGCGCGGACGGCGCCGTCGCCGCTCTGCGCCTGGAACACGTCCGCGCCGTGCGGCCCCGCTTGGGACACCACGGTGCCGGTGAAGCGCGGCGTGCGCATGCCCTTGCGGCCGATGACGTTCCAGCCGGTCGGAAACGTCTCGACGGGAATGTCGTCGGTGATCCCGGAGATCAATCCGACCGCGGTGCCTTCCGGACACCCGACGGGATCCACGCGCACCGGGATGCCCGGCGGCCGCGACTCCGCGTCGAAGATCACGTTCGCCAGATACGGCTGTCGGCAGTAGTTCAGTTCGATCCCGACCGAACGGGCCGCGACCTTCGCGTTGACCATGCCGAACTGCGCGGGCCCGCCGCGCCCGTTCTCGCCGACCGACAGGGCGACCTCGGCGCCTTCGAACCACACGTTGGTCAGCCACCAGTCGTTGGCGGCACCGTCGACCCGCAGGTGGCGGTCGGTGGTGAGCGGATTCTGGTCGGAGACGAATTCGACGTTGGTGAGTGCCAGCCCGGCGTTGTGGTCGTTGCCGGTGCCGAGGACGCCGGTGTGATTGCTGGTGAACTTCGAGGAGGTGACGTAGTTCTGGATACAGGATGTGGTCAGCCCGATCCCGAAGTTGTTGATATCGCAGTTGATGAAGGCGGTGCCGCCGGTGTTGTCGCGCAACACGACGCCGCGCTGGGTCAGGTACTGCGGATGGTTGTCGCTGAGGTGGTTGCCGCGCAGTACCACCGCGTCGAAGGAGCAGCGGAAGCATTCCGACAGTTCGACCGCGGTCGAGCCGGGACCTGTGGTGAAGATCCCCAGCCTGGCGAAACGGACCCGGCTGCGCCTGCGCAGCCGCACCAGAGTGCCGTTGCCCGCGTAGACGATCGTGGTGACGTCGGCGCCGTCGCCGAGAATCGTGGCATAGTCGGGCAGATCGGGCATCGACTCGACCCGGTAGTGCCCGGCGGGCAGGTAGAGCACCAGCGGCTCGTTCGGGTCCGCGGCCACGGCTGCGGCCAATGCCTTGGTGTCATCGGCGATTCCGTCTCCGACGGCTCCGAAATCCCGGACGTTGCGTGCCCCGGGCGCATCGGTGGTGGGCGACCGGAACTGCGGGTCGTCCGGCTCGGCTGTGCCGCAGGCGGCGGTGAGCGGAATCGCTGCCGCCGCACCCAGAGTCGCGGCGAGCAAACGGCGCCGCCGGAGAAAGTCGTCGCTCATACCTTCAACCTTTCCACCAGCCGGTCCACCGCCGAACCGGGTGTGCGGTGGCTGACCACACCGGTCAACCCGGCCGTGCCGAACGCGGTCAGGGCGGCACGCAACTGTGGTTCGGTGAGTCTGCCGAGATCGGCGACGCCGAGGACGGCATCGGATAAGGGCGCCACGGCGACCGCGTCGGCGGCGGAGCCGACCGGCGCGGTCTCGATGACCACGCGGTAGTAACGCTCGCGCAGATCGGCGATGAGATGAGCGAAGTGCTCCGAGGCGATCAGGTCGGACGTGTCCGGCTCGATGTGCCCGATCGGCAGCACCGCGACCCCCGTCCCGCCCCAGTCGGCGGTGATCGCCCGGTCCAGTGGTACGCCGCCGCGCAGCAGTGTCGTCAGGCCCGGACCCGGCATCGCACCGGAGCTTCCGCCGCCGGAGGTGTCGGCGTCGACGAGGATCACCGGATGACCGGCATCGGCGAAGGCCAGCGCCAGGGTGTTCGCCACCTTTGATTGTGATCGGTCGGTGAGGCTGGTGCATTCGATGATCTGGGCCCCCCGCAGGTGATTGCGCAGTCGCCGGGCCGCCTCGGAGGTGGATTCTCCCTGGTCGAAGGCAGCGACGACCGGGACCGGCGCGACCTCGGCGAGGTTGCTATTGGTGCGAATACGCCGGTCGGTGCGTTCACGCAGAAACGCGGCTGCGAAGCCGAGCAGCAGTCCACCGAACAAGCCCATGGCGACGAACCGGCTGGTGCCGGGGCCTGACGGAGCAGCCGGTAGCCGGGCACGGTCGACGACCGAGACGCGGGCGGCGGGAGCAGCGCCTGTTTCGATGGATTCCAGACTGTCGACCAGAGCACGGAACTGGGCGACCGTGGCGTCGGTGAGATCACGCGCCCGCTGCGCGGTGGGCGCGGAGACCGCGATCTCCAGGATCGTGCTGGCGGGCGGCGACGAGGCGGTGATCCGGCCGCGGAACTCGTCCGGCGATTCGGTCAGCCCTTGGTCGTGGACGACCCGCTCGGCGACCGCGGCGCTGGTGGCCAGTTCGAGATAGGAGCGCACGCGCTGCTGGGCCGCCAGGCCGCCCTGGTAGGAGTCGTTGACCGAGGTACCGGTGGCCATCGAGACGTACATGGTGCTGCTGGCCACGTAGGTCACCGCCCGCGACGAGGCGTTCCAGACGGCGGCCACCGTCACGGTCAGCGCGATCACGGCGATCAGCACCCACCGCCGCCGAACGATGTGCCAGATATCGATCAAACCCATGGACTGCGACCTCATGTCTTCGTAACTGCTGAAGCGTGCGCCGGTGCCGGGAGCGGCGGCGGGCGGCGGCGGAATTCCGTGACGATCAAATGGACGAACCAGGCCAGCACGGCCGACTGCGCGAATTTGCCGAGATTCTCGAAGCTGCCCAGGATGCCGCGTTCGAACAGGGTGGAGGCGCCGGTGATCGCGAGCCCCAGCACCAGGACGGGAAAGTACCGCGAATACAGCGATCGCTCCCAGGCGAGCAGCAGCACGAAGGTGAACACGACGGCGACGACCACGCCCGCCTCGCCGCCGAGCAGATAGCCTTCGTTGACGTTGCCCTCCGCCAAGGACACCGACACGGTGCTCATATCCACCGACGCGCCACGCACGTCGTTCGCCCACGCCGTGCCGGATTGGAGCTTCTCGGCGCCGAGCACCTGCGCCGGGATCAGGCTGAGGCTCGCGTGGTGCAGTACTTCGCCGGGGGACAACCAGCCGCCCGGGCCGACGAAGTAGGCGTCGGTGGCGGCTTCGAGCAGGTCGAAACGCCGCAGGATACTCAGGAACGGCCGGACGTTCGCCGGGTAACGGGAGTCGACGACGGTGGCGTCGAGGGCGGCCGTGCCGGAGTTCTTGAACGACTGCAGCCAGCCGAACCCGGCGACGCCGAGCACGCCGATCAGCGCCACACCGACGGTGGTGCGCCGGTTCCAGCCGAGCATCGAAAACCGGACGGCCAGAGCGAGTGCGGCGGCGAGGATCGGTGTCTTGGACTGCACGGCCGACGACCAGTACAGTTCGCCCGCGAACAGCGCGCCGAGCACCAGCGCCGTGGTCTGCGGCCGGGCCGGCCGGAGGAAGACGATCATCCCGAGCGCCGCGATCCCGGCGAACGTCGCGACGAAACTGAGCAGCGGGTTGCCGCTGCTGACCTCACCGGCAGTGCCCAGCGATCCGGTGGCCACCGAGGCCGCCCGGCCCAACAGCCCGACCGCGTAGAGCATCAACAGCGTCGGCATCACGTCGGGGTCCGCGACCGCGGCCGGGACGGCGCGAGGCGGGTGCCGACGCCGCCAGAGCGCGTAACCGATCACCAGCACCGCGTAACACCACAAGCCGAGTACGACGTGGTCGAGCACCAGACCGATTCCCCGGTCGTACCCCAGACCAGCCAGCCGGGGGTCGGAGATGTTGTCGCCGTAATGCGGGTCCGGCTGCACCGCGAGCAGCACCAGCGGCCGCGCCACGTAGGACAGTGACCAGAAAAGTGCCTGCGCGATGAAGAACACGCGGGCGATGCCGGGAACCCACAGTGCGGCCACGACGACCGTGATCAATGCGGCCGCGACGGCGGCTATATCGGTGTAGGCGTTCAGTTCGCGACCTCCGCGGCGAGGCCGACGATCTGCCGGGCGCGATCCACGTAACGATGCCCCTCGGCGGTGATCCGCCGGTGCCCGGCCGCCGCGACCTCGGCGGCCCGATCCGGATGGGCGGCAACCCAATCGAGAATCGACACCAGCTCGTCGGTGCCGTCGAACAGGAAGCACTCGACGGTATCGCGCAGCAGGTCGGCGTGTTCGCCGGTGCGTTCACCGACGAACAATCCACCGGCGGCGGGCACCTCGAAGGTGCGGCAGGTATGGGTGTCGCGGTTGCCGGAGTTGAGCAGCACCAGATTGGCCCTCACCTGGGCGATCGCGGCCGAATACCCGGCGCCGTACACCGCGCCGCCGACGACGGCGCGGGTGGCGCGCAACTCCGGAACGCGGCGCCAGCCGGGGCCGCGGACCAGCAGGCCCGGTCCGTAGCGTCGAGCCAGGGACACCAGTTCGGCGCGGCGGTCGGGCCGGCACACTCCGATGAAACCGACCAGATAGTCACCGGCGCCGCGGCGCGCCGCCGGATGATGCCACGCCGGGTCGTAAGCGCTGAGCACGAAACCGGCGGCCCGGGCGCCACGCGCCCGCAACTCCGGCACGTTGTGCTGTTTGGTGGTGACGATCAGGTCCCAGCCGGGTTCCGCGGCCAGGTAGGCGTCGGTGAGGTTCTCGGGGTTGGACACGTCGTCCGGGCTGTAGTGCACGTGCAGTGCGGCGGACACGTCGAGCAGTCGTTGCTGGTCCAGATGGATCCCCTTGAACACGAACAGCATGTCGGGCCGGAACGTGGCAGCGTTGCGTTCGATCTGGGTGTGTACTCGTTCGATCGTGCGCCGGTCGCGCCGACCGGTCGCCTTCGCGTACACCCACGGTGGCGACAACCTGGCCGGGAGAGTCACCGGGGTGGAGTCGACCACGAGCACGTCGTGGCCGGCTTGCCGGAAGCCGTCGGCCAGCGAACGCGCGTTGCTGCCGAGCCAGTCGTCGCCGACGAACAGAATTCTCATGGTCAGGTTCCCTTCCTTGGCACGACAGGCAGCGGCACGGTGTCGGCTTCGGCGTGGTCGCGGCGGGCCAGGAACCGCATCCGCAGCAGATGCCAGGTGGCGACGGTGATTTCGGCCAGCAGCAGGCCGTAGACCAAGGTGTGCACCGAGCGGGTCCAGACGGTCAGCAGCAATGCGCCGATGGCGACGAGAGTGCCGAGCAGCGCGCCGATCAGGACACCGGTGGTGTCCTGGCGCACCGGCAGGATGGCCGTGGTGATGAACGAGGTGACCGTCGTGGCGGGCAGGATCAGCACCTCGATCCGCAACAGACCGGTGGACGCGGCGAATTCGGTACCGAAGACCAGCCGGATCAGCAGGGGCGCGGCCAGCCAGATGCCCGCTGAAGCGAGCGCGGCGACGGCGACGGTCACGGCCAGCGCCTGTGTGCTGTACCGCCAGAACCCGAGATGGTCGCCGCGCCGGGCCATCCGTGGCAACAGTGCGAAGCCGATGGCGTCGAGCAGTGATTGGACCGCGCGCACCAGGCGGTCTCCGGCCGAGTACAAGCCCAGCGAGACGGCGTCGAGCACGGCCGAGTACAGCGTCGCCGCGCCTTGTCCGTAGCCGGTGACCAGCAACCGGGAGACGAACACCGGCACGCTGCGGCGCAGCACGACGCCGTAGTAGCGGGGACGGGCCGGTGACCCGTACCGGCGCCAGGCATCCCACCATGTCAGTGCCACCGTCGGCACCGAGGACAGCAATAGGCACAGCAAGGCGACGTGCGGGTTCGGCAGTTGCGGAAGCAGGCCGACCAGCAGCCCGAGATAGCACAGCCGCCCGATGCTCTGATACGCGGTGGAGGTGCCGAACCGCCCCTCACCGATCAGCAGCCAGTCCTCCGACAGGGACCAGAAGCCACCGACGAACAGGCCGAGCAGCAGCATCTGCGCGGCTTCGGGCACGCGGACGGCAAAGGCTACGGCGAGGGCGACACCGAATAGCGCCGCCGTGGCGAGGCGGATGGCCAGATAGTCGCCACGCAGCTGGTTCATCTCCCGGAACCGGGTGTCCCTGCGCGCGTTGATCTCCGGCACGCGGGCGGACAAGAACTGCGTGACGCCCAGATCCACGACGAGCGAGCCGATGAAGTAAGCCGACATGCCGATGGCGAGCAGACCGAGGCCGTGGGCGCCGAGTACCCGGGCGATCAGCGGCACGGTGACGACCGTGACGATGTACTGACCGTATCTGCCGAAACTCACCAGTGCGATGTCGCCGAGTACCTCGAACCGGCTCGGCTTGCTGTGCGCGCCACCGCCTCCTGGGCCGCGCGCGCCGTCGGCGCGACGGTGTACCCCGCCGGGGCGCCGGGGCAGTTCGACCCGGGGGAAGACGTCGGTGGTCAGCGTGGCGAGGTAATCGGGTTCGGTCACGGCGGCGCCACCTCGTCGAGGAAACGGGTGACCACGCGCGCCGTGGTGTCGATGTCGAAGTCGCGGGCGCGGTCGGCGCCTGCGGCGGCGATCCGGGCGCGTGCGGCCGGATCGCCGAGCAGTTCGGTGAGAGCCGCGGTGAGCGCGGCTGCGTCACCGGCGGGCACCAGCCGGCCGGTACGCCCGTCGGCGATGATCTCGGCCGGGCCGCCGGGGACCGTCGCGATCACCGCGCATCCCGCGGCCATACCCTCGACGACTACCTGCCCGAACGGCTCGGGCAGCACCGAGCAGTGCACGAGCACGTCGGCCTCGGCGAGATACCGGTCGGGGTCGTCGACGTGACCGGTGAACGTCACGGCCAGGCCGAGTTCGTCAGCGAGTTGTTCCAGGTGCTGCTGGAAGGGTTGTTCATCGAAGAACGTCCCGCCCACGAGGTACACCGCCGCGGGCCGGGTCGGTACCGCCGCCAGGGCACGCAGAAACACGTCCTGGCCTTTCCAGGGGCTCAGCCGTCCCACGACGACCACGACCGCGTCGGCGGCCGCGCGGGTGCGGGGAGTCGGCGGTGTGGCGGGCAGGACGACGCCCGGGTAAGCGACGACCCCCGGGATGCGCGCGGGCAATGTCTCCCGGGTGCCCTGACTGTTGGCGAGCAGTCCCCGGCAGAACAGAGCGGCCAGCAGCCGGATAGCGGTGGCAGGGAGCAAGCCGAAGTAGTCCCGGGATACTCGGTCGTGGACCTGCCAGACGAGGGGCACCCGGGCGCGGCGGGCCGCGACCACCCCCAGCACCAGCGCTTTGCTGCTCTCCGCGACCAGTACTCGAGCGCCCAGCTCGCGGACCGCGCCGCCGACCGTCCAGCCCAGCCGCAGCAACGCGAGAAACCCCGTGATCAGCCGCAACGGGCCGGATCCCGTGGTCATCGCCCGGCTGTCGAATCGGCCTGTCACGACACGGGTTTCGATCCCCGCGTCGCGGGCGCGGGCCAGCACCGGGCCGTCGTCGGTGCACACCAGCGCCACTTCGGTGCCCTGCGTCCGCAGCGTGCGCAGCAGCCGCAAGGTGGCCAATTCGGCTCCGGACGGCGCGGCGGTGTGGCCGAGGAAAACCGCGGGGCCACTCATGTGAGTTCCCGGTACAGCGCCGCGTGCCGCAGAGCGGCGACCTGCCAGCTGAAGGTCTCCGCGTGGGCGCGGCATTGCGCCGGTGAGGGCCGAGCGCCTGCGATCGCCGCGCTGATCCGAGCCGCGAGCGCGGTGGGGTCGCCGGGCGGCACGATCAGCGACGGATCCAGGCCCCGCACGGCGTCGGGCAAACCGCCGCACCGAGTGACCACCGGCGCCCGGCCCGCGGCGAGCGACTCGAGGGCGATCAGGCCGAATCCCTCCAGGGCCACCGTCGGCACCACGGTCAGCGCGGCGGCGGTGTAGCGGGCGGCGAGTTCCCGGTCGGGAATCCGGCCGGTGAACTCGACGCTGACGTCGAGCCCGCCCTCGATCGCTCCGCGTCGGAGATCCGCCTCGGCGCTGCCGGTTCCGACGATGACCAGACGAGCCTCCGGATGCTCGGCGAGTACCCCGGGCCACGCGCGCAGCAACACATCGATCCCCATCCGGCGCTCCAGCCGCCGCACACACAGGACGACCGGCGGGGCCGCGGGGACCGGGGCGGCTCGGAACCGGCTGAGATCGACTCCGGGCGCGATCACCTCGACGCGATCCGGCGCGATGCGGTAGTCGTCGCACAACACAGTGCGGAAGTGATCGGAAAGCACGACGAAACGATCCGCGCAAACGTAACGCAAACGTTCGATGAGGTATTTGGCGAAAGCTGCGGCGGAATGCTGTCCGTGCATTCGGCTCTCCGCCGCCCACGGACCGTGGAAATGCACGACCAGTGGTAGCCGTCGACCACGCCGGTCTCTGGCGGCCGGGCCGTAGAGGCAGAAGTGGCGATCCACGACGGTGCCGGGGTGCAACGCGTCGCGAGCGCGGAACGCGGTGCGGGCGCGGTGCAGTGTCGACCCCCCGACCGGTCCCCAGGATCGGGTACCGGCCACCGTCCGGTCGGGCGGGCCGAAGGCGGCGGCGGACAACGAAATACCAGGAACGTCCAGCAATGCGCCGTGCAAGTCCGTGAAGTATCGGCCCAGGCCGCCGGGCGCGGCGCCGAACCACTCCGATCCGGTCATGTGCACCCGCACCGCGCCGGAAGCGCTGATCATGACCCGATCCCCTCATCCAGCATGCCGCACCGCGGAGTCGTCGGCCGAACTCGTTTACGGCCGGGAAGTATAGGACCGGCCACCGGTTCCGGCCTTCCCACACAGATGCGCGGTATCCGATTTCCGGCACCGGGCATTACGAGCCCGGATGCCGGCTCCAAGCGAAATATGGCATAGTTTGGGCAATTACGAGGCAATGTCCGATTGCGGTTCTGACAAAAAGGCGGCTGGCGATGCGGAAACTGTCGGTGTGCGTGCCGGCCTACAACGCGGAACGAACGCTCTGCGCGACCCTGGATTCGGTACTGGCCCAAGACCTCGATTTCGAAGTCGTGATCCTCGACAACGCGAGCACCGACCGCACCGGCGAGATCGCGCGGGCGCGCCACGATCCGCGGGTGCGCGTCCTGCGCAACGATCGCGTACTGCCGATCGGCGCGAATTGGGACCGGGTGATCCGGGAATCCACCGGGGACCTCGTGAAGGTGGTCTGTGCCGACGACCTGCTGCGTCCCGGCACCCTCGCCGCGCAGTCGGCGGTGTTCGACGACGACGCGATCGCGTTGTGCGCGGGCAGGTTCGACGTGATCGACGAGTCCGGCGACCTGCTCGAGACCGGGCTTGGGCTGCCGGATCTGATCGGCAGGCACGGCAGTCGCCGGCTGGCCCGGGTGATCGTGCGTCGCGGGGCGGCCGACTTCGGCCCCACCGCGGCCGCCATGTTCCGGCGTGCCGACTACGACGCCGTCGGCGGACTGCGCGGCGACCTCGTCTTCCCGATGGATGTGGACCTGTTCGCCCGCGTCGGAAGCCGCGGCGCTTTCCTCGGGCTCGACGACATCGTGGCCGCCTGGCGGAACTCCTCGTTCAACCTGTGCAGTCGCACATCGACCCGCAGCAAGCTCACCGAGCAGCTGAGATTCCATCATCGGCTGGGCGCCGATCACCCGGAGCTCGTCCGTCCGGCCGACGTGCTGGCCGGTGACCTGCGCCTGGTCCGGGCCTTGGGAACGCGGCTGCGGGTGCGCGCGCGGGCCGCGGTCGGCCGCTGAACAAGACCGCGGTTGTTGCCGTCCGGTAGTGGCCACCGCCGATCACACCGTCGAGGCCGGGCCGTCGGCGTCGCCGCTCGGCGACATCGGTTCGGCGCGGGGGCGCCCACGCACCGGTCCGATCGCCTCGATGTCGGCGAGCACGAGGCCGCCGGACCGGTCGGCCACGACCATCGGCGCCGTGGCCGGTGCGACCGCGTCGGCCGGTGAATGCGGCTGTCGGCGCATCCTCGAGGTGGTGTTCATCGGTACGGCTGTCCTCGCTCGGGAACTGCTGGCCGGGTGCGGCCCGGGAATCGTGGTCGGCGGGATGGAGTCACACGGTCGGGGGTCGGTCATCCACTCCCCCTTCTGGGTCCGCGCGGATCGTCCACGAACCAGCGCCCGTCGAGTTCTGGAAGTCCGGTCGACACTTCATCCAGTAGATCGGGCAGCGTCAACAGCACCCGGTCGGGTGCTGCCGCGATCAGATCCTGCGGGCTGATGATCGGGATGTCGGTGCCGGGCATCCGGCGTCCCCGTTTGGCGGGTGCGGCGTCGGCGACTCCGGCGACAAGTCCTTGGTGTGCCCCGGCCAGCGACAGCAGGGCAACCGCCCGGGACGCGGCGCCGTAGGCGTAGACGCGCTGTCCGGACGCGGCCGCATCGATCAGCCAGTTCCGCAGCGCGCGCACATGGTCGTCCACGAACCGCTGGAGCCGACGCAGCGATTCCGGGGTGAGGAGTTCGCGTTCGCGGGCCAGGATCTCGCGCGCGGCGCGGTCCGGCTCGGTAGGGCCGCGCCGAGCCGCTACCAGCACCGTCCCGCCGTACAGGTCGAACTCCCACGCGGTGGTCACGCCCATGCCCGCGGCGGTGAGCGCCAGGCTCAGCGCATGCAGGGAGTAGTACGCGAAATGCCCGTGCCGCAACGCGTTCCACTGCCGTTGTGCCACGATGGCGGCCAGCGAATGGAACTGCAGCAGGAGCAGCCCGCCCGGCGCGGTGGCCGCGGCGCGTGCGGCGAACGCGGCCCGCTGGTCGGGTTCGTGCATGATGCCGAAACAGTCCACGACCAGGTCCGCCCGCGCCGCGCCGGCTTCGGTGCAGCCACGCTCGGCCAGCAACGGCAGCCAGGAACCACCGTGCGGACTACCGAACTCGATGACCGTGCGCCCGCGCAGCAGACCGGCCGCGTCGACCCGGGCGATCGCATCGGCCGCTTGATCGCGCAGGGCCCGCGGCTCCACGCCACGGGGTTCGGCGGCCACGGTGTCGTCTTCGGCGAGCTGCGCCAGCTCGCAGTGCGGGCACCGCACCATCCGCAGCGGGTGCGTGGTCTCCGCCGGTGTCACCGGCCGTCCCGCGGGCGGGAAATCATCGGCTGCGGGCACCGTCCCGAGATCGAGGACGGTGTGCAGAACGGCGCCGGAGCAGGCGCGGCAGCGGCCGGTCATGACACGATGTCGGTGTGCGTATCGAGCAGACCGACCTGGTCGGCGTGGTGGTGCTGGTCCCAGCGCCCGCCCGGGACGACCGGGGCCTGTTCACCCGGACCTTCGATGCCGCGGAATTCGACGCCCATCTGGGAATGCCGGGGTTCTCGGCCGGTTTCGTGCAGGACTCGCAGTCCCGGTCGCACCGCGGGGTGGTGCGCGGCATGCACGGCCGGTCCGGGCGCGGGGAGGCCAAACTGGTCCGCTGCGCACACGGCGCGGTGCATGACGTGCTGGTCGACATCCGGCCGTCGTCGCCGACGTTCGGCCGGACGCAGGCGTTCCGGCTCGACGACGAGGAGTTCCGGCACCTGTACGTGCCACCGGGCTTTCTGCACGGATTCCAAGCACTCACCGACACCGCCGATGTGTGCTATCGCATCGATCGGCCGCACGATCCTGCCGAGGATCTCAGCGTCGCCTTCGACGATCCGGACTTGGCGATCGCCTGGCCGCTGCCGGTGACGGCGGTGTCGGATCGCGACGCGAACGCCGGACGATGGAGCCATCTGCGGGCTATCCTGTCACCGGCGCGGTGACCGCACGCAGTCGCGGGTCCACAGCGCCGGACGCTCGCAGCCGCTGCAGCCACGCGAGCCGGGTGAATCGCTGGGAGAATGCCTCTTCGGTGAGGCCACGCTCGGTGTACTCGCGGTAGAGTTCGGCGGCGCCGTCCGGCACCGACCACTGCGCCTCGAAACCGAGCACCGCGCGGGCGGCGGAGAAGTCGACCCGGTAGGAGCGGGGGTCGGCGCCGGTCTCCCCGGTGATCAGCAGTCGCGACCCCGGCACGGTGGCCACCACCGACTCGGCGATCTCGGCCACGGTGAGGTTGTTTCGCTCCGTGCCGATGTTGAACGCCCGCCCGGCGACGGCCGACGCCGGTGCGGTGAGGCAGCGTTCGAAGGCCGCCGCGATGTCGCGGGCGTGGACCAGCGGCCGCCAGGGCGTGCCGTCGGAGAGCACCTTGACCGCACCGGTGAGGACGGCGTGCCCGACGAGGTTGTTGAGCACGATGTCAGCGCGCGGACGAGGGGAGAATCCGAACGCGGTGGCATTGCGCAGGAAGACGGGAACGAAATCGTCGTCGGCCAGCGCCGCGACATCGTCTTCGACGCGCACCTTCGACTCGGCGTAGGGGGTGATCGGCCGCAGCGGCGCCGACTCGTTCACCAGTTCGTCTCCGGCGGCACCGTATACCGAGCAGGTGGAGGCGTACAGAAACCGGGACACACCGGCTTCTTTCGCGAGCCGAGCCAGACGCACCGAGGCGCGGTGGTTGATTTCGTGGGTGACTTCCGGCGCGAGCGCGCCCAGGGGATCATTGGACAGCGCGGCGAGATGGACGACCGCATCGATGCCGCGAAGGGCGTCGATCTGCACCGATCGCAGGTCCAGGCGCAGGCCCTCCGGATCGCCGGCGAACTCACCCAGCAGGCAGTCGGCGAACCAGCCCGTGTCGAGCCCGACGACCTCGTGCCCGGCGGCTTGCAGTATCGGGACCATGACGGTGCCGAGATATCCCTGATGCCCGGTGACCAGGACTCGCATCGTTGTCACTCCTTTTCCCATGAGATCACGGCCTTGTTCACCACGAAGGCTTCGGCGTACTCGGTGCGGCACTGCACGCCGCGGATCCGCGCGGAGGCCAGGAACGCGGTTTCGTCGAACCAGTCGCGCCCGGTCTGCGATGGGTAATACCGATGCAGCAGTCGCGATTTCCGCTGGATCAGTTCCGCGTCGACCGGGTGGAATACGGTCGGCGCCGGTGTGTCGACCTCCGCCTTGAGGATCTCGTAGCCGAGGATCAGGTGGTCGCGGAACTCGGTCGGCACCAGCTTCGCGAGCGTGCGGTGATCCTGGTGCGCGTCGCCCGGTTGCGGGGCGAACACCAGGTCCGGTTCACCCGCACGGCGAAACTCCGCTACGGCCGTCTTGATCCGATCCCAGTGCGCCGGTGCGCGTCCGTCCGGGACGTCGAGCACCGTCAATTCCGGTGTCCGTCCCGAGCAGAAGGCGGTGAGCGCCGCCCGTTCTTCCCGCTCGCGCTCGGTGCCCGCGCCGGAAAGGACCAGCGCGCGCACCCGCATACCCGGATGGGCGCTGGTCAGCGACAGCAGCGTGGCTCCCATGCCGATCGGGATGTCATCGCAATGCGCGCCGAGCAGGGCGATCTCGGCGGGCCGCGGGGAAAGCAGAGCGATCACTGCTCCCACACCATCCACGGTCGGTGTCCGCTGCGGTAGGCCGCATCGAGTTCGGCGCGCTCCTTGAAAGTATCCGCCGGTTTCCAGAATCCGTCGTGGCGATAGCCGAACAACCGGCCCTGGCCCGCGAGCGTCCCACAGGCGTCCTCCACCAGATCGCCACCTGGTGGCAGCAGGTCGAATATCTCCCGGCCGAGCACGAAGTAACCGCCGTTCTCCCACAGGGGCATACGCGCCACGGGAACGATGTCCTTGACCTCGCCGGTAGCACTGAGGTCCACGCAGTGGAACGACGATTGGGGTGGCACCACCAGCAGGGATGCCGCGGCCCCCGAAGCATGGAACTGGCTGATCATCTCGTCCAGGGGAGCGTCGGTGAGGACGTCCGCGTAGTTGGCCAGGAAGTACTGGTCGTCGCCGAGGTGCTCGCGCACCCGGCGCAATCGCTCTCCGATGGCCGACTCCACGCCGGTATCGACGAAAGTGATCGTCCAGTCGTCGATATCGCTGCCGAGCAATACGACCCGGCCGTTGCGGATCACGAAGTCGTTGGACGCCGACTCACGGTAGCTGAGGAAGAAATTCTTGATGTGCTCGGCGCCGTATCCGAGGCACAGGATGAATTCGGTGTGACCGTAGTGCGCGTAGTACCGCATCACGTGCCAGAGCAGGGGGCGGGGTCCGACGAGTTGCATCGGCTTGGGCACCATGTCATCGGTGCCGCCGCGCATGCGCATGCCGTAGCCACCGCAGAACAGAACGACTTTCATCCGCGCCGGTTTCCTTTCGACTCGGCTCCGGCCGGCCGGGCCGGGGCCGGGCAAGCCGGGTCGACCACGTGCAGCTCGGGCAAGGGATAAGCGAGCTGACCGCCCCACTCGGCGACATGCCGCAGCTGTGCGGTGATCTCGTGCTCGAGATTCCAGGGCAACACCACGACCACGTCCGGACGATCGGCGTCGAGCCGGGCCGGCGGGTGGATCGGGATTCGCGTTCCCGGCGTGAATCTGCCGTGTTTGTAGGGATTGCGGTCGACGGTGTACTCGAGTAGGTCGGGCCGGATCCCGCAATAGTTGAGCAGTGTGTTGCCCTTGCCCGGCGCACCGTATCCGACGACGCGTTCGCCCCGGCGTCGGCAGTCGAGCAGGAACGCGAGCAGCTCATGCCGCACGGACTCGGCACGCCGCCGCAGCGATGTGTAGCCGTCCGCCGAGTGCAATCCCGCGGATCGCTCGAGGTCGAGCACTTCCCGCACCCGGTCGCTCACCGCCGCCACGGCGGCATCGGGACGCACCCACAGCCGGATCGATCCGCCGTGCGTCGGCAGCTGATCGACATCGACCACGGTCAATCCCGCGACAGCGAGCGCACGTTGCGCCGAAAGCACGGTGTAGTACTGGAAATGCTCGTGGTAGATGGTGTCGAACTGGCCGAGCCCGACCAAGTTCAGCGCATGGTGCACCTCGATGGTCAGCATGCCGTCGTCCGCCAGCAGGATGCGTAGCGCACGGGTGAATCCGCGCAGATCCGGGATATGGGCATAGACGTTGTTGGCGACCACGAGATCCGCGGGGCCGTGTTCGGCACGGATCCGGCGAGCCGAATCCTCGTCGAGGAAGGTGGTTTCGGTGGGTACGCCCGACTCGCGAGCCACGGTCCCGACGTTGACCGAGGGCTCGATACCCAGGCATCGGATCTCGCGGTCCACGACGTGGCGGAGCAGGTAGCCGTCATTGCTGGCGACCTCAACCACGAAGGAGTCCCTGCCCAGTCCCAGCCGGGCGGCCGCGGTGTCGACGAACTCGCCCGCGTGGCGGACCCAGCTGTCGGAATAGGAGGAGAAGTAGGCGTATTCGGTGAAGGTCTCCTCCGGTGTGATCAGCGCCGGAATCTGCAGCAGCAGGCAGTCGACGCAGACCCGCAAATGCAACGGGTAGGTCGGCTCGGGCAGATCGAGCTGGTCGGCGGTGAGGAACGATTCGCACGGCGGCGTGGCGCCGAGATCCAGAACGCTGGACAGCCTGCCGGAGTCACAGAGTCGACAGCGCACAGATCCGATCCTTTGCTCGAAACGTCTCGGCCCCGTCGGCACGCCTGTCGCGGCGCACGGAAGCGTGAGCTGCCCGGCGTATCACGAGATGCGCGCGACGAGAACGTCATTCGTGGTACGGGCCGCATTGTCGCGACTGTCAGCGTACCGACGGCAATATCGGCTGGATTACAGATCAGTGTTACAAACTGTGATATACAGCACACTCCATATTCACCTTCATGGTGTTATTCCCGATGCGTATCGAGATCGGTCGCCGAGCGGATCCGGTTCAGTTAACATCCCGATCACGCTGCTTCGCGCATACCTTCTGATCGGCGAGAGACCTTGTGCCACTTGCCGATCAAACTGCCGATGAAGCGCTCGGTAGAGGCGGTCGGGACGCTGCCGGGAAAGACGATCTCCGGATCGGGTAGCAATTCCACCGTTGCCCCAGGAGGGGTGTTCTCTTGATGAAATCCAAGGCTGTCCCGGAATGGAATGGGACCGCCGAATCCCCACGATCCTTCGTGGCTCCACTGGTTACCGTCTCGACCCGTAAGGCCTGGCGATCGGAGTACGTACGTCGCCTCGCCATCACCGATTTCGCCGCCGTTTCCATCGCCGTGGGGAGTGCGCAGCTGATTCGCTTCAACGGGGGTGGTGCTCCGCCGCTGGCCTGGGAGGGGCCGTACCGGGTCGGTTACACGGTGGTATCGGGCATGCTCGCCTTGGGCTGGTTCGCGATCCTCGGCAGCGCGGGCAGCCGCGCGCCGCAACTGGTCGGCAGCGGTGTCGAGGAGTTCCGGCGGCTGTTGTCGGCGACCATGCACTTGTTCGGCGTACTGGCACTCATGTCGCTGGCACTCGAAATCAATTTCGCCAGAGGTTATCTCGCGATCGCCTTTCCGGCCGGCGTCCTCGCGGTGGTCGGTGGACGACTGTGGTGGCGTCATCGGCTTGCCAGGGAACGCCGCCGGGGACGCCATCGGTCGGCCGTACTCGTGGTCGGCACAGCCGACGCGGTCGCTGCGATGACCGCGGCGTTCGCCGCAGACCCGGGCGCAGGTTACGACGTCGTCGGCGCCTGCGTGCCGGGTGGGCAATCAGGCGATGCGCCGCTGGCTTTCGCCGGCGGTACGGTGGCGGTCGTCGGTGACGACAGCGCCGTGCTGCGAGCGGTCCTGCACACCCACGCCGACACTGTCGCCATCGGTCCCACCCGGCATCTCGGTCCGACCGAGCTGCGCAGACTCGCTTGGGAACTCGACGCGCTGGGAGTCGAGTTCATGCTGGCGCCAGGGGCAGTCGACATCGCCATATCCCGGCTGACCAATCGGCAGGTCGCGGGGATGCCGATGATGCACATCGCGGAGCCGCAGTACGAGCGTGCTCGGTCGGTCAGCAAAACGGCCTTCGACATCGGTTTCGCGACAGTGTGCGTACTGCTGCTCCTGCCGGTGTTCCTGGCGATCGCGATCGCGGTGAAGACCACCAGCCGCGGCCCGGTCTTCTACCTGTCGGAACGCATCGGCCGATACGGCCTGGCGTTCCGCATGATCAAGTTCCGCAGCATGTACGACGACGCCGACCAGTATGCCGAGGCATTGATCGCACAGCACGGTGGAAATCCGGTCTTCTTCAAGATGAAGGTCGACCCCCGGGTCACGCCGGTCGGGCGGTTCCTGCGCAAGTACAGTCTCGACGAACTGCCGCAGTTCCTCAACGTTCTGCGCGGCGACATGAGCGTTGTCGGGCCGCGACCGCAGGTGCGGCGGGAAGTCGACACCTACGACCACATGATGCGCCGACGCCTGCTCGTGAAGCCGGGGCTGACCGGCTTGTGGCAGGTCAGTGGCAGGTCGGACCTTCCGCTCGAGGACGCGGTGCGACTCGACCTGTCCTATGTGGAGAACGTGTCCATGCGGATGGACCTGCGGCTGATCGCGCGCACGGTCGGTGTCGTGGCGCGAGGCGAGGGAGCGTACTGACGCCGCGGAGCGGTGGTCCCGAAGCGCCGATCGTGCCGGGAACGCACGGTGTCAGTGGCCGTATCAGGCGAGTGTCAGCGTGGTGTCAGGCCCGGCGCCGACAGTAGTTCTCATGACGAACAACAACACCTCCTCCACCGCTTCGAAGTGGACCGGTATGGTGCCGGTCGACGATACGGCCCTGGCCGTCACCGACACCGGCGGGCGCGGCATCCCCGTGGTCTACTGCAATGGCCAGTTCGCCACTCAGGGGTACTGGCGGCGGGTCATCGCCGAACTCGGCTCCGAATTCCGGCACATCACCTTCGATGAGCGGGCTCGCGGCAAATCGCGGCGTTCGGCGGACTATTCCTTCGAGGCCGCGGTCCGGGACGTCGACGCCGTCCTGGCCGCCCGTGACGTGGACCGGGCGTTGCTGGTCGGCTGGTCCTACGGGGCAGTCGTCGCGGCGCACTGGGCCGCCAGGAACCCGGACCGTGCCGTGGGTGCGGTGCTGGTCGACGGCGCGTTCCCGTACGACTGGCTCGACGCGGCCATGGAGCAGCGGATCCGCAAGCTGTTCAAGCGGCTGGGCTGGTTCACGCCGCTGCTGCGCCCGACCGGCCTGACCCCGCGGATGACCGCCGCACAGATGGCCGAAAGCAATATCGAACTCGGCAAGCTCTCCCGCGAACGCGAGCTGGGTCGCGTGCTGGACGAGATCAGCGTGCCGTTGCGGTATGTGGTCGCTTCGGGCACGTCGTTCGGAAGCCGCGGTGACGAGCAGGAACGGATCCGGGCCGGCCTCGACGCGGTGTGCGACCGCAACCCGAACATCCGCATCAGCGCGAAGGTCGCCAGCAACCACGGCGCACTCCTGCGCAAGGATTTCCGTGCCATCGCCCAGGCCGTGCGCGAGACCGCAGCGGCCCACGATCAGCAGGGTTCGCCGAGCCGCTGACCTGCCATCAACGTGGGTGACTTCGTTCTCCCGGCACCAACCCCCGGCAATCCGGGACACATCTATCCGACCCCTTGCAACACAACACATTCCGAAGGAGACACCACCATGTCCATCACCCTCACCGACCAGGACAAGGCCACCATCCGGACCGCCGCCTACGGCGCGGTATCGCTGCTGGCCGCCGCGGACGCGACCGGCTCACCGCACAAGGCCGCCACCCACGGCTCCATCGCCCTGTCGTCGGCGACCGGCGCGGTCGGGCACGTACTCGCCGCGAAGTCCAAGGACATCACCCTGAACGGCAAGAACGTCGCCGAACTCGCCGACCAGGTGCTGCCTGCCCTCACCGCGGCCATGAACGTGCTGCAGAAACAGGATCCGGCCGAGGCCGACAACTTCCGCAACACCGTCCTCGTCGCCGTCGACGCGGCCATCGGAAGCCGCAAAGGCGCGCCCAGCCCCGTCCTGGCCGACATGACCCGCAAGATCACCGCGGCGCTCGACGCCGCCTGATCGGATGCAGCCGGCACCGCCACAGCCTGTCACGGGGTCCGCACCGGACCTCGTGACACGGCAGGAGTGCAGCGGCGTCGCCCTGCGTCGCAATTCGACTGGGTTCACGGCGCCTTCGCGCGCCGCCGCCTCTCCATCTCCTCGCGTTCCAGCACAGCCGCCTCCGCGAGGGTCGGGGCGGTCCCGCCGAGCCGGGCGGGCACCCAGCGGGCGCCTTCCACCATCGGATAGTCGCGTTGCGCGCGTTCCAGCAGCTCGCTCATCCGAGTGCGCAGGGTGGCGGTGAGTTTCTCGGCCGGTTCGTCGGGTGGGATCGGCGCGCCGATGCGGATATTGATCGGAAAACGATGGCGGCCGAGCTGTTTCGGGATGTCCTTGGTCCAGATCCGGTGCGCGCCCCAGATGATCATGGGGACGATCGGGACATCGGCTTCCACCGCCATCCGCGCCGCGCCGGACTTGAATTCCTTCAGTTCGAAGCTACGGCTGATCGTCGCCTCGGGATAGACCACCACCACCTCACCCTCGCGCAGCGCCGTCACCGCGCGGGCATACGACTCGGCCCCGGCCGTGCGGTCCACACCGATCGCCTTGCAATGCTTCATGAGAAAGCCGATGATGCCGTGCTCGAGTTCGGCCTTCATCATGTACCGGACATTGCGCCCTGACTTCCGCCCGACCAACCCGACCTCCATGAAATCCAGGTAGGCCGTGTGGTTCACGGCGAGCACCGCGCCTCCGGAACGCGGAAAATGCTCTTGCCCTCGGATATCGATGCGCAAGCCCTGCGCGAAGAAGATGGCGCGGGCCAAACCGGTGAGGATGTCGTAAACCGGTTCCCGCGCCATCACAGCTCCCGTTACCCCGCCGCGTTCTTCCGCGCGGCCTTGGCCTCCGCTTCGGCGGCATCCATCGCGTCCGCCTCTTCCAGGGTAGGAGCGCTGCCGCCCAGCCGCGCCGGAACCCAGTACGCGCCGGGCTCGTGCACGTAGTCCTTCTGCAGGTCCAGCAGCATTTCCTGCATGGTCGAACGCAGCTTGGCGGTGAGCTCGGCGGCGGGCTCGAACGGCTGGATCGGCTCGCCGACCGCGATCGAGATGGGCGTGTTGGTGCGGCCGAGCCGCTTCGGGAAGCCCTTCGTCCAGACCCGCTGCGCGCCCCAGATGACGATCGGGATGATCGGCACCGCCGCTTCGATGGCCATGCGCGCCGCGCCGGACTTGAATTCCTTGATCTCGAAGCTGCGACTGATCGTCGCCTCCGGGTACACGCCGACCAGCTCGCCGCGCCGCAGATACTCCACCGCCGCTTTGTAGGAGTCCGCACCGGCTGAACGGTCCACCGGGATGTGCTTGAGCGCCCGCATGATCGGGCCGGAGATCTTGTCGTCGAAGACCTCCTTCTTGGCCATGAACCGGATGTAGCGCTTCGGAGTGCGCACCGGCAGGCCCGCATAGGTGAAGTCCATGTACCCCGTGTGGTTCACCGCCAGCACGGCGCCACCTCGGGCGGGAATGTGTTCATCGCCCTTGACGGTGAACTTCAGACCTTCGATGAAGAAGACGGTACGGGCGAGGCCGATGATCGTCCGGTAGACGGGTTCCACAAGTCCGCTAGCGTAGTCGCTGCTCGTCCCCACCGGCAGCGCGCCGCCACCGCGCGCCGCGACGCGACGAGGACGCACGAGCAGCCCCGACCGCACGCCTTGAGAGAAGAGGATCGTCGAAGTGGAACGCGCCCGATGGGTAAAGCGCGAGTACGACCCCGGTGCAGCACACGAGCGGAATCGGGCTTCGAACGGGCGAGCGGCCCGCGCCGCGCTGACCGGCGGAGTCCTGATCGCGGCGCTCGCCATGACCGGTTGCGACTCCGTCGTCGGCATCCCGGAGGAGAGCGCCCCGCAGGCGGCGGGGCGCACGACGCCACCGGCCGCCATCCCCGCCGCGCCGTCGCCGAGCACCTCGGCGTTGCCGCCGGTCCCCGCCGACGCGCCGCAGGTCGGCGCGGTCGCCGGACTGCCCGCCGCCGCACCCGTGTTGCAGCGCTGGGCCGCCGACCTGCGCTCGCACACCCTCGCCGAGATGCAGGACAAGTGCTGGACGGTCGCGCCGAAGAACGTGACCGGCATGTACGCCGACCAGCAGGCCGTCCTCGCCGCCTTGGCCCAGCCCGGCACGGCGACCGAGGACGCCGTGGTGTGGAAGGGCGCCGACGCCACGGTCGCCGTCCGGCGCGCCGAGCTCGCGACCGGCTACGCCTGCCCGCGCGTCGCCACGGCGGGCTCGGAGATCGCCTACGACGACGCCGACGCCCGCCACACCGTGCGCCGGTACCTGTCCCGGTTCGTCGGCACTCCGCTCGACCCCGCCGACAAAGAAGGCGACTACCCTCTGATCTGTAAGGCGTCCCCGGCGACCTGGGACCCGAAGGGCACCGGGCGTCCGAGTTCCGCGCCGCTGGCGACCAACCAGGGCGTGCTCACCGGGGCCACCGAGTTCGCCGACCAGCAGATCCGGTCGGAGCAGGTGAACACCGATTACATCGCGGTGCTCGTGCCGGTGACCAACTCCTCCGGTGTGACGCAGACCCGCACCTTCACCTTGCGCTCCGGGCCGGACGGCTACTGCATCGGCGACATCTCGCCGTAACTACTACCCTGGTTGGCTGGTAAACAGCAGGAGGAGCAGCTAGTGCAGATCACCAGCGTCGGACACGCCGGATTCCACATCCGCACCGCGGCCGGGTCGATCCTTTGCGATCCCTGGGTGAACCCCGCGTATTTCGGTTCGTGGTTCCCGTTCCCCGACAACACCCAGCTGGACTGGGACGAGCTGGGCGCGTGCGACTTCCTGTACGTCTCGCATCTGCACCGCGATCACTTCGACGCGAAGACGCTGACCGAGCACGTGAACAAGGACGCCACCGTCCTGCTGCCCGACTATCCCGTGCCGGACCTGCGCCGCGAGCTCGAGCAGCTGGGCTTCCACAAGTTCTTCGAGACCGAGGACTCGGTCAAGCACACGGTGACCGGCCCCGGCGGGGACCTGGACGTCATGATCATCGCGCTGCGCGCCCCGGCCGACGGCCCGATCGGCGACTCCGGGCTGGTCGTCTCCGACGGCGAGACCACCTGCTTCAACATGAACGACGCCCGGCCGGTCGACATGGATGTGCTGCACGACGCGTTCGGCCACGTCGACATCCACCTGCTGCAGTACTCGGGCGCGATCTGGTACCCGATGGTCTACGACATCCCGGCGCGCACCAAGTCGAATTTCGGCAAGCAGAAGCGTCAGCGCGGCATGGACCGCGCGCGCAGTTACATCGAGCAGGTCGGCGCGACGTGGGTGGTGCCGTCGGCGGGCCCGCCGGTGTTCCTGGACGACGAACTGCGCTACCTCAACGACGACCGCGGCGACGAGGGCAACATCTTCCCGGACCAGAAGGTGTTCCTGGAGCAGATGGAGATCCACGGCAACACCGGCGGCATCCTGATGATCCCCGGCTCGGTTGCCGACGTGCGCGGCGCCGAGCTGACGCTGACCCATCCCAGCGACCCGGCGGAGATCTACGACAACAAGGCCGAGTACATCGAGCGGATGGCCCAGCGCCTCGCGCCGGTGCTGGAAGCCGAGAAGGCGACCTGGGAGCGCGGCGACGGCTCCCTGCTGGAACCGCTGCAGAAGCTGTTCGAGCCGATCATGGCGCAGAGCGATGTGATCTGCGACGGCATCGGCTACCCGGTCGGTTTGGTGATCGGGGAGGAAACCATCGTGCTGGACTTCCCCAAGCGCACGGTGCGCGAGCCGATCGAGGGCGAGGGCCGCTACCGCTACGGCTTCCGCATCGCGCCGGAGCTGGTGCGCACGGTGCTGCGCGACCGGGAACCGGACTGGGTGAACACCATCTTCCTGTCCACCCGCTTCCAGGCCTGGCGCATCGGCGGATACAACGAGTTCCTCTACACGTTCTTCAAGTGCCTCACCGACGAGCGGATCGCCTACGCCGACGGCTGGTTCGCCGAGGCGCACGACGATTCCGCCTCCACCGAGCTCAGCGGCTGGGAGGTGCAGCGCCGCTGCCCGCACTTGAAGGCGGACCTATCGAAGTTCGGTGTGGTGGAGGGCAACACGCTCACCTGCAACCTGCACGGCTGGCAGTGGGACCTGGACTCGGGGCGGTGCAAGACGTCCAAGGGGCACGAACTGCGCTCGCGCAAGCTGGACTGACCCGAGACTTCCGGCCGGCGACTCCGCCGGCCGGAAGCATTTGCCAGGAGATTACCTGTCCGCAACCTCGCGGGTCATCTTCGACGACCACGGACACCAGAAGCAGCCCGGCAAGAACGCGCCGCACGCTTCGTCCAAGTGGTCCTCGACGTACATGATGCTGGCGTCACAGACCTCGATCGCCATGGTGAAGAAGCTGATGGTGTCCGGGTCCAGATGGAAGCTCCAGCCGGGGTTGTAGGGAGCCGGAACCTTCCTGATCCGCCCCATGACGTGTACCGACATCTGCTCGTCACCCGACAGGATGCGGCGGGCTTCGGCGATCCGCTGTTCGTTGGTCAGCTGGATGATGAATTCTTTGCCGGAGTAGTCGGTGAATGCGAAGAGCGCCATGTCTTTCCCCTCTGTCGATGGGTCTGGTCGATGGATGGCGAATTCCGCACCGGTGCGACTCGATCCTATCGGCGCACCGCCAGAAATTAGCTAGAAATTAGCCAACCGGTGGATAACCGAACCACAGTCGGTATCGACCCCAGGAAAAGAGGTACGCCCCGAAACTAACGTGCCGCGCCGGCCGGGATCCTGTCGCGCGCGGGCTCGCGCGACGCCGGGCGCACCGCGCTGATCAACTCGCGGATCGCGATTGCGCCCCTGGCCACCGGCGCCGCGACGCGCCCGCCGGGATCGATCAGCACGGCGGAAGGCGTACCGCGCACCCGATACCGCAAGGCGGCCTCGTTCCCCTGCTGCACGAGCGAGGGAATGTCGCCCAACCCGTTCTCGATCCCCCATGCGGCCTGCTCGGCGGCATCGCCGTTGCCGACCGCCACGATCGCCAGGGCATGACCGGTCCGCGCGCGCCAGCGGGGCAATTCACGGGCCAGCGCCGCGCACAGTTCGCACCCCGGGTGCACGAAGACCAGCAACACCGATTTCGCCTCGCCCAGCAGATCCTCGAGCGTGGTCTTCGCTCCGTCCGGGCCGAGCAGTTCGAACTCCGGCGCTACCGCGCCGACCGGCAGGCCCTCCGCGCCCAACGTGGACAGCGCCTGTTCGTCCACCCGGCGACGCAGGACCCGAAGCTGTCCCGCGAGCCTGATCAAAACCGCGGCAAGCACCGCGACCACGGCACAGCCGATCGCGCCATCGGCGGGCAGGTCCATCGGCACCCGCGGATGGGTCTGCGCGCCGATGCCGACCAGCGCGGCGAGTACTGCGAAAAGACCGTTGCGCACGACGATCTTCGGCCCGATCGGCGTGGCGCTCGCGGCGCCGAAGCAGGAACAGGAAGGGTGCTCGCCCCGCCGCAGCAAGCGCGCGATCACCGCCGTGAACACGGCGAGCAGCACCAGCACCGCCGCCGCGGCCATGCCGGAAAGCCAGGGAATCAGCACCCCCACCGCGATGATCGCCTCCGCGATGGACAACACCCAGGCCACCGCGGGCACCCAGCGCAGCGGCACCCCGAAATCCCCCACCGCCTGCCGCGTCGCGCTTCGATCCGCCAACTTGCCCCACGCCGACAACCCGAACACGACAGCCAGACCCAGCCGCGAAACCCACACCCCGTATTCGATCAGCATGAGCGCACCATTCCACACTTATGCGGATTACGTATGAATGCGCGGCGAGTGTCCTCAGGACTGCGACCGAGCGGCGATGGCGACCGCGACCAGCGTCAACGCACAGCCGACGACCGCGCTGATCGACAGTCCCGCGCTGGTCGGGGCTAGCACGTCCAGGATCAGCGAGGCCAGCAACTGCCCGGCCACCGAGGTGAGACCGAGCAGCAGGACGCCGATCCAGCGGACCGTGAGCGCGGCGAGGGCGATGAAGGCGACGCCGATGAATCCGCCGAGATACAGCCACGGCTCGGCCGGAAAGTCGGCGGGGCCGCCGGAAGACACGATGACCAGTGCCTCGATGACAAGCAGGGCGGCCAGGCCGACGCCGAAATTCACCAGGGCCGCCGTCAGCGCTCCGCCGACGGCGGCCACCTTGCCGTTCACCGCCTGCTGCCAGGCAAGGCCGATGCCTGCCAGTGCGGGGAGCGCGATCAGCAGCACGGTCGGCGTGCCGCGCAGCGCGTCGGGCACGGAGAGACCACCGGCGGCGTGGGTGTGCCCGACTCCGGCGATCAGCACGGCGACCACGCCGAGCGCCGCCCCGGCCAGGCGCACCGCGGTGACCGGTGTGCGTCCGCTCGGGCCGAGGCCGAGCCGGTCGACCGCCAGGCTGCTGAGCAACTGCCCGGCGACGGTCGCAACGGTGAACGCGGTGACGCCGATGGCGGCGACGGTAAGCCCCTGGCACGCGACGAAGAACGCCCCGCACAGACCGCCGAGCAACTGCCAGGGCCGGAGCACGCCTTCCGGCAACGCCTGCCGCACTCGCCGCCCGCCCTCCCGCAACCGCCCACTGACCGCGAACGCCACCGCGAGCACAACCAGCCCCACCCCGAAACTGATCGTCGCCGCGGCGACCCCATCCGCCAGCCGCGCCCCCAGCGCACCGTTGATCCGCCCCTGCACCGCCACGCCGGCACCGATCCCGAACCCGAAAACCAGCCCCAACCGCACTCCCGCACGCTACCCAACCGTCGCGAGCGGCACATGGTTGCGGCATTTCCCGAAAAGGGCTCTCCGTTGTGCCACTCGCGATCAGTCTGCGCGGGATGGGAGCCAGCGGGGGGTGAGGGTGGCGATGGCCAGGAGGGACGCGCCCAGGAAGGCCAGGAGGGTGGAGATGGAGGCGTGGAGGGCGACCAGTGCGGCGAAGCCGAAGACCGCCAGGGCGATCACCTCGCCGAGAAGTCCGGAGACCGAGGTCACGGTGGCCCGGGCGGGGCCTTCGATGGCGTCCTGGAGGCGGGCGGCCGCGACGATTCCCGCGTTGTAGACGATGCCGTAGGACACGCCGATCGAACCGAAACCGAGGCCGGTGAGCAGGTAGACCGCGTCCGGCCGTCCGGTCGCGAGACCAGCGATCAAAGCGCCGCCGAGAAACAGCACGCCGGCGGCGCCCACCGCGATCGACATCGTCCGGCCCGACATCCGCTCGGTGCGTCCCGCCAGTACCGAACCGGTGAGCGAACCGAGCACGGTGAGACCCACCAGCAGCGGCACCACGGCTGTCGAGACACCCGATTCCTCCGCGAGCAGGGCGAAATACTCGTCGAACGCCGTTATCCCGAACAGCAGAGCCTCCAGCAGTACGCCGCAGCGCACGACCGGGACGCGGACTGCTTCGCTCACACCGGCCTTCAACATGGCGAGGTAGCGCGCGAACGGACGCTCGGGCGCGGAACCGCTTCCGCCCACATCCGCACCGGATGCCCACGCTCCGACCGCGCCGGAGTCGGCCGACATCGAAACTCGCGCGGGAACGACCGCCTCTTCCTCTTCCAGGTCGTCCACATGCACCGCGGACACCGCCTTAGGCGCGGTGGGCAGCGACAGCGCGATCAGCGTATGCACGGCCGCGACCGCGACGCTGACCCAGCCGACCAGGGCGTAGCCGCCGTAGAGATACAGGGGTGTCGCGGCGACGATCGCGATGACGACGGCGACTTCCGCACCGGCACGGGTGTGACCGAGGATGCGCGGATAGGCCGACGATTCACCCCGGGCGGCGAGGTCGTCGTACAACAGCGCCTCGAAGGTGCCGGAGGCCAGTGCCCCCGAGGTGCCCCAAAGCACGAATCCGGCGGCGAAACCCGCGAACGAGGGCGCGGCCGTCCACAGCGCGAAGCCTGCTGTCAGCAACGCACCGCTGAGGAGAAGCAGCCCGCGCCGCGAGACCGTGTCGGCCCAAGCACCGGAGGGCACCTCGAGCAGGAACGACGTCACCGACCAGACCGCGAACAGCAGAGAGATCTGCCCGGTGCTCATGCCGTGGTCGGCGAACAGCAGGGCGTAGAGCGCGTACAGCGGAATCAGTTCACCGATGCTCTTGAACAGCACCGCCCGAACCGTCAGCGAGCGCAGGCCGATGGTACGTGTGCCACCTGCCCGGATGGGGCGCAGCGATTCGGCGAATCAATAGGCGTAGAGGAGCAACCGCATGTCGATCAGCATGCGCACCGACGGCGCGAGCGGTCAAGCGAATTACGGCAGCGGCACCCAGCCGTTGGCGGCCACCGAGTCACCGTCGCCCAGTTCCCCGTCGGCGACGCCGGATCCGATCCGGCCCTTGTTCTCGTTGAGGTCGCTGATCAGCTCCGAGACCGGATGCGAGTCGCTGTAGTGGTAACCCTGCGCTAGCGCGAAGCCGAGTTCGGTGAGCACGGCGGCTTGGTACTCGGTCTCCACGCCCTCCGCGATGACCTGCAGGTCCAGCGCGTTGGACAAGGCGGCGATCACGCCGAGCAAGGGCGGCGCAGGAGAGTCGGAGCGGATCGCGGCGACGAAGGACTGATCGACCTTGAGGATGTCGCTGGGCAGGGTGGCGAGTCGGCTCAGCGAGGAGTAACCGGTGCCGAAGTCGTCGATGGCGATGCGCACGCCCCGGTCGCGCAGAAGATGTAGATTCTCGATCGCGGTCTGCGATTCGGCGGCCAGCTCGCTCTCGGTCACCTCGAGCACCAGCTGATCGGCGGGCCATCCGGTAGAGGCCAGGATCCCCGCCACCCGGTCGGCGTAGCCGGTCTCGGCCAGTTCCAGCCCGCTGACGTTCACGTTCAGCGTCAGATCCAGCTGCGCGAAGGTTTCCTGCAAGCGCGCGGCGTCGGCGCAGGCCCGGCGCAGCACCAGCTCGTCCAGATCGGCGATGAGGTCGTACTCCTCGGCGACGCGGATCAAGCCCTCGGTGGTGACGTCCGGCTGCGCGCTGGACGACCAGCGCAGCAGCGCCTCCACGCCGACCGCCTTGCCCCCGCCTTCGGTCAGGCTGACGATCGGCTGGTAGTGCACGTCCAGGGCGCCGCGGTCGATCGCCTCGCGCAGCTCCACCGCCAGCGGCAGCTGCCGGGACGACTCCAGCACCGTCCGGTTGCGCCCGGCCTGCTTGGCCCGGTACAGGCCGACGTCGGCGCGGCTGACCAGCAGCGACCCGGATTCGCCCGGCTGCCAGGAGGTCACCCCGGCCGAACAGCCGGTGGTCACCGCCGCGCGCAGCTGTTCGGTGAGCAGGATCGCGGCCTGTTCGGTGGTGTTCGGCAGCAGCAAGGCGAACGCGTCGCCGCCGTAGCGGGCCAGGCGCTGCTCGGGAGTCAGCAGTTTCGACCACGTGTCGGCCACCCGCTGCAAGACTGCGTCCCCGGCGCGGTGCCCGAGATGGTCGTTGATCTTCTGGAAGCGGTCGAGGTCGACGAGCACCAGCGCGAGCCCCTGCCCGGACCTGGTGGCCTGCTGGATCGCGGTGTTCAACGCCCGGTCGAAACCGCGCCGATTGAGCAGACCGGTGAGCACGTCGATGTCGGCTTCGGACGCCATTCTGGTCAGGATCCCGACGACCACGCCGACGCCGAAGGTCACCCCGGCCGGGATCAGGCCGGACCACCACGGCAGCCCGGGACTCACCGGCCGCGCGGGCAGCACCCATAGGCACAGCGCCAAGGCGAAGGCGATATGGGCGGCGGCCTGCGACCAAGCGAAGAACAGCGCCGCATCGCAGGCGATGAACACGTAGAACGCCGCGAGACTGATCGCGCCCACGGTGTTGGGGAACGAATGCACCGCGATCGTCACCAGCACCGTCGCGATCGCGACGTAGACATGGTGGATCGAATGCGGCAGTCGCGGCCCCCAGGCGAGCAGCGTCAGGCCGAGCACCAGCGCTACCGCTGCCGCCCCGCCTACCAGCGGGCGATTACCCTCCTCACCAGGGGCGATGGCGGTGATCAGTAGACCGAGCACCCCGCCCATGACGTAGAACGCCCCGGTGGTCCGAGCCATGACCATAGCCGTCGCCAGCGCAGACGCGGCCCGCACCCGGGTTCGGGTATCGCCGCGAGACCCGATTCCTCGCACGACGAATAGCCTAGACACAAGGAATCCCGCCGGTTGCCACATCCCGGGAATCCGGCATGGCGAACCAGTAGCTATTCATCCGAATGTCATTCGCGCGTTGTCAGTCGGCCGGGCGAAGCACGTCCGTGCCGACGAAGGGCACCAGGGCGGGCGGAACCCGGACCGACCCGTCGGCTTGCTGATGGTTCTCCAAGATGGCCACGATCCAGCGGGTGGTCGCGAGCGTGCCGTTCAATGTGGCGGCGATCTGCGGCCTTCCGTTCTCGTCCCGATAGCGGACGGCCAGCCGGCGCGCCTGGTAGGTGGTGCAGTTGGACGTCGAGGTGAGCTCCCGGTACGTCTGCTGCGTTGGCACCCACGCCTCGCAGTCGAACTTGCGCGCGGCGGAGCTGCCGAGATCACCGGCCGCGACATCGATCACCCGGTAGGGCACCTCGATCGCCGCGAGCATCTCCTGTTCCCACGCGAGCAGGCGCTGGTGTTCGGCGTCGGCCTGGTCGGGCGTGGTGAAGACGAACATCTCCACCTTGTCGAACTGATGCACCCGGATGATGCCGCGGGTGTCCTTGCCGTAGCTGCCCGCCTCCCGGCGGAAACACGACGACCAGCCCGCATACCGCTTGGGGCCGCCGCTCAGGTCCAGGATCTCGTCCGAGTGGTAACCCGCCAGCGGCACCTCCGAGGTGCCGACCAGGTAGAGGTCGTCGTCGGCGAGATGGTAGACCTCGGCCGAGTGCTGGCCGAGGAACCCCGTGCCCGCCATGACCTCGGGGCGCACCAGCACCGGCGGGATCATCATGGTGAATCCGTTGGCCACGGCCTTCTGCGCGGCCAACTGCAGCAACCCCAGCTGCAGCAGCGCGCCGTAGCCGGTCAGGAAGTAGAACCGGGCGCCGGAGACCTTCGCGCCGCGCTCCATGTCGATCAGGCCGAGCGACTCGCCGAGTTCCAGGTGGTCCTTCGGCTCGAAGTCGAACTCGGTCGGCGTGCCGATGGTCTGCAGCACGACGTAATCGTCCTCGCCGCCCGCGGGCGCGCCCTCTTGCACCACGTTCGAGATGGCGCGATGCGCGGCGTCCAGATCCGAGTCCGCGGCGTGCTGCGCGGCCTCGGCCTCTTTGACCTTGACCGACATCTCCGACGCCTGCGCCAGCAGCGCGGACCGCTCCTCCTTGCTCGCCTTGCCGATCAGCTTGCCCATCGCCTTGTGCTCGGCGCGCAGGTTGTCCGCGGTGGCCACCGCGGCACGCCGCGCCGCGTCCGCCTCGAGCAGCGCGTCGACGAGGGCGGGGTCTTCGCCGCGGGCGCGCTGCGAGGCGCGGACCGCGTCCGGGTCGTCCCGCAGGAATCGGAGGTCGATCATGGGCCATCAGCCTAGTAGTCGATGTGTTGCCGTTTCACGCCGATATCCCAGGATGCGGTCCATACCCGCCGGATCGCGCGCATAGTGGGCTTGTGGGCACGCCTTTCGACGAGACAGCCATCGACAACGCGCTGGCCGACCTCACCGCCGGCGAGAAAACGTGGGCCGCGACATCGCTGCGCCGACGCCGTGAGCTGCTCGACGAGATCCACGCCCGGACCGGCCGCTTCGCCGAGGACTGGGTTCGGGCCGCGTGCGTCGTCAAGGACCTCGACGCGCACTCCCCGCTGGTCGGCGAGGAATGGATGTCGGGACCGCTCGCCCTGCTGCAAGCCACGGACGCGCTGTCGGTCACCCTCGACGCGCTGGAGTCCGGGCGCAGCCCGCTCACCGGCGTCACGCTGCGGGAGGCGCCGGGCGGGCGGGTCGCCGTGCCGATCTTTCCGTTCGGCGTCTACGACCGGCTGCTGCTCAACGGCTTCCGCGGGGAGGTATGGCTGCGGCCCGGCGTAGACGCCGACACCGCACGCAGGCGAGCCGGACTGGCGCAGCTGGATCCCACCGCGACCGGGGGAATCGGCGCCGTGCTCGGCGCGGGCAACATCACCTCCATTCCCCCGTTGGACGCGCTGTACGAGCTGTACGCGCACAACCGGGTAGTGGCGCTGAAGCTCAATCCCATCACCGACCCACTGTTCACCGTGTTCGAGATGGTGTTCGAACCGCTGCTGGAACTCGGCGTGCTGCGGATCCTCACCGGCGGCGCGGAGCAGGGCGGCTATCTGGTGCGTCATCCCGACGTCGCGCATGTGCACATGACCGGCAGCGCCAACACCCACGACGCCATCGTGTGGGGCCCAGGGGCGGAGGGCTCGCAGCGCAAGCAGGACAGCCGTCCCCTGCTGGACAAGCCGATCACCAGCGAGCTGGGCGGCGTCTCGCCGACCATCGTGGTGCCCGGCGACTGGTCCGACGCCGATCTGCGCTACCAGGCCGAGCACGTGGCCACCCAGCGGCTGCACAACGGCGGCTACAACTGCGTGGCCGCGCAGACGGTGGTGGTCGCCTCCGAGTGGGACCGCAAGGACCAGTTCCTCGCCGAACTGCGCCTCGCCATGGAGCGAGCGCCGCAGCGCACGGCGTACTACCCGGGCAGCGACGCCCGTATCGCCGACGCGCTGGCCTCGTATCCGGAGGCCGAGCGACTCGGCGCGGGACGGCTGCTGGTCGACGGATTGCCGCGGACCGGCACGCCCCTGCTGCGCACGGAGTACTTCTCCCCCGTGCTCGGCGTGGTGGAGCTGCCCTACGCGGGCGGCGATTTCCTCCAGCGCGCGGTGGACTTCGCGAATGCCGAGCTCACCGGGACGCTCGGCGCGAACGTGATCGCCCATCCCACGACCATCCGCAGACTCGGTGTCGCCTTCGACCGCGCGATCGAGCGGCTGCGCTACGGCGCGATCGCGGTGAACACCTGGACCGGGCTGGCCTTCCTCGCGCCGCGCGCGGCCTGGGGAGCCTTCCCCGGGCATACCCTCGACGACGTGCAGAGCGGAATCGGCGTAGTGCACAACGCCCTGCTGCTCGACGACGTGGAGCGCACGGTGGTGCGCGGCCCCTTCCGGCCCGCGCCGCGCTCGCTGCTGGGCGGCGAACTCGCGCTTTCCCCGAAACCGCCGTGGTTCGTCGGCAACGCCACCGCCGCGACCACCGGCCGCAAACTCACCGAGTTCTACGCCGACACCAACCCCGCCCGGCTGCCGGGCGTCTTCCTGTCGGCCCTGCGCGGCTGAACCGTCCCGTGCCGCGCCGATCGGGGCAGGTCGTGGCACCACGGCACGGACGCTGCCATGATGGACCGCGATGTCCTCCGAACCCAGGTCCCGGTCCCCGCAGACGCCCAAGCGCGGCGCGTCGTCGCGTGCCGACTCGGTACGCCGCTCGTTCGACTCGGCCAAGGCCGCCCTCGCCGACCGCGATCTGCGCGATGTCCACCTGTCGGCGCCCACGTTGCGCAGAGGCCTGCTCGCCGTCGCCGCCGGCGCCGTGGTCGCGGCCTTGGTGACGCTGTTCATCACCGGGTTCGACAACGAGAAGGGCCTGGAGGCGCACAATCCCGCCGCCCCGGCGCAGCCCGTGCTGGACAAGGAGTTCGGCACCGCCGCCAAGGGCGACTGCCTGAGCTGGACCAAGCCCGACCGGGCCGATCTGGTCAAGGTGAACTGCTCGAGCAAGCACATGTTCGAGGTCGCGGCCGACATCGACATGAGCAGGTATCCGGGCAAGGAATTCGGCCCCGGCTCGCGGTTCCCCGACTCGCTGCGGCTGACCGAACTGAAGGAAGAGCACTGCGTGCCCGCGGTGCAGAAGTACATGGGCGGACGCTTCGACCCGCGCGGCAAGTACATCGTCGGCCTGATGTACCCGAGTCCGGACGGCTGGCAGCACGGTGACCGCACCCTGCGCTGCGGCCTGCAGGTCGCGTCCAGCGTGGGCACACCGCCGTCGGTCGGCAGCGCCACCGAGCACGACCAGTCCAGGGTGTACGAGCCGGGCGTCTGCCTCGGCATCAACCAGAATCTGCCCACCGATCCGGTGGACTGCGCCCAGCCGCACGCCGTGGAGATCGTCTCCACCGTCGACCTGTCCGCCCACTTCACCGGCGGTCCGCCCGCGAAGGAAGAGCAGGACAAATTCGTCGAGGAGGAGTGCACCCGCACCTCGACCGAATACCTGGGCGCGCCGGATGTCATCCGCAACAAGACGCTCACGCTGTTCTTCGACTACATCGATGCCCGCAGCTGGATGGCGGGCAGCCGCAAGCTGGACTGCATGATCGGCAAGGGGGCCGACCGGGAGGGTTTCGCGCCGATCACCGGCTCGGCCAGGGGCGACATCCTGATCAACGGCCAGGCTCCGGTGCCGCCGCCCAACAGCGGACGTTCCACGCCCGCACCGCTGCCCGGCGCCGCGCCGCTGCCGCCGCAGCCGCAGCCGAGGTAGCCGCACGCCGATGCCCGTGTCGATGTCCGCCGACCGCTTCGAGGAATTGGTCGGCGACGCATTGGATCTCATTCCGCCCGAGCTCGCTCGCGCGATCGACAATGTGGTCGTGCTGATCGAGCCGCGCAATCCGGAGGATCCGCATCTGCTCGGCCTGTATCACGGCATCGCACTCACCGAACGCGACAGTCATTACGGCGGAGCGCTTCCCGACACCGTCACCATCTACCGGGACGCCATTCTCGAGCACTGTGCCGACGAGTCGGAAGTGGTGGAAGAGGTGGCCATCACCGTGATCCATGAGATCGCACACTATTTCGGCATTGACGAAGACCGCCTGCATCAGCTGGGATGGGGATAGTCTGAACCGAGCTGTATTGCGCGCCCCGAGCGGTGGGTGTGTAATCGGCACGGAGATCGAAAAGTTGGGGATTCGATGGAACCGATCGCGTTGCTGTCGCGTCCTATCACTCGAAGGGGGAATTCTCGTGGTTCCGCCCCACAGCCACTAGAAGGAGTCGAGTCATGGTTGGACATGTACTGATCGCACCCGAAGCCATTCTCGCCGCCGCGGCCGAACTCGACCTCGTCGCCGAACGTCTGGCCGCCGCCGCGGCGATCACCGCACCCGCGACGCACGTGCTGCCCTCCGGCGCCGAGGAGGTCTCCTTCCTCGGCGCGAGCCACTTCAACCAGGGGGCCATGTCGCACGACCGCGCGATCGCGCAGGCGATTCTGGAATGCCACCACGCCGCGGCGACCTTGCGTATGCAGCTGGCGCAGCACGTCGCCGGTGACGTGGTGCGCGCCGCGGGCATCAGCGCCATTCAGGTGTAGTTCCGGAACCGGATCCATCAGCAACACCAAGCAGGGGAGAAGTCAAACATGGTTGCAGGAGTCACCGGGGTGATCTGGGCGGCGCGCCCGTCGGAGATCAATTCGGCCACCCTTCACGCGGGCGCGCACGCGATTCCGATCTCGGCCGCCGCCACCGCCTGGGGCGGGCTCACCGCCGCCTGGATCGACGCGACGACCACAGTCGCCAGGGTGATGGCCGAGCTCGGCGTCGGGATGCAGGGCATCAACGGTATCGCCGCGCTGAGCAAGCTCACCGGTTTCCTCGGTTGGTCCGAGCAGCAGGGCGTGCAAGCGGCCGCGATGGGTGCGAAGGCCGCGGCGAACGCCACCGCCTACACCGTCGCGTCCTTGGCGATGCCGAGCCCGCCGGAGATCGCCGCCGTCAACGCCGCCTTGGCCGCGTCGGCGAACCCGCCCGGCGTGCTCAGCGGCGCGTTCGAGGTCGCGGAAGTCGCCAGGCACGCCATGGACATCCGTGCCGCTCTGGTCATGGAGACCTACGAGGCCGCCACCAGCGCCATGGTCGCCACACCCGCCGAGTTCCTGCTGCCGCCGCCGATCGCCAAGGGCGCCGGAACGGCCAGCCCCGAGCAGGCGGCGGATACGACCACCGAGGTTCCGGCGGATCCGATCCAGGCCGCCGTAGCCGCCACCCAGGCGTTCTTGAGCAACCCCGGCGTGGCGAGCGCGGCCACTCAGGCCGCGCAGGCCGTCGGCTCGATCGCCACCACCGGTGTCTCCACCGTCGGAAACGTGGCGGGCAGCGCGATCGCAGCGGCGACCACCACCTCCGCGCCGACCTTCTCCGGCATGGCGCCGATGGTCATGGGAGCTGGTGCGGCCACCGCCACCGGCGCCGCGACTCGCGCGGTGTCGTTCTCCGGCCTCGGGTCGGCGGCCGGCATCAGCAATGGGTCGCTCAAGCTCCCGGAAGGCTGGGGCTCCAGCGGCACGATCGGTGGCTCCGCCCCGGTGCAGGAGACGGTCGCGGTCAAGCCCGTCGAAGCGGCGCCGGTCCGATCGGCGAACAACGGCAACGGCAACCCCCTGCTCGGCAACCAGGCGCGCAGCGACGAGGACGACGAAGCCGAGTACAACGGCCGGGACTACCTGCGGTCGACCGAGCACTTCAACGACGGCCGCTTCACCGCCGATGGAGTCATCGGCGGTGACCTCAGCGGGACGGTTAAGTGACCGTACTCGGTGCGGGCCGCGACCCGTCGACGCTCGACGCGGTCGTCCTGTCGCTCGACGAGATGCAGTTCCTCGTAGAGAAACTGCAGATCGAAGTCCCCGTCGTTCTGAACGCTCGGGCTCGTTACGACAACCTGACCGATCACAAAGCGGCGATGGACGCGGCCGCCGAGTCGCTCGCCCAGCGGGATCTCCTCTTCGACGATGTGCTGCATCGCGACCTGGAGAATCGGCTGCGCGCGCTGAACCGGCCACACTGGATCATCGCGCTGCGATTGATCGTCGATGGTTGGGTGAGCCGCTTCTGTCTGGCGAAGGGCGTCGACCTCGAGGTCGTCGCCCTTCGGGGGCAGGACTCCTACGTCATCGATGAAGCGGGAAACGATCTGCCCGGCACGGTTCTCGCGGCACTCGGTTACGCCGAGCCGCTGGAGCTGTACGGGATGAACGCCCCGACCGAAGAACTCGCCACGATCTTCGGCGACACCGGTGACGCCGCGGCCACCGCGGAGCGGCTCACGAAGGTGGGCAACCCTGCCCAGGATGCGAAGACCTTAGCGGCGGCGTTGGTCGAGATCCACTCGTTCGCCGAGATCGTCGGCGTGGTCTACGGCGACGGCACCAGAGACATGGCCGACAACCACATCGCCGTCTTCAATACGCGCGCAGGACGATTCATCGCGACCGCGAGCAAATCCGACGACGGCGTGAAGTGGACGTCGCTCAGCAGCGGAACTCCCGCTCGACTGCGCACGGCAGTGCAGGATCTGATCCATTCGCTACCGGAGCGCGAAGAGTTTCCCCGGAACCCAAAACTGTCCTGAGCAGGCGCTACCCCATCGGATCGTCGGAGGTCGGCGCGACGTCGTAGCCGAACGGCGGCGTGAACCGGCCCCACCGGATGCACTCCCACCCGCCGCTCGGCATCGGTACCAGCTCGATGGTCTCGGTGTTGTCCAGGTGGTTGTTCGTGGTGAACGGCGGCCGCACATCGGCCAGCGTGCGGCCGACGAGCCGCATGGCCGCGCCATGACTGACCACCATCACATCGCCGTGCTCGTCACCATCCGACGTCAGATACGTGTTCCGCAATTCCTCGATCGCGGGGAGGAACCGATCCAGGACGTCCTGGGCGGATTCGCCGCCCGGCACTCGCAGCCTGAGATCGCCTTCGTGCCAGGCACGGTAGATCTCCTGAAACGTGTGGTGCGCTTCCTCGCTGTGTTCCCCCTCCAGGTCGCCCGCCTGTACCTCGTGCAGTCCGTCGAGCACCATGGCGGCGACACCGGTCGCCGCCTCGATGTAGCTCGCGGTCTGGCGCGCACGCAGCGCCGCCGAGGAGAACAACACCTTCGGGGGTCGGAGAAGGTTTTCCCCGAACGTCTTCGCTTGTGCCGCACCGCGTTCGGTCAGCGGCAGTCCTGGGACCCTGGTGTCCAGCAGCTTGGCGACGTTGCCTTCGGTCTCCCCGTGCCGGACCAGGATCAACCTCCCGGTCATAGGTCCGCCATCCCCTTTCTCAACTGGATCAACCACTCCGCCGAGGCTTCGTCCGACGGTGGTGGCGTGCCGGTCGCGGAAGTCGCAGGCCACGACCCGAGAAAGCGGATCCGCGCGGTGCGATGCAGTGCCTTGAGCGCTTCCGCCACGGCGGTGTCGTCGATGTGCCCGACGCAGTCGAGATAGAAACGATAGGTGCCCATGCCGGTTCGGGTGGGCCGGGACTCGATCCTGGTCAGATCGATACCGCGGGTGGCGAATTCGGCGAAGGCGCGCATCAGCGAGCCCGGTACGTTCGGCAGCTCGAGCACGATCGAGGTGCGGTCGGCTCCCGTAGGGGGCGGCGCCACCGTGGGCCGGGTGCACAGTACGAACCGCGTGATCGCCTGCTCGTGGTCCGCGACCCCGGAGGCCAGTGCCATCAACCCCAGCCGTTCGCCGGCGAGGGCGGTCGACACGGCGGCATCCGCGTGGCCCGCCACCACGTCTTCCGCAGCCGCGGCATTGGACGCCGAGGTGTAGGGCTGCGCCTGGGGCAGGTGCTCCGCCACCCACAACCGCACCTGCGCGGCGGCCACAGGGTATGCGGCGAGGGTCCGCACGTCGGGCAGAACAGTGCCCGGCCTGCCGAGGATCGTGAAGCTCACCTCGAGTTCGGTCTCGGCGACCATCTGCAGCCGCGGACCGATTGCCAGCGAGTCGAGCGTCGCCGAGATCGACCCCTCGACGGAGCTCTCGATCGGCACCACCGCGCCCTCCACGTCGCCGGAGCGGACCAGCTCGAGCGCAGCCCCTTGGCTGGGCGCGGCTATCCGCTCGACGGGTCCGTCGAAGGTTCCCGATGATTCCAGTTGAGCGAGGGCCATCTCGGTGAAGGTTCCGGACGGCCCGAAGTACGCGATTCGCGGCACGGTTACGAGATTACTTGCGCGTTCGCCCGGCTCCCCACCAATCGCGGAGGCACGGCCACCGCGCGGCATCTGTTCCACCGCCGCCCGAGCGGCGTTCACCCTCTGTCGAGCACCCGCAACGCGGCGTTGACCTGGTCAACCGCCGCGGTTTCGATGGCGAGCAGGACGGACCGGACCGCATCGATCGCGGGCGGTTTCAGCGAAGTCAGGAAGGTGATATCGGGGTTGCGCAAGGCGGTGCCGATGTCTTCGCCGCACAGTGCGGCGGCCGTGGCGGCGACAACGGCCACCGCGCGGTCACCGGAAGAGGTCCGCGCGACGAAGCCGCTATCGGAGTGCGCGACGTGCGCGAGGAAGGCGGCGATCTCCGCGTCCGGGGCGTCCAGCTCGAGCGTCGGCGCGGCGGGGCTTGCACCGATGTTGCGGACCAACCCGTCCGAGAGACTGCGCCGCGGGGGCGCCGACAACGACACCAGCACCGGTGCTCCCGGTTCCATCCCTTCCGACACGCCCCAACCGTAACAACCCGCGTCGAACGAGATCGACACACTTCGCTCAGTCCGATCGGAACGCTTGCGGTACCGAGCCTTTGTCACTTAGCTTAGGGTAACCTAATCCACCCCCTGCCGCGCCGCCTGCTCCACGGAGGTTTGTATGCCGCGTCCGTCTCCGACCGTCGCACCGTCCACCGCCGAGCGGGTGCGCAGCGCGTGCGCCCACGCGGAGCAGGCGGTGCTCGCCATGCCGGGCATCGACCCGACGCCCGCGCCCGTGCACCACGTACGGCAGTGCGGCGACGCCGTGATCGCCGTGCCGACAGCCTCCGTCGCCGCGATCCTGGCGGGCAATTCCGGGGAGCACGGCGCGCCCGCGGTGCTGGAACTCACCGACCACGCGCCGCTGCCGCTGCGCGAGCCGGTGCGCGCCCTGGTCTGGCTGCGCGGCTGGGTGCGCGCGGTGCCGACCCGGGCGCAGCGCGCGCTGGCCGGTGAGGTGGCCAAGGAGCTGCCCCATCCCGGACTGCTCGACGTCGGCTTCGGCGCCACGCTGCTGCGGTTGGTGATCAGCTCGGCGGTGGTGGCCGACTCGACCGGCGCGGAATCGGTGACCAGCGACGAACTGCGCCTGGCCCAACCGGATCCGTTCTGCGCGATGGAATCCGCGTGGCTGCAGCACATGCAGGCCGACCACGCCGATATCGTCGCCCAGCTGGCCAGGCACCTGCCTGCGCACCTGCAGCGCGGCAACGTGCATCCGCTGGCCATCGACCGGTACGGGCTCACCCTGCGGGTGGAAGGACACGACGGCGATCACGACTTCCGCTTGCCGTTCAACGCCCCGGCCGACGACATCGAGGGACTCAGCCGTGCTGTACGCACCCTGGCCGGCTGCCCGTTCCTCAACGGCCTGCGCCGCATCTGAACCGGGTCGACGACGCGTTCGCCCACCCTGCGCACGGACTTCTGCCACCTTCCCGGGTGGTGCCGTCCCGACCGCATCCAGTTACCGGGCGACCGCCCGGGCAAGCGGATCGGGCGCGAAGCGTAGGGCCGCACCTCAGCGGGCGGCCGCGGGCCGCCACAAAGCGCCCACGGCGACGCGACGCGCGCCGGACAGGGCGAGCGCAATAGATTCGACCCATGCGCGCGGAGTCCGATGCCCAGTGGGACGAGACCGAGCCGACCGACCGGGAGCGACTGGCGATCAAACTCGAGATCGCGGTGGTGCTGCTCGTCACGTTCGGGCTCAGCGGGCTCAGTGCCGCACTCTCGCTGGTGGAGAGCGCGCTCGCCCGGGGCGGGATCGGTGGGCGGACCGTCGCGCTGAACCCGTCCCGGTCCACGCAATCCACCATCGACTTACTGTTCCAGCTGCTCAGCGTGCTACGGCTGGTCGGATGGGCGGCGCTGGGCCTGTATCTGCTGTGGCGCGGCGGCATCGGACCGCGACTGATCGGGCTGGCGAACCGGCTCCGGTGGCGCGCGGACGTGCTACCCGGCTTGACGCTCGCCGCGATCATCGGCCTGCCCGGCTTGGGGCTCTACCTCGTGGCACACGCACTGGGTCTCAGCGTGACGATCGTGCCCGCCTCGCTCGGCGACTATTGGTGGCGGCTGCCCGCGCTCATCCTCTCGGCCTGCGCGAACGCCCTGGCCGAGGAGGTCATCGTGGTGGCGTTCCTGCTCACCCGGCTGCGCAGGCTCGGCTGGTCGGAGAACTCGGCTCTGCTGACTTCGGCCCTCCTGCGTGGCAGCTATCACTTGTATCAGGGACTGGGCGGCGGACTCGGAAATTGTGTGATGGGCGTCATATTCGGGCGCTATTGGCAGCGCACGAACCGACTGTGGCCGCTGGTCCTCGCCCATGCGACCATCGACGCGGTCGCCTACATCGGCTACACCGTTCTGCGCGGCCATGTTTCGTGGCTCCCGTGACGCAACCGTGCCATCCGGAACGCTAACAACCCGATGCCGCCTGCGGATTAGCAAACAGCGCCGCTCCCGCGTGCGCCAGTGTCCACATGCGGCACCGCACAACCGCCCGATAAGTAGAGTTTCAGTGATGAACGGCGACGACCCCCAGCGCAACGCGCGTACGCGCCGGATGCCGCCGCCCGGCAGACCCGGTGAACCTCCGATGCGCCGGCGCATGCCTCCTCCTGGCCCCGGCGCGCCGCCGCCGATCGAGCCCACCCAGGTGGTGCGTCGCGATGGAGCGGGCGACCCGCACGCGCAGCCGTTGGCATATTCGCAGGTCCCGCCGGAACAGCCCAGGCGAATGCCACCGCCTCCCCCGGCCCGCAGGCACGGCCCCCCACAGCGCCCGGTGCCACATCACGAAGGTCCACCACACGCCCCGACACAGCGGCCGTTGCCACATCACGATGGGCCGACGCACGCGCCCACGCAGCGCCCGGTGCCCTACCACGAAGGTCCGCCCCCCACACCGCCCCGGAAACCCCGGCGGTTCCGCGAAGGACCACCACCGGCGCCGCCGCGCGGCCAACGCCCACCACGAGCGCCGCGACCGCGCCGCAAGCGCCACCCGTTCCGCTGGTTCCTGGTGATCCTGCTGGTGCTGGTGGTGGCCGCCGTCGGCGCCGTCATCCAGTTGGACAACTCTCTCAACCGCATCCCCGCGCTGGCGAACTACGCCAAGCGAGTCGGCGACACCCCTGGCACGAACTGGCTGCTGGTCGGCTCCGACGGCCGCGGCGGGTTGACTCGCGAGCAGGAGCAGGAACTCGCCACCGGTGGCGAAGTCGGTCCTGAGCGCACCGACACCATCATGCTCGTGCATGTGCCGAAATCGGGCAAAACCACCCTGGTGAGCCTTCCGCGCGACTCGTACGTCAGCATCCCGGGCCAGGGCAAGGACAAGCTGAACGCGGCGTTCGCCATCGGCGGGCCGGCGCTGCTGGTGCAGACGGTCGAGATCGCCACCGGCCTGCACATCGACCACTACGCACAGATCGGTTTCAGCGGCTTCGCGAGCGTGGTCGATACGCTCGGCGGCATCGACGTGTGCGTCCCCGAAGCGATCGACGACCCGCTCGCCGGCATCGATCTGCCCGCGGGCTGTCAACGCCTGAACGGACCGCAGGCGTTGGGCTTCGTCCGCAGCCGCGCGACCGCGCTGGCCGACCTGGACCGGATGAACAACCAGCGGATCTTCATGGCCGCCCTGCTGAAGAAGGCGACCAGCGGCGCCACGTTGGCCAACCCGTTCAAGCTCTGGCCGCTGGCCTCCGACACCGCCGAGTCACTGAGGGTCGACAACGACGATCACATCTGGAACCTCGGCGGACTGGGCTGGGCGCTGCGCGGCGAGACCGTCGCCACGACGGTGCCGGTCGGCGGATTCGACGACACGGACAGCGGCAACGTCCTGCTCTGGGACAAGGAGAAGGCCGGACGGTTCTTCGACGCGCTGGCCGCCGACCGCCCTGTCCCCGAGGACTTGCTCACGCGGTAGCGTCATTGCCATGCCGGACATCGACGAAGCCGACGAGTCCTTCCCCGACTTGCTGCGCACGCAGATCCGACAGGGATTCACCAGCGCCCAGCAGTATCTCGCCGCCGCCGTGTACTTCGACGCGCGCCGACTGCCGCGACTGGCCGGACACGCCTACGGCCGGTCGCGCGAGCACTACGGCAATGCGCTGCGCATGGTGCAGTACCTGCTGGACCGGGATCTGCCGGTGCAGATCGGCGGCCTGGGGGCGATCACCTCGACGTTCGAAAGTCCGCGCGGCGCAATCGCTTTGCTGCTGGAGCTGGAACAGGACCGCAGCACCAGGATCAGCGGCCTGGCTCGCGCGGCCCGTAACGCCGGCGACTATCTCGGTGAACAATTCGTCCGGTGGTTCCTCGAGGAACAGGTGAAGGACGTCGCCCGGATGACCACACTGCTGTCCGTGATCGACCGCGCCGACGGGCAGTTGTTCGATGTCGAGGAGTTCGTCGCCCGGGAGATGCGGACGCGGCCGCATACCGAAATCCCGGCGCCGAAAATGGCTGGAGCGGCACGGAATTAATTAGGCAACACTAGCCTCATTAAGGTTGTACTTGGGTGACACGCGACCGCCCCGGCGCTAATGTCGGTGCCATGTCAAGCCATCCGGAATCACCCCGCAGCAAATTTCACAGCCTGTTGCACGATCAGATCCGGCATGAATTCAATGCCGAGCATCAGTACATCGCGATTGCGGTGTGGTTCGACAATGCCGACCTGCCGCAGCTGGCCAAGCGGTTCTACAAGCAGGCCGTCGAAGAACGCAATCACGCGATGATGATCGTGCGGTACTTCCTGGACCGGGATATCAGCATCGAGCTCTCCGGCATCGACGCCGCGAAATCACGGTTCGAGAATGCCAGGGAACCGATCGCTCTCGCGCTCACCCAGGAGAAGACGGTCACCGAACAGATCATCCAACTGGCGAGCACCGCCCGTGAAGAGGGCGATTACCTGGGCGAACAGTTCATGCAGTGGTTCCTGAAGGAACAGGTCGAGGAAGTCGCGAACATGACCACACTGCTCACCATCGCCGATCGCGCCGGGTCGAACCTGTTCGACTTGGAGGAATTCGTCGCCCGGGAAATGAGCGGCCCGAGCGACGCCTCCGGTGCGCCTTCGGTGGCCGGCGGCTCCGTCTGACGGAGCTCGCCGGAAAGGTGCACAGGCCCGGTTCCCCAGGAACCGGGCCTGCCGCTGTCCGGGATGCCATTGTCCGTCGAATATCCGGAATTCCGGGAAAAGGGTTCTCCCGCATTTACCGAAGTTCGGTGAGACTTACCTATCCATCGGCGATATCGGTGGCAAACGGAAACCCCTGTTGCGCCGCTGGGCAGGCGCGGGGAAGCTCGAAGGATTCCGGGAGTCAGCGCAAAGTGACCTGACGCGACCGCAAGCCGTCGCGGGAGCGCCGCTCGTCGGCGGTCAGCGGGGTGTCTACCGCCAGCGCCTCGGAAAGGCGCGCACCGAACTCGACCGCCGGCTTCACCCATTCGTCGGGGTGCCGCTCCCGATCCAGATCAAACACCGGCACCAGCACGCCGTGGGTGCGGAACGACCCCGCGAACCGGGAACCATCGCCGAGGTGCAGCCCGCCGGAGGCGTGCACCCGCGCCAGCGCCAGCATCAGCGCGTCCTCGTCCTCCGGCCGCACCCAGCGGATATGCGCCTTCTCGCCGGCGTCCACCCACCAGGCCGCGCCGATCGCGTCCGCGTCCAGCCCGAGCCGCGCCGAAGGCATGATCGCCTGCTTGGCCTGCTCGATGGTGGCGGCGACCTGCGGATCCGGCTCGACACCCGCGGGCACCCACCAATCGAAGTCCTGGTGCACGGTCAGGTTCAGGCTCGCGCCGGGGTCGATGACGTCGGCCAGCCGCGGACCACCCGCGACGCTCTCCACAGAGGTCAGCGAGTCACCGGGCTCGGCGGACTGGGTCCACAAGATCGCCGCGGCCAGATCGGCGGCCGGGTCCGCGCCCTGGAACTGCACCTGCGCGCCGACATACCCGCTCGGCTCGTCACCAGCGCGCACCAATGCGGCCACCGCGCCGGGCAGCACCGTGGCGAGCACCACCGGGCGCTCTGCCGCGACCGAAGCCGCCAGCGTCAATTCCGCGGTGGCCGACGGCACGAATTCGCGCAGCGCGACCAGATCGCACTCCGCGGCCAGACCTTCGAACGGACGCGTGACGGTCTGTGCCGCCTGCTCCTGCGCTGCCCGCCGCTCGGCGAGACGCTGGGCCCGGTTCCCGCCGGGCTTAGGACTATTGCGCTTGCTCTTACCCACGAGGGGTCAACCTACACAGTGTTCGATCTGCCGCGCCCGCGGCGCGGCGTGTCTGTGTTGTTTTCCAGCGCCCGCGGCGTGCGTCGGGCTCCGGCTGCGTCGCGCCCGTCACGAACCGCCGGGAGCGCGCTCGCTTCTGTCGTACGCGCGAGCAGCGCGTACGAGGCGGCCGGTGGGAACGATCGGGTCGCGCCCGGATCAGGCGACGGGAAGCAGGGATTTGGTGCGGCCGGGGTGGTTGGTGGCGATCCAGCTGACGCCGAGGTCGGCGCACAGTTGGACGTCGCCGGGGTCGTCGACGGTCCAGCAGTAGGTGGCGCGGCCCGCGGCGGCGGCCTTGTCGACCAGATCGGGGTGCTCGCGCAACGTCTTCACCGAAGGGCCGACGGCCGTCGCGCCGACCGTCGTCGCCGCGGATCCGCCCAGGTAGCGCGACGATTCGCCGAGCAGGACGGTGGGCAGCAGCGGCGCGGCGCGGCGAATGCGCCAGACCGCGGTGGCCGCGAACGACATCACGACGGCTCGGGAGTGGTCGGCCGAGGCCGGGGTGGCGATGCCGAAGCGCTGGAGTTCGGCGAGCAATTTGTTCTCCACCAGCGCGCCGTAGCGAACCGGGTGCTTGGTTTCGATGAACAGCTTGGTCGGCCTGCTGCGCCAGTCCAGCACGAGGCCGATCAGCTCGCTGAGGGTCAGCACCGAGGCGGGCGAGCCGTCCGCGCCGAAATCCAGGGCTAGCAGCTCCTCCAGCGTCATCTCGCTGACCAGCCCGCTGCCCGAGGAGGTCCGGTCGACGGTGCGGTCGTGCACGCACACCAGATGCCCGTCCCTGGTCAGCCGGACATCGCATTCGACCCCGTCGGCGCCCTCCTGCAGCGCCAGTTCGTAGGCGGCGAGCGTGTGCTCGGGGCGCGCCGCCGAGGCGCCTCGATGCGCGACGACGAATGGCGCGCGACTGCCCTGGCTCACTTGGCCATAACCTCCTCCTGCTCACGGTCCTCAGCACCGTTGTCCTCGTGCGCCGGCTCGGCGTCCACCGGTTCGGCCGCGGTCCGCCGCCCGCCGGGATGCACCGGTTCGATCACCGGTACGGCGGGGTCGACCGCGATCAGCCAGCGGCGCGCGGTCCGATGGCGCCCGAGCAGGTCACGCCCCTCGATGGTGCGCAGCAGCCAGAGGGTCAGCAACGCGACCGCCGCGCCGACCGCGTCGGCGAACGCGGTGAACAGCACCCCGTCCGCCTGGGCCTGCAACGAATCCGCGGCTCGCCACAGTAGCGCGGCCGCCGCGACGAGGCCGCCGAAGACCCAGGCGGCCCACCAGATCCGGACCGCCCGGCTGATCCGAGGGTCACCTCGCAGCGCGGCCACTTCGCTCAGGAAAACGCCGGGCCACAGCAGGTTGACCACCGGGACCAGCGATCCGAACGCGAGCGCTCGCGGCGATCGCGGGTCGCGCCTGCCCGCAGCGGCGTAGGCCGACCGCCTGACCTCGATCAGTCTTCCGGCCGCGGCCGCCGCCGCCAGCAGCGCGAACACGATGGCGAGCACGCCCGCGCCGATCACCAGAGCGTCGGAAGCGAAGAGGACGGCGGGGTGGATCAGTCGCGTCCGGTTGCGCAGCAAGACCGCGTACCGCGCCAGTTCGGCGCAGGCCGCGAGCCCGAACACACCCGCGGTGGCGATGAGCAACTTGGTCACCGAGTCGGTCAGTTTTTCGAACGGGCGCCGTGCGGCGGCACCGGCCTGCGGTGGCGGGTCGATCAGCCCCCAGCGCGGGATCTGCGTGTACCGAGGCGTGCGACTCTGCGTGGCCGGCCGGGCAGACGGCTGCGCTCGGCGGCCGCGCTGGTCCGGTCTGCGCGCCACCCAGCGGTAGTTGCGGCGGTCGGCGGGCGCGTCGATCGGCGCGGGCGAGAGGAGGACGCCGCGGCAGCGCGGGCACCAGTGCATCGGCGCCCCTTGCACGGCCCAGCGCGCCCCGCAGCGCGCACAAGGTTGCACCACCGTACTCACCCGCGCACCTCGTTCTTTCGTCAGTAGATCTTCGCCTCGTGGTCGCCTTCCGCGACCAGCGGACGACCGGCCTGCTGCCACGCCACCATGCCGCCGTGGACCTGAACGGCCTCGTACCCGATGTGCGTGAGGTACTCGACCACCTGCAGGGACCGGCCGCCCTGCCTGCAGATGACATAGAGCGCCGCGTCGTACTCCAGCTCATCGATCCGGGCGGGGACGTCGACCATCGGGATGTGGATCGCCCCCGGGGCGTGTCCGAGCCGCCACTCGTCGTCCTCGCGGACGTCGAGCAGGATCGGTCGCGGCGTGTCGGCCGACGCGGGGACGCTGTCGAATTCGGCAGGCACATCCTCCACCGTCACCGACGGAACGTGGGGGCTCGTCACAGATTCGATCCTGCCATGGGCGGCGGACCGCCGCGCAGTTCCATGCCCGGGGAGCGGGCTCGACAGCGCGCGACGACTTCAGGTATGTTCTCCTCTCCGGAACTCGACCGCGCCCCCGCTCGATGCGGGTTGTGCATAACTCGGGCGAAGTTATCCACATAATCCACAGCCTGATCCACAGGCGTCGCTCACGACCAGCGTTTACCGAGCTCACGTCAACGCCCCAGCGACCGATCAGTTACCACCTGTGGGGACTTTCCGTACTTCTCGTCTGCAATCGACCGGCTGTGCATACCGGATGACGGGATACCGCCCTAACGCAGCGATGCGAATGGCCGATCCGGGACTCCCCTCCTGTCAATCCCGGAGCGGCCATTCGTCGCCGACGTCGGAACCTGCGGCCGAGAAGGTTCCGATATCTACTTGGACGGGGCCGGCCCGCGATCGGTTCCATCGAATGGTGAACGCCGCCGAAATACCGCGATCCGGCCGGGGCGCTCGGTAGCCTGGGGCTATGAACGCGAGCAGGGGGCTACGCCACGGAATGGATATCGCAGGTCTGAACATCGCGTTGTCCGAGGCCACATGCCTCGGTCTCGCAGTCGATGAGCCCGCGGGCGAATTGCGCCTCGAACTCGAGGTGCTGACTCTCCCCGAGCAGGGGACGGCGAACGAGGACTATCGGGTGCAGCTGACACTCACCGGCGTGAGCCGGGTCGCCGCGTCACTGCGCACGCAACACTGGGACGACCTCGAGCCGCAGGTACTGCCGCTGCAAATGGACGGCCTGGACGAGGCCATCCGCAGTTTCGGCGGCGGGCGGCTGCACGGCTGGGAGTTCATCGACCTCGACGACAGCAGTTGGGCGCTGTGGCGCGAACTGCTCAGCTTCGACACCCGGATCCGCGATCAGGAGTCCACGCACGTCCTGGAGTTCTCCCAGGAGGAGGGCATCGATCCGCGCGAGCTCGATATCCGGGTGTGGTTCGACGACATCGTCGTGCACGACGCGCGCGGCAACGAGATCCCCTTGGCGGAATTCGTCGCGGGCGGCGCGCGGTGGTGGCAGGCGCATGACGCGGGTGATCCCCGGGCGACACGTCCCGGTATCGCTCCCCCGCTGTGAGCGGCGCGCCCGCGATCTGCCCGAGCGAACCGCGCATCCGCTGCCCGGACGCGCGGTTACCCGTACTCAGGCGCCCGTGCCTACCGGGCAGCTCACTCCGGTGGCGTGCACCGGGCAGTATCCGCCGGGGTTCTTCGCCAGGTATTGCTGGTGATAACCCTCGGCGTAGTAGAAGGCCGCCAGGCCGGGCAGCGGCGAGATCTCTGTGGTGATCTGCCCGTATCCCGCCGCGGCCAGGCGCTTGCCGTATGCCTCGGCCGTAGACCGGACCAGATCGGCCTGCTCGGCGCCGAAGGTGAAGACGGCAGAACGGTATTGGGTGCCGCGATCGTTGCCCTGACGCATGCCCTGGGTGGGATCGTGGTTCTCCCAGAAGTGCCTGAGGATGCCCGCGTAGCCGATCACGGCGGGGTCGAACGCGACGAGCACCGCTTCGGTGTGCCCTGTCCGCCCGCTGCAGACCTCTTCGTAGGTGGGGTTCGGCGTGTACCCGCCGACATAACCGACTGCCGTGGTGTAGACGCCGTCGAGTTCCCAAAAGCTTTTCTCCGCACCCCAGAAACACCCCATCGCGACGACCGCGAGCTGGAGCCCCTCGGGGAACGGCGGAGGGATCGGGTGACCGTTGACGTAGTGGGTATCCGGCACGTCGAGCGGCTCCGCCCGGCCGGGCAGTGCTCGCTCCGGCGCGACCATGGCGGGTTCGGGGAGGCGCAGACGCCCCACTAGTTCGTCGTACCACGACATGGTTCGATGCTACGCGTGCGTTTCCCGTGGGGCCGATGTGCGTGATGTGACGGTGCGCGATTCGATGTTTGTGAGCGGCGTCACCGGAATGCGCGGGCGTGGGCCCGAGTTGGAATCGACCGGGTGTACGAATGATGGTTGGCTGTGCTCGGAACAACGGGCACAACCGGCCCGACATAGGAAGGGACATCGTGGCTGAGTACACGCTGCCAGATCTGGATTACGACTACAGCGCCCTGGAGCCCCACATCTCCGGGCAGATCAACGAGCTTCATCATTCCAAGCACCACGCCGCATACGTGGCCGGCGCGAACACCGCGTTGGAGAAGCTGGAAGCCGCTCGCGAGTCGGGCGATCACAGCGCCATCTTCCTGCACGAGAAGAACCTCGCGTTCCACCTGGGTGGGCACGTCAACCACTCGATCTGGTGGAAGAACCTCTCCCCCAACGGCGGCGACAAGCCGGTCGGCGAACTCGCCGCGGCGATCGACGACCAGTTCGGTTCGTTCGACAAGTTCCGCGCGCAGTTCACCGCGGCGGCCAACGGCCTGCAGGGCTCCGGCTGGGCGGTGCTCGGCTTCGACACCCTCGGCCAGAAGTTGCTGACCTTCCAGCTCTACGACCAGCAGGCCAACGTCCCGCTGGGCATCATCCCGCTGCTGCAGGTCGACATGTGGGAGCACGCCTTCTACCTGCAGTACAAGAACGTCAAGGCGGACTACGTCACCGCTTTCTGGAACGTCGTCAACTGGGCCGACGTGCAAGAGCGCTTCGCCAAGGCGACCTCGCAGGCCAAGGGCCTCATCTTCGGCTGAGCCGGCTCAGCACCCGAACCGGGTCCGCGAATCCGTCCGCCCACGCGGCCGGGATCGCGGGCCCGTTCTGTTTCCGGCGACGCGGACGCTTTGCCCAGCGCACCGCCACGCGCCGCGCGTTCGGCCTCGGCGAGGTGGTGCCCTATCCGTCGAGTACGCAGCACGATTGCCCGCCGTCCGCACTCCGGCTGTCCGATTGGCACTCTTTGGTACTTGTGTGCCAGGTGACTCGTGGTTCATATTCGGGAATCCACACAAATAGCACGGGCAAGGTCGCCCCCGGGTTCGACAACGGGAGGCAGGAATGCGCACGAACGAACCGATCGGCATCACGCCGTTCCACGCGCGCGGGTCGCTGCGTGGCTTCGTGATCTCCGGCCGCTGGCCGGACACGACCAAGGAGTGGGCCCAGGTACTGGTACTAGCAGTGCGTGTGGCCACGCTACCGGGCTTGCTGACGACCTCGACGGTGTTCGGGGTCCGGGAGGACCTGCCCGACGATCCCGCCCCCGGCACGGTCGGGCTGGTGATCGCCGAAGGCCCCGTGCTCGGTGACGAAGCGGTGGAGCCGGGTCGTTTCGCCGAGCATGTGCCGCCGGCGCTGCTGATGTTGCATCCGCCCTGCGAGACGCGCCCCTCACTGCCCGAATGCACGGGCGCAGCATCCGGCTGCGTCTTGCTGCCCGGTGTGCCCCACCTGGGGCTGGAACACCGCGCCGCCTGGGTGGAGGCGGAGTCGGACGGAACGGTTACCTCCCTGGTCAGCCGAGTCGGGCTCGACCCGATCAGCGATCCCGACACCGCGGTTCTGGCCATGCTGCTGGCTGCGTGAGGGTAGCCGAAACCTCAGACGTGGATCGCCAAACTTATTGTGCGCTTTGCGATTTCGATTACAGCGGGTTGGCAGGAGCGGCTCGCGCCGGTAGAGTCGGCTGCAGCGAAGGGGAGTAGCCCCCAATCACATAGTCGACATACTGACCCGCCGGTCCACACGGGCCCGGGTCCGGCTGTGTGAACCGGCATCCGTCCGGTGGGCGAGACCTTCGGCCTGGACAACCTTTTCGTTGTCGGCCGGAGTCCACCCGTAGCTCCGGCCGGCAGGCCGGAGACCTGGGAGCCGCCACACATGATCGCCACCGTATTGCTGAGTATCGGCATCGTCTTCCTCGCCGAGCTGGGCGACAAGTCCCAGTTGATGGCGCTGACGTTCGCGCTGCGCTATCGCTGGTGGGTGGTGCTCGGCGGCATCGCGACGGCGTCCGCCGCGGTACATCTGATCTCGGTCGGTGTCGGCCACTTCCTCGGTACGGCGCTGCCGACCACGGCGATCGCGGTGATCGCGGCCGTCACCTTCTTGGCCGTCGGCCTGTGGACCCTGCGCGAGCACTTCGGTCCCGGCGACGACGTCCCGGAGCCGAAGACGCCGAAGGCCGCCGGTGCGCCGTTCTTCGTGGTGCTGTCCGCGTTCCTGCTCGCCGAGCTGGGCGACCGCACCATGTTCGCGACCGCGGCGCTGGCCACCGACTACGACTGGGTGGGCGTCTGGCTGGGCTCGACCATCGGCATGGTCGCCGCCGACGCGCTCGCCATCGCGCTGGGCATCCTGGTCGGCAAGCATCTGCCGGAGCATGCCATCGGCATCGGCTCGGGCCTGCTGTTCCTCTACTTCGGTGCGGCGACGCTGTTCGGCGCGGCCGCACCCGGCCTCGGCGGCGTCGCGGTGGCCGGGCTGGCGGCGGTCGCCCCCGCGCTGGCCGGTGCGGCGCTGCTGCTCACGCGGATGGCTCGCCGCGCACGTCCAGCGCGGCCCCATACAGTCCACCGCCCCGGCGCAACAGATCCAGCAGCGGTTCCCGCAGCGCCAGCAGGCCGTCCGAATCCCCGGCCGCGATCCGAGCGGTGACCATCGCACCGACCGCCGCGGCCAGGGCCTGGCAGGCGAAGCGTTGCTGCTCGGTCCGCGCGTCGAGCACAGCGGCGATCAACTCGACGAATCGCTCTTGCAGCTGGGCCCGGCGCGCGATGGCGGCCGACCCCACCGCGAAGACCTCGACCAGGAACAACCGCGCACTCGCCGGATAGTCCACCAGATACTGCAGATAGGCGCGCAGGATCCGGTCCATCCCAGCCACGGCGTCGCTGTCGCCTTGCGCAGGCGCGGCCTCCTCCTGTTCGGTGGCCTCGGCGATCCGGTCCAGCAACAACTGCACCGCGCGCTGATAGGCCGCCTCGAAACAGTCTTCTTTGGAGCGGAACTGCTCGTAGAACGTCTCCCGTGACACGCCCGCCCGCTTGAGGATCGCCGCGACAGACGTTCCGATGTACCCGTTCTCGGCCATGGCCTCCGCCGTCGCGACGAGGATCCGCTCCCGCTGCGAGGCGATCACCTGCTCCCGCGGCAGGCCGTGCCTCCCACGAGGCAGACGTGCGCTGAGGGCCGATTCGGTCATACGGAGACTCCGGTGTTTCGGTCGAGCTGACAGGGCTGTTCCATTCTGCGCGGTCGGTTCTACCGCCCTGCCCGACAGGGTGCGCGCCGGGAACACCGATCGGTAACGAGTCGCGGGAGCCGTGCAGGGCCGCGCACGGAGCACCGGTTAGGGTGCAATTGACGAAAGGCCAACTGGCTGTCACAAACGAGAGGACCATCGTGGAGATTTCGGGTTCCGCCGCCATTGTCACCGGAGGCGCATCGGGCCTCGGCGCCGCCACCGCCAAGCGTTTCGCCGAGCTCGGCGCCACCGTCTTCGGACTCGATGTACCGCAGTCGATCGAGCGCGCCGGCGACAACGTGCCCGCCGGGGTCACCCTCATTCCCGCCGATGTCACCAGCAACGACGAGGTCGGCGCGGCTGTCGCGCAGGTCGTCGAATCCGGCGCGCCGTTGCGCATCGTGGTCAACTGCGCCGGTGTCGGCTGGGCAGGCCGCATCCTGTCCAAGAACGGCCCGCACGACCTGGAGTTGTTCCGCACGGTCATCACGGTGAACCTGCTCGGCACCTTCAACGTCATGCGGCTGGCCGCCGACGCGATCGCCAAGACCGACGCCGTGGACGAGTACGGCCAGCGCGGCGTCATCATCAACACCGCCTCGGTCGCCGCGTTCGAGGGCCAGATCGGTCAGATCGCCTACTCCGCGTCCAAGGGCGGCGTGCACGGCATGACCGTCCCGGCCGCGCGTGACCTGGCCCAGTTCGGCATCCGGGTGAACACGATCGCCCCCGGCATCATCGACACCCCGATGCTGGCCGGCGTCACCGAGGAGTACCGCAAGGGCCTCGAGGCGGGCGTGCCCTTCCCGTCGCGCCTGGGCCGTCCGGACGAGTACGCGCAGCTCTCGCAGTACATCGTCGAGCACGACTACCTGAACGGCGAGACGATCCGGATGGACGGCGCACTGCGCATGGCGCCGCGGTAATTCCGCTGCTCACTCCCGGCAGCGCGCGGCTCTTCCTGGGAAGGGTCGCGCGCTGTCGTCTGTCACCCCTGCGGCTTGTGACCGATGCCGAGGTACGCCGTGGTGGACAACGGAGAGTTCGGCCGGTACTTCTCGGCGAGGAACGTTTTCATGACGGCGGCGCGCCGAGCCCACTCCTCCGCGCTGACGCTGTGGCGCATGAGTTCCAGCGGGGCGCTGCTGCGCACCATGGTCTCCCACATCTGTTCGGGGTTGCCGAAGGTCAGCGCGATCGAATGCCGCTGGATGGACACGGCTTCGAAGCCCGCGCCGCGCATCTCCGATTCGAAGACCTCGGGATTCTCCAGGCTCAGGAAGTTCGGTTGCGGCTCCTGGATGTTCGGGTCGGCCGCGGTCAAGGCGCCGAACATCATCCGCATCAGCGGCGAGTCCGCGATCGGCGCCCAGCTCGACACCACCGCGGTGCCACCCGGCCGCAGCACGCGGAACAATTCGGCGAACCCACGGGCGCGATCCGGGAAGAACATCAGGCCGAACATGGAGAACCCCGCGTCGAAGCGATCGGATTCGTACGGCAGTTCCTGACCGTCACCCACTCGCGCCCGAATGTTCGTCAGCCCGGCGGCGGCGGCGTCCTTCGCCAGACGCGCGATCATCGACTCCGCGAAATCCAGCGCCTCGACCTGCGCCACCTGGCCCGCGGCCAGCAAGCTGAGCGTGCCCGGCCCCGCCGCCACATCCACGATGTGCGAAGTGGGCGACAGCGACGCGAACTCCAGCGCCCGCACCGCGAACGGCTGCATGATGGCGGGTGCGAACTCGGCGTATCCGTCGGCGACCAGATCCCACGGCGCGGCCACGGCAAGCGGGTTTGCGGACATGTTGTGACAATCCTTTCAGACATCCACATCTAACCGCGCCACCCGGGGGGGCGAACTCCCCAGTCCTGCGAATATGCCATCTCGGCGGTCACCGTAACCGAGAAATGGCCGAAATACCGCCGACCGCACCGGCCGCGACCGGAGGACAACGGCGTGGCCCTCCGGTCGCGGGCGATTCACAACGTGCGGGTGAGCCGATCGGTGAGGATGTGGGCGAAGTGCGCCGGATCCTTCAGTTCCCCGCCCTCGGCGAGCACCGCCGTGCCGAACAGCAGTTCGGCGGTTTCCGACAGCTCGGTCGCCGTGCCGGCGTCGGCCTCGTCCTTCTTGGCCGCGTACGCATCGCGCAGGCCGGTGACCAGCGGATGAGTCGGGTTGAGCTCCAGAATGCGCTTGCTCTCCGGCAGCGCCTGGCCCGACGCGCGGTACATCCGCTCCAGCATCGGCGTGAAGTCGAAGACGTCGCCGACCAGACAGGCCGGGGAGGTGGTGAGCCGGTTGGTCAGACGCACCTCCTTGACGTTCTGCTCCAACGTTTTGCCCAGCCAGGTCAGGACATCGGCGAAGTCCTTGTCCTGCTGCTCGCGCAGCGCCTCGGAGGCCTTCTTCTCCTCCTCGGTCTCCAGATCGACCTCGCCCTTGGCGATGGACTGGAACGCCTTGCCGTCGAATTCCGGCACCGAACCGACCCACATCTCGTCGACCGGGTCGGTCAGGATCAGCACCTCGCGGCCCTTGGCCTTGAACGCCTCCAAGTGCGGGGAGCTCTCGACCTGCTGACGGGTCTCGCCGGTCATGTAGAAGATCGTGTCCTGCCCCTCGGGCATCCGCTCCACGTACTGCGCCAGCGTGGTCAGCTCGGTATCGGAGTGCGTCGAGGCGAACGAGGACACCTGCAGGATCGTCTCGCGGTTGTCGAAATCCGAGAGCAGGCCCTCCTTCAGGACGCGGCCGAACTCCTTCCAGAAGGTCTGGTAGTTGGTCTGGTCCTCGGCGCCCTGCAGATCCTTGACCGTGGACAGCACCTTCTTCACCAGGCGCTTGCGGATCATCTGGATCTGGCGGTCCTGCTGCAGGATCTCGCGGGAGACGTTGAGCGACAGGTCCTGCGCGTCCACCACGCCCTTGACGAAGCGCAGGTACTCCGGCATGAGCTCTTCGCAGTTGTCCATGATGAACACGCGCTTGACGTAGAGCTGCACGCCGCGCTTGTGCTCGCGGGTGAACAGGTCGAACGGCGCGTGCGAGGGGATGAACAGCAACGCCTGGTACTCGAAAGTGCCCTCGGCCTTCAACGGGATGATCTCCAGCGGATCGTCCCAGCCATGGCTGACGTGCTTGTAGAACTCCTTGTACTCCTCGTCGGAGACCTCGCTCTTCGGGCGCGTCCACAGCGCTTTCATCGAGTTGAGCGTCTGGTCCTCGAGGACGGTCGTCTCCTTGGCTTCCTCACCTTCGCCCTCGGTGACGGTCCGCTCGACCTGCATGCGGATCGGCCATGCGATGAAGTCGGAGTACTTCTTGACGATCTCGCGGATCTTCCATTCCAGCGTGTAATCGAAGAGGTGATCCTCCTCGTCCACCGGCTTCAGGTGCAGCGCGACCGACGTGCCCTGCGGGGCTTCGTCGAGCTCCTCGATCGTGTAGGTGGAGCTGCCCGCACTCGACTCCCACCGAGTGCCGGTGGTCTCTCCCGCCCGGCGGGTGGTGAGCGTGACCTTGTCGGCCACCATGAAAGTCGAGTAGAAACCGATGCCGAACTGGCCGATCAGCTCCTCGGCCGCCGCCTCGGACTTGGCCTCGTTCAGCTTCTTGCGCAGTTCGGCGGTACCGGACTTGGCGAGGGTGCCGATCAGGTCGACGACCTCGGCGCGCGACATGCCGATGCCGTTGTCCCGCACGGTCAGGATCCGGTTGTCTTTATCGACCTCCAGCTCGATGTGCAGGTCGGAGGTGTCGACGTGCAGATCCTTGTCCCGGAAGGACTCCAGCCGCAGCTTGTCCAGCGCGTCGGAGGAATTCGAGATCAGCTCCCGCAGGAAGGTGTCCTTGTTGGAGTAGACGGAATGGATCATCAGCTCGAGCAGCTGATGGGTCTCTGCCTGGAACTCGAGTTGTTCGACGTGCTCTGTCACGTCGCGATGGTACCGCTGCGCGCCGGCTAGGGAGCCGAAGGAGGTACCCCCGCGTAACCCGGAACGGTCTCGGGCGACCGCGGATCGGCAAGCGGCGAGAAGTCGGCGAGACCGGGGACCTCGGCGTCGGCGCGGGTCGTCATCCACTCGCGCAGCACCTGGGTGGCGCGGACGTCGTCCTCGTTGTACTCCAGCAACCGGGTGCGCTGCGTCGAATCGGGCGCGGCGCCGTCGTAACCGACCGCGAGCCGATACCAGCTCATCGACGCCTCGCCGCCCGCCTCGGGGTCGCGCCAGGAGAACCCGGCGACCGGCGCGACCTTCTTCAGTCCCTTGCCGTTCGGGCAGATGAACTGGTCGGAGACGGCCTGGAACATGTCCACCCATTGCGGCCCGTCCACGAACGCGCGCACCTGCTCCACCGTCGGCACGCCGGGGCGCCCCGCGAACCGGCGCGCCGATTCGTACAGCCACTTGTCCTCGGCGGTGCGCGAATAGCAATACGCCGCAAACGTCTTGCCCGCCGCGGCCGCCTCGGCGCGCACCGTCATCAGCCACGTCCAGAACTCGCCGAAGGAGCGGCCCTCGTCCTCGGTGGGCAGTGGATCCCAGGTGACGAACGGGCGGTAGACACCGTTCAGCAGCGTCCCCCAGAGGTACGCGCCGTATTCCTGGAAACTCTCCAGGTCGACGTCGACCTCCACATCCGCCCGCCGCACCCGCACGCGCTCGACCCGCCGCACCACCGGCGCACCCGCGATCCATGCCCGCGCCGTGACCACGGCCTCGTCGAACGGGCCGTGCTGCCAGTCCTCGGGGTCATCCCCCGCCCAGGCGGCGAGCTCGTCGATCGTCTCGACGTTGTGCCCGCGCAGCACGTCGGCTCGCGAACCGGGCGCCACCAGGCTGACGTCGCGGTGCTCGATCAGCCAGTCCTCGCAGCTGGGGCCCTCGATGCCCCGCGTCCACCACGGGCACTGCCTGCACTCCGGCACCTTCGAGGGGACGGTCGGCAGCTCACCGCGCACCACCGCGATCCGGTCGGCGTAACGACGGTCGTAGTCGGCCAGCAGCGGAGCCAGATCGTGGACCAGGATGCGATCGAAGTCGAAGCCGATGACACCGCCGAGCAGCGCGGGGCTGGCCAGGCCGTGACGTTGCAGCATCCGGTGCAGGTGGGCCAGCCGCTGTTGGTCGCGCGGCTGTTGACGCAACTTGCGGTGCGGATCCGGCTGCGGATTCCAGTGGTAAGGGTCGGAGGTGGTGGGGTGAAAGTCGGCCGGTTCGGGCTGACGCGGGTCGGTCACCTTGTGGTTCACCACGATGACCGGGATGTACCCGCCGCGGTCGGCGTCGCGCAACAGGATCTCCGAGCCGCCGCGCCTGCCGGTGTCCGGCTCCTGCGGTAGCAGCCCGCCCCAGATGTGCCGTGTGCCTTCTTCGCACGCGCGCATGGTCGCTTCGGCGCGCTCGGCGGCGCGTAGGCCGGAATCGATCACCACCCAGGCGTCGGGGTCGGCGCCGACCAGCGCGTCGCGCACCCGGGCGCGGTGCGCTGCTGCGGCGTCCCGGCGCTGCCGTACGCCCGCGTCCTCCGAGACCTCCGCCAGCGCGCCGGGATGGGCGGCGTCCAGATGCAGCCGATGGCGGCAGCCGATCAACGCCCTGGCATCGATGAAGGCGGTCGGCACGTCGGTGGCCCGATCCACGGCCGTTCCGTTGCGCTTGCGACCGTCCCGGTCACCGATGTCCGAATCCACGCTAAGCAGTATGGTCCCTACCCCCGACAGTGTTGAATTCCAGCGCCTGCGGCGCTGGGTGTTCGCGGCCCCCTCATGGCTCGCGTCCGAGCGACCGCCGCTGGCGACTGCGTCGCGGACGCGGCGGCCGCTCGAACGCGAGCCGGG
>NZ_JBSGDA010000014.1:0-192798 GCF_053602135.1 Nocardia sp. NPDC004573
GGAGTCGCCGGGTTCGCCTTCCCAGTGGATGGCGACCTGGTCGCCGTGTCCGTCCAGGACGTGGCGGTCCAGGCAGTTGTAGGCGACGTTGAGTTTGCCGCCGACGAACCATTTCGCCACCGGCGCCGCACTCCAGTCCAGCACCCGGGTGAACGGTTCGTGCCAGTGCAGCCGCCCGGCCTGTTCGGCCCAGAACGCGTCACGATCGGCCGCCGCCCGCTCATAGAGCGTGGCGTCGGCGTTCGCCTGCGCGGCGAACTCCGCGGTCGGCGGGTACGAGTCCCTGTGGTCGGCGCTGGTTTCAGTCATCTCGTCTCTTCTTTCCACGTAGCCTGAGCGCACGATTCGACGCAGCCGAACTCGACAGTAATCAACTGTGACCCATGCCGCGTGCGGTGTGCCGAGCGGGTTCGGTGGGCGGGCGCACCGCCTGGCGCCCGACCCGCAGCGGGGCTGTGGTCCCCGCCGTTGCGGAAGCAATGTTCCGGCCGGACGCGCATTTGCGCACGAAACTTGGGGTGTTTCGGCAATGTTGCCGGATCGGTAACAAGTGCGACGAACTCGGATCAATCAGGTGACAGTGCCCGCCCCGGTGGCTACTCTGCCAACCACACAGGGGGATCGTGTCGGCATGCGCTGATGGATCTCGCGCGGGTGCCGGTCGGCTCCCCCCTTCTCGCACCGGGAGGACGCGTTGAAATTCCACAGAGCGATGGCGTTGACCGCGGCGGTCGTCCTCGCCACGAGCTTCGGGCTGTCCGCATGTTCCTCGGGCGACGGCGCGGATGCCGACATCGTCACCGTCAACGCCGGCGAACCGCAGAACCCTTTGGTGCCCACCAACACCAATGAGAACATGGGCGGGCGCGTGGTCGACCGCCTGTTCGCGGGCTTGAAGTACTACGACTCGGACGGTCGGGCGCACGACGAGATGGCGGAATCGATCCAGACGACGGATCGGAAGAACTACCGGGTGACCATCAAGCCCGGTTGGAAGTTCACCGACGGCACCCCGGTGACGGCGAAGTCGTTCGTCGACGCATGGAACTACGGCGCGCTCGGCGCCAACGCGCAGTTACAGAGTTATGTGTTCGGTCCCATCGTCGGTTTCGACGAGGTATCCACGGAAAAGCCGACAGCGCAGACGATGTCGGGCCTGAAGGTCCTCGACGACCGCACTTTCACCATCGAATTGAAAGCGCCTTCGATCGACTTCGAGACCGAACTCGGGTACGCGCCGTTCTATCCGCTGCCGGAGGCCGCGTTCAAGGACATGAAAGCGTTCGGGGAGAACCCGATCGGCAACGGCCCCTACAAGTTCGCCCGGACCGGGGCGTGGGAGCACAACGTCAAGATCGATCTGGCGCCCAACCCGGACTACCCCGGTGGCCGCCCGGCCAAGAACAAAGGACTGCGGTTCGTGATGTACCAGTCCTTCGACACCGCCTACGCAGACCTGCAGGCGGGCAATCTGGACGCGCTCGACACCGTGCCCGACAGCGCGCTCAGTTCCTATCAGCAGGATCTCGGCGACCGCGCGATCACCAAGCCGACGGCGCAGAACCAGCACATCGGCATCCAGTCCAATGTCGCGCATTTCGCCGGTCAGGAAGGGCTGCTGCGCCGCCGTGCGATCTCGATGGCGATCAACCGGGAACAGATCGCGCAGAACATCTTCCACGGCACGCGGATCCCGGCGCGCGACTTCACCGCCAGCACGTTGCCCGGCTTCGACCCGAACCTGCCCGGCTCGGAGGTGCTGAAGTACAACCCCGACGAGGCCAAGAAGGTGTGGGCGCAGGCCGACGCGATATCGCCGTGGTCGGGCCGCTACGAGATCGCCTACAACTCCGACGGCGGCCACCAGGCATGGGTGGAAGCGGTGGCCAACAGCGTCAAGAACACCCTCGGCATCGATGCCGTCGGCGCGCCGTATCCGACGTTCAAGAACATTCGCGACGAGGTGAACGCGCGCACGATCAACAAGGCGTTCCGCTACGGCTGGCAGGGTGACTACCCGACCATGCTGCAGTTCCTCACCTCGCAGTACTACAGCTACTCCGACACCAACAACGTCGACTACAAGAACCCTGAATTCGACCGCCTGCTCGACGCCGCCTTGGCGGCACCGACCCAGGAGGAGTCCTACAAGACCGTCGCGCGGGCGCAGGCGCTGCTGATCAAGGACCTGGCCGACATCCCGGTGTTCGACTACGTGGCCGCCGCGGGCCGCTCCGACCGGGTCCGCAAGGCCGAACTCGCCTGGAACGGTCTGTTCGACTTCGAGAACATCGAGAAGTAGCCGCTGGCCGCCGGGCCCGATGGTGCTCGGCGGCGCTACCCAGGAGGCGAAATGGCCTGGTATGTCGTACGGCGTCTGCTTCAGATGATCCCCGTGTTCCTCGGTGCGACGCTGCTCATCTATGCCCTGGTGTTCCTCGTCCCGGGCGACCCGATCCACGCCCTGGCCGGTGACAAACCGATGACGCCCGCGGTGGAAGCGCAACTGCGGGCGCGCTACCACCTGGATGAGCCGTTCCTCGTGCAGTACCTGCTGTATCTGAAGGGAATCGTGACGCTGGACTTCGGCACCGCCTTCTCCGGCAGGCCGGTGCGGGACGAACTCGCCCGCGCGTTCCCGATCACGATCAAGTTGGCGTTCATGGCGGTGCTGATCGAGTCGGTCTTCGGCGTGCTGTTCGGTTTGATCGCCGGGCTGCGTAAAGGCAGGTTGTTCGATTCGACGATGCTGGTGGTGAGCCTGGTCGTCATCGCGGTCCCGGTCTTCGTGGTGGGCTTCCTCGCGCAGTATCTGCTCGGCGTGAAGTGGGGAATCGCTCCGGTGACCGTCTCCGGGAAGGCGACGGTCGGGGAACTGCTGGTGCCCGCGATCGTCCTCGGCTCGCTCTCGTTCGCCTACGTCCTGCGGTTGACCCGTAATTCGGTGGCGGAGAACATGTCCGCCGACTACGTGCGCACCGCGACCGCCAAGGGGCTCGGCAGGCCGCGCGTGGTGACCGTGCACATCCTGCGTAACTCGATGATCCCGGTGGTCACCTTCGTCGGCGCCGATCTGGGCGCGCTGATGGGCGGCGCGATCGTTACGGAGGGCATCTTCAACATTCCCGGCGTGGGCGGCACGCTGTATCAGGCCATCATCAGGGGCGAACCGCCCACCGTGGTCTCGTTCGTCACGGTGCTGATCGTCATCTTCCTGCTCACCAACCTGATCGTCGATCTGCTCTACGCCGCACTCGACCCGAGGATCCGCTATGCCTGACCCCATCCAGGGCGCCGCCCGCCGCGGCCAGGAGCACTTCGTCGCACCGCCCGGCGAGGTAGAGGTGCTGGGGACCGACGCCGTGCTGGATGCGGGCGCGCCGACCAGCATCTGGCGCGACGCGTGGCGGCAGCTGCGACGCAACCCGATCTTCGTCGTCGCGGTGGCGCTGATCGCCTTCGTGCTGCTCGTGGTCATCTGGCCGGGACTGTTCACCGACCAGGATCCCCAGTACTGCAACGGCGACTTCAGCATGGATCCGCGCAGCGCGGGCCACCCGTTCGGCTTCGACAAGCAGGGGTGCGACATCTACGCGCGGACCGTCTACGGTGCGCGCGCCTCCGTCCTCGCCGGGATCGGCGCGACGCTTCTGTTCGTGCTGATCGGGGGAACGCTCGGGGCGCTGGCGGGGTTCTACGGCGGGCCCCTGGACTCGATCGTCTCCCGCGTCGCCGAGATCTTCTACGCGATCCCGTTGATGCTGGCCGCCATCGTGATCATGCAACTTCTGGATGCCCGCACGATCTGGACCGTGATCGTCATCCTCGCCGCGTTCACCTGGCCGCAGGCGGCGCGGATCGCCCGCGGCGCCGTGATACAAGCGAAGAACAGCGACTACGTCATGGCGGCGAAGGCGTTGGGCGTTTCCCGGATACAGACGCTCTTGCGTCACGTGCTGCCCAACGCGGCGGGCCCGCTGATCGTGGTGACCACGCTCTGGCTGGGCGTCTTCATCGTGACCGAGGCGACGCTGTCCTACCTCGGCGTCGGGCTGCCGCGCACGGTGGTGTCCTGGGGCGCGGACATCGCCACCGGTCAGAAAGAGATCCGCACGTCGGCCATCCTGTTCTACCCGGCGACGGCACTGGCGCTGACCGTACTGAGCTTCATCATGCTGGGCGACGCCGTGCGGGACGCCCTCGATCCGAAGGCGAGGAAGCGATGAGCGACGCCGACCGGCCGCTGCTGGAGATCACCGATCTGAACGTCGGATTCACCGCCGACGGCAGGCCGGTGCCCGCGGTCCGGGACGTGAGCCTGTCGGTCTATCCGGGGCAGACCGTGGCCATCGTCGGCGAATCCGGATCAGGAAAGTCGACCACCGCGCACGCCGTCATCGACTTGCTGCCGGGCACGGGCCGAATCACCTCCGGCTCCATCAGGTTCGACGGCAGGGAGCTCACGACCGCCTCGAAACGCGAGATCGTCGCGGTCCGCGGCAGCGGCATCGGCTTGGTCCCGCAAGACCCGATGTCCAACCTGAATCCGGTGTGGAAGATCGGCTTTCAGATCCGGGAGACGTTGGAGGCCAACGGTATCGCGAAGGGCTCGGCCGCCGCGAGACGGGCCGTGGAACTGCTCGAGGAAGCGGGCATGCCCGACGCCGAACGCCGGGTGAACCAGTATCCGCACGAGTTCTCCGGCGGCATGCGCCAGCGCGCGCTGATCGCGATCGGCTTGTCCTGCCGGCCGAAGCTGCTCATCGCCGACGAGCCGACCTCGGCGCTCGACGTGACGGTGCAGCGGCAGATCCTCGACCATCTCGAACGGCTGACCGCCGAACTCGGCACCGCGGTGCTGCTGATCACCCACGACCTCGGCTTGGCCGCCGAGCGTGCCGAACACCTGGTGGTGATGTATCGCGGTCGCGTCGTCGAATCAGGGCCCGCCTTACAGATATTGCGGGATCCCCAGCACCTGTATACGAAGCGGTTGGTGGGCTCGGCGCCGTCGCTGGCCGCGCGGCGGCGGTCGGCGCGCCGGGCGGAGATCCGCGCGCAGGCCGTGCAGGTGGCCGAAGAGGTGGCGGCGGCCGACACGGAACTCACGGCGGCTCCGGACGAGGTGCTGGTCGCCGAGCGCCTGACGAAGGCATTCCGCATCCGTGAACGGGCGCCATGGAAGTCGGCCGAGTTCGTCGCGGTGGACGATGTGTCGTTCCGGCTGCGGCGCGGGTCGACCACGGCGATCGTCGGCGAATCCGGCTCGGGTAAGACGACGGTGGCGCAGATGGTGCTCGGGCTGCTCGCGCCGAGCTCCGGCACAGTCACCTTCGACGGCAAGGACGTGACCACCCTGGAGCGCAAGAGCGCCTTCGCTTTCCGGCGCCGGGTGCAGCCGATCTTCCAGGACCCCTACGGCTCGCTCGACCCCATGTACACGATCTACCGCACCATCGAGGAACCGTTGCGCACCCATCGCATCGGTACTCCCGGGGAACGAGAGGCCACCGTGCGGGAACTGCTCGACAAGGTCGCGCTGCCGGCCGGCGTGCTGCGGCGCTACCCCAACGAGCTGTCCGGGGGACAGCGGCAGCGCGTGGCGGTCGCGCGTGCGCTCGCGCTGCGGCCGGAGGTGGTGGTGTGCGACGAAGCGGTGTCCGCGCTCGACGTGCTGGTGCAAGCGCAGATCCTCCGGCTGCTCAACGACCTGCAAGCCGAGCTGGGGCTGGCGTATCTGTTCATCACCCACGATCTGGCCGTCGTCCGGCAGATCGCCGACGACGTGCTCGTCATGCAGCGCGGCAAGGTGGTCGAAGCGGCGACGACCGACGAGGTGTTCGACCGTCCCCGGCAGGAGTACACGCGCAAGCTGCTCGACGCGATTCCGGGACGCGACCTGCTGGCCGGGTAGGCGGATCGGCCCACGCGGGCGCAAGTAGCCTCGTATGCCGTGACCGATCCGCTCCAGCCCCTCGTCGATCTTCCCGGTGTCCGGGACGCGGCCGACCGCGCCCGCGACGCGCTCGCCGCGGTGCATCGGCACAAAGCCAACCGGCGCGGGTGGCCGACCACGGCGGCGGAAGCCGCGGTTCGCGCGGCCCGGTCGTCGGCGGCCATCGACGGTGGCAGCACCGACATCCCCGCCGACGGGCGCGTGGCGGACCCGATCCTGGCCGGGGCGCTGCGCGTCGGTCAGGCATTGGACGGCGACGCGCTGCGGAACCTGGTCGGCACCTGGCAGCGCGCTCCGCTGCAGGCATTGGCACGGCTGCATCTGCTCGCCGCGGCCGATCTGGTGCCGCAGGAGGAATCGCTCGGCAGGCCGCGTTTCGACGGGGGCGTGGCGCAGCGGCTGGATCTGCTCGCGCAGACGGTGCTCGGCTCGCGCGCGCCCGCCCCGGTGCTCGCCGCCGTAGTACACGGTGAGCTACTGGCGCTGCGACCGTTCGGAACGGCCGACGGCGTGGTCGCGCGGGCGGCTTCCCGGCTGGTCGCGGTGTCCAGTGGGCTGGACCCACACAGCCTCGGCGTGCCGGAGGTGTTCTTGTTGCGCAGGCGCCAGGCGTACCTGGACGCGGCCGCCGGTTTCGGCACCGGTGATGCGGAGGCCGTGGGCGGTTGGGTGATCTTCTGCTGCGGGGCTTTCGAGGACGGCGCCCGCGAGGCCACATCGATCGCCGACTCGGCGGCAGGATAACCCCCGACACACCAAAGCGGGCGGCGTTGTCTGTCGACCTCACCGCCCGCTAGCACGGACTACCCGGTTACCAAGCGTGCTAGGTGGGTTGTGTTCTGCGGCCTCGGCGATAATCCGGATATCGGCCGGTTCATCCCCGCAACCTGTGCGAGGCCTTCGCCGTCGACTACCCGTATTTCGCAGGCCCACAACGCTTCTGCCCTTGTCGCGGCGCGCTCCGCGTGGGTGCCTGGTGTCCGTGCTGGGAAGGAGGGTCGGGAGACAACGCCTTCTCTTCCGGTGCTGCCTTGGCCTTCCGTCCTTCCGTAGTTACCTTTTTACACTGTGACTGCACTCACAGCAAGGGGTCACAAGACATTGAATAATCGGCGTTTTTCCCGGCGTTTCGTGGTTAAATGCCTGGTCCGCTGCTCTGTCTGCCCAGTCGGCGAAGTGCCCCGCAAGCATCTGGCGACCGGCCATGCCGAGGAGTTGCGGCCGTCCGGATCTCAACGCTTGCGGCGCAGCATCCGGTAGCTGATCGCACCGGCCAGTACCGCGCCCAAGCCGACCGCGGCCGTGGCCGCGAGGGTCGTCGAGGACGGCGTCTGGAAGCGCGCCCACAGCGAAACCGGGTTGGAGAAGGTCAGGATGGGCCATCCGCGCGCGGCGGCCTCGCGGCGCAGATTGCGATCCGGATTCACCGCGGTGGGGTGTCCCACCGCGCCGAGCAGCGGCAGGTCGGTGATCGAGTCGGAGTAGGCGTAGCAGCGCGACAGGTCGTAACCCTCGCTCGCGGCGAGCTTTTCCACGGCCGCGACCTTGCCCTCGCCGTAGCAGTAGAACTCCACCTCGCCGGTGTATCTTCCGTCCGCCACGACCATCCGGGTGGAGGCGGTGTGCGAGGCGCCGAGTGCTTCGGCGATCGGGGCCACGATCTCCTCGCCGGAGGCCGAGACGATCACGACGTCGTGGCCCCGGATCCGGTGGTCGGCGATCAAGTCGGCCGCCTCCGCGTAGATCAGCGGATCGACCAGCTCGTGCAAGGTCTCGGCGACAATGGATTTCACCTGTTCGACGTCCCAGCCCGCGCACATGCTGGTCAGGTGGGCGCGCATCCGTTCCATCTGATCGTGGTCGGCGCCGGACAGCAGGAACAGGAAATGGGCGTAACTGCTCTCCAGGACGGCGCGGCGGTTCAACAGCCCTTGCGCGTAGAAGGGCTTGCTGAACACGTACGTGCTCGACTTCGCGATCACGGTCTTGTCCAGATCGAAGAAGGCCGCGACGCGTGCACCGGTGGTGGCTGAGTGGTCCACCCGACCAGGATAGGCGGGGGCGCCGCCTCCGCATCGTCCCGGCAGCCCGGCGCGACTCTCGGCGGGCGGACGGATGCGCCCCGCCGCGCCTGTCGTGTGGTCTCGTTGCCTTCGATCGGCCGCAGGTGGGCGGCGGATGGACTGCGCCCGCCTCCCGTCGGCACGTGTGTCCCGAGCGGCGGCGTGGCTGCGACCGGCGCGTCCGTGAAGTTTGCCCCGTAGACGCCGACGCCACGACGGCCGCAAAGATGTCCGTCAGCAGACTTGCGTTCTGGGCGGGGCTTGGGTGTAGTATTGCTGGCACCTGGACATGGTCCAGGCGCGTTCAGCCCGACCCCCCGGGGCTGAACCCGACGGCCCCAGCCTCCTCCCCCCCCGGCTGGGGCCGTCCTCTATTTCCGGGACAGTGCGGTAGGACGCCGGCCCTGGAGGGTTGTCCACAGCCCCGGAGTTATCCCCATCCGGCATATCGCCCCTTCTTTCCCAGCCCGCGTTCGGCGACGCTGACCTGCATGAACCTCGAAGCATCGGAGCCGCCCGGGCTGCCGCCCGCCCTCGTGCTCATCGATGACGACCGCCTGCGCGACGAAGTCCGCCGTATCGCGGCGGCAGCGGAACGGCCGCTCGACGAGCGAGCGCAACCCGTCGGCCGGCATGCGTGGACGGGCGCTCCGCTGGTGATCCTGGACACTGTCGCGGCGCGAGCGGCGGCCGCCGCGGGCTACCTGCGCCGGACCGGCGTGGTGGTGGTAACCGATGGTGAGCCAGGTTTGCTCGACTGGCAGTCCGCCGCCGCGGTCGGCGCGGAACGGGCTATCGCTCTGCCTGGCGCGGCGGTGGGGCTTATCGAGATGTTTGCTGAGTACGGCGAGCGGCGTGCGGGCGACGGTGTGGTGGTCGCCGTCGCGGGCGCGAGCGGCGGGGCGGGGGCGTCCACCCTCGCCGTCGCGGTCGCGCTGCGCGCCGCCGCGGAAGGGTTCCGCCACGACACCTTGCTGGTCGACGGCGCACCCTTCGCGGGCGGCCTCGACCTGCTGCTCGGTATCGAGAACACGGCGGGCCTGCGCTGGCCCGAGCTGGTCGTCGAGGACGGGCGTGTCTCCGCCACCGCCCTGCACGGCGCGCTGCCCCGCGCGGCGCCCGGGCTTGCGGTGCTGTCCTGCGGGCGTTGCGGTGCGGGAAGATTGCCACGCGAACTCGGCGCGGCCGGAGTCCGCGCCGTGATCGAAGCGGGCCGGGCCGCAGGCGATTTCGTAGTTTGCGACATTTCCGGTGAGCGGGGGCCGCATGCCGACCAGATGCTCGACTCCGCGGACCTCGTCGTGCTGGTCGTTCCGGCGCGGCTGCGGGCGATCGCCGCCGCCGAAGCGGTGTCCGCGCACATCGCGCGGCGAAACCCGAACCAGGGCCTCATCGTTCGTGGCCCGGCGCCCGGCGGACTGCACGGATCCGAGGTCGCCGAAGTACTCGATATCCCGCTGGTGGCCGCCGTCCGCGCCCAGTCCGGGCTGGCGCACCGGCTGGAGCGCGGAGGGCTTTCGGTGCGTCGTCGCGGGCCGCTGCGCGATGCCGCGGACGCCGTTCTCGGTGTGCTCAGCGCGCCACCCGGGCAACGACGGTGAGGAGGGGACGATGAGCGCGATACTGACCAGCGAGCTGCTGGATCGGGTGCGGGAGCGCCTGGCCGGCGAGACCGGTGATCCGGATCCGGCGCAGGTCGCTGCCGCGATCCGCGCGGAGGCCGGCGGGGTCCTCGGGGACACCGACTTGCTGCGTGCCCTGCGGCTGTTGCAGACCGAGCTGACCGGCGCGGGCGTACTCGAACCGCTGCTGCACGACCCGCACGTCGCGGACGTCTTGGTGACGGGTCCGGACGCGGTGTGGATCGATCGCGGGCACGGCCTGGAACGGACCTCGATCACCTTCGCCGACGAGGCCGCGGTCCGGCGGTTGGCGCAGCGCTTGGCACTTTCGGCGGGGCGACGACTCGACGACGCACAACCATGGGTGGACGGCCGTCTATCCGGAACTGGTACGGCACTGGGTGATTCGTTCGGTGTCCGGCTGCATGCGGTCCTCGCCCCGGTCGCGCACGGCGGCACCTGTCTGTCCCTACGCGTACTCCGTCCGGCCACCCAGGGGCTCGACGCACTCGCCGCGGCGGGATCGATGCCCGCCGACGCGAAGCTCCTGCTGGAGCGCATCGTCCGGGCGAGGCTGGCCTTCCTCGTGGTCGGCGGCACGGGAGCCGGGAAGACGACGCTGTTGTCCAGCCTGCTCGCCACGGTGGACCCGGCGGAGCGGATCGTCTGCGTCGAGGATGCGGCTGAGCTCGCGCCACCGCATCCGCATGTGGTCCGGCTGGTCGCCAGGACCGCGAACGTGGAGGGCGTCGGCGAGGTCACCGTGCGCGACCTGGTCCGCCAAGCGCTGCGCATGCGTCCGGACCGGATCGTGGTCGGCGAGGTCAGGGGGGCGGAGGTGGTCGACCTGCTGACCGCGTTGAACACCGGTCACGACGGCGGGGCCGGCACCGTGCACGCCAACTCGCCGCAGGAAGTCCCGGCCCGGCTGGAAGCCCTCGCCGCCCTGGGTGGAATGGCGCGAGCCGCCTTACACAGTCAACTCGCCGCCGCGGTGCAGGTCGTCCTGCATGTGCACCGCCGGGCGGACGGCTCGCGCGGCCTGCGCGAAATCGGTCTCGTGGACCGCTCGGGCGACGGCTGTGTGCGGATCACGCCGGCCTGGCGCCACACCGGCGCGGCCCCCGCCGCCGCAGACCTGGCCGGCCTGCTCACCGAGCGGCTCGACCGATGAGCGGCGCGGTGTTGTGTCTCGCGCTGGCGATGGTCGTGGTGCCCGCGCCGCGATCACGCCGCCGGTTCGGACAGCTGTTCATCGCCAGGGCCGCGTATCGAATGCCCGAGCCGGAGCTGGTGTTCGGCCTCGGTGCGGGCATCGGCATGGTCTTCGCGCTCGTGGTCTTCGGGCCGGGTCCTTTTCTCGCTGCCTGCATGATCGCCGGAACGGTAGGGCTGCGGGCTCGCCGGGTGGCGCGGGAGCGCCGCAGGAACCTCGAGCAGGGGCGCCTGCTCGATGCGTTGGAGGCGGTGATCGCCGAACTGCGGGTGGGAGCGCACCCGAGTGCCGCCGCCGAGTCCGCCGCGCGTGAGGCGCAGGGCGCTTCGGCACAGGCGTTCGCCGTCGGTGCCGCCCGCAGCCGCCTCGGTGGATCGGCGGCGGCGGGTCTGCGCCGGCCGGATTCCCCGATCTCGGCGGAACTCGCCCGGGTCGCGGGCGCGTGGCAGGTGGCCGAGCAGCACGGCCTGGCACTGGCCGAATTGCTGTCGGCGGTCCGGACGGATCTTGCCGGGCGCCTCCGATTCCACGGCCGCACGACCGCCGCGCTGGCCGGGGCGCGCGCCACCGCGGCGGTTCTGGCCTGTCTTCCGTTTCTCGGGATCGCACTCGGCCAAATGATGGGCGCCGCGCCGCTGCACGTTCTGTTCGTCTCGTCGGCGGGGACCGTGCTGCTCCCACTCGGCGCAGGTTTGGCCTGCGCCGGCTTGCTGTGGACCGATGTGATCACGCGAAAGGTGCTGCTATGAGGTCACTTTCCTCGGTCGGGCGTGGGCGGTCGAAGCAACTGCCGCCTGCGAGCCCGGCTCCGGTCGGTAAACAGCGAAGGTTCGCACACCTGCCCGTTTCGGCGGTGTCGGCCGACCTCGTCGGCTCGCTCGCAGGAGGCCGTACCTGCGATGCCTGCGCCTCGGTGACGCAGGGTGTGCCGCCGCGCCGCCCGACGGCGGCTTCTGCAAGTGGTTCCCGCGCAATACATTCGGGGAGGAAGGTCGATGATGGGATGCACCCCGGGAGCGGCACTGCCATTGCTGCTGGTGGCGGCCGCGCTCGTACTTCCGCCGGGACGGGTGGCTGTGAACCGGCGGCTGCATGCCCTCGGCCGAAGGTCGAACGCACCGGCCGAGCCATCACACCGAGCGAACCACGGGACGGATCCGCTGGCTGTCGCCTCCGTCCTCGACCTGCTGGCGGCCTGCCTGCGCGCCGGGCTGCCCATGGCAGGGGCCGCCCGGGCCGTGGCGCCGGAAGCACCGGAAGGGCTCGGCGACGCACTGCGACGGGCGGCGGACTTGCTCACACTGGGAGCGGACGCGTCCACGGCCTGGACTCAGGTGGCTCGAGATGCCAACGGGCGTTCCGGAGCCGAGGAGGTCGAGTCGCTGGCGCGGATGGCGTGGCGTTCGGCCCGATCCGGGTCGTCACTGGCGGCCGCGGTGTCGGAACTGGCCGAGCAGCGCCGGTCCGCGGTCGAAGACGTGGCAGCCGCGAAGGCGGAGCGGGCGGGCGTCCTGATCGGCGGCCCCTTGGGTCTGTGCTTCCTACCGGCCTTCGTCTGCTTGGGCATAGTGCCGGTGGTCATCGGCTTGGCCGGCCGCGTGCTGGAGGGCGGCCTGCTGTAACCGCACACCCACCCACGCCCGAAGCTCGTACGAGGCCGGCCATGCCACGTTCGCGCGGAACATCCGCCCAGCTTCGTTCGGGCACGGCTGGACGGCCAGCTCCGGCGGCTGTCCCTCCCGCTGGATCGGGGAACATCCGACGCGGCGCCACCCCGCTGATCTCCGGTGAGCCGCAACTGGTGAAAACCGCCCCGGCGCCGCGTCGCGACAGATGTTCGCTTCCGCGGCAGCCCGCTGGCACGTACAACGCGAGCGGTGCGGCCGCCCGGCACATCGGTTCCACGCCGGTTCCGCGGGCGGGCGAGATTCTGTCGTCGGGGGCACCACCGGGCGCGTACTCGCCGGACGTGGACGTGCCGCTTATCGGCGGTCGCGGTGTGGTCCCTCGGCGCGTTGGGTCGTCGGCGATTGAGCGGTTGGGCAAGAAGCCGTCGGTTGACCCGCAAGGCGCGGACTGGCCGGATGCGGGTGCGTGGGTTCCCCGTGGGCGCGGAGTGGTCGCTTGGCGCGTTGGCTCCTCGGCGGGTCTGCGGGAGGGAGAGGTGCTGTCGTCAGGGTCGTCGCAGCGTGAGTGTTCGCCGAATGTGCCGGTTTCCGGAGGGCTGTGTGCGGTCGCGTGGTGCGTGGACTCATCGACGGTCAGGGAGCGGGGCGGGGTTCTGTCGTCGGGTGTGTCGCGGGGCATGCGCTTGCCAGTTCTGGACCTAGGGGTTGGCGGTGGGCAGCGGGGTTCGGGGCAGCGGTGTGCGGTCGCGACGCATTGTTCATCGGGAGAAGCGTGCTCGTGCGGAGCGGCCGCACGGGCTGGAAAGGAGGAATCGGGTGCGTATCCAGGGGGTAGCGAGGTCCGTGGGCCGGCGGATGAAGGCTGTATATATGGCCTTGCGTGCGCGAGTGCTACGGGCGGCGGTCGCGGAGGACGGCATGAGCACGGCCGAGTACGCGATCGGCACGATCGCGGCGGCAGCGTTCGGCGCGGTGCTCTATGGCGTGGTGACAGGCGACAGCATCGTGAACGCGTTGACGAAGATCATCGATCGGGCGTTGAACACCTCGGTGTAGCCGTTGACGCGGTACGGCCGTGCCGTCGCGCGCCGGGGCCGGGTTGTGATCGGGGAGCGGTGACGATCGAGGCGGCGCTCGCCCTCGTCGCGGTCGTCGCCACCGTGGTGCTCTGTCTCGGGGCTTTGCTGGCGGCGTCGGCCCAGGTCCGCTGTGTCGACGCCGCCCGCGAGGCCGCCCGCCTCGTCGCACGGGGCGATGAGGCGAACGCCCGCCCGGCGGCCGCGCGCATCGCGCCCCCCTCGGCCGACATCGTGCTCCGCATCGAGGGCACTCGTGCCGTAGCTGTGGTTTCCGCGCGAACCCCCCTGCTACCCCTGCTCACCCTTCGTGCCGAAGCGGTCGCGACCCTCGAACCGGGGGCTGCCGAATGAAGGCCGCGGCCGCGGTCGGCCTCGCGCGAAGACCGACGCGCACCGCCCACGGCGCTCTGGCCGCGGGTACGGTGCCGACCGGTCGCCCGGGAGGCTCGAGCGAAGGGCCCGATCATGGAAAGGACGTCACGCGGTCGGCCCTACCGACTGCCATCCTGTCGGCTGTCGACCAGGTTGTCGTCACCGATGCCGTCGGAACGTGCTCGGGCGCTGATCCGTCCTTTTTGACAGCTGGCAGTGACGATGCGCTCGGAAGCCGACGTCGCGGTCACCGAGCGCCGATGCGCGGATCATGGCGGGGTGGGCGCGTGAGTGGTCGGAGCGGTTGCAGTGAGTGGGGTCGTCGTGGTCGGCATCCCGCGCTGTTGGTACCGGTGCTGTCGGTGGTCGAGGGGGTCGGTGTGCGGGTGCCGAAGCGCGGATCATGGCGGGGTGGGCGCGTGAGTGGTCGGAGCGGTTGCAGTGAGTGGGGTCGTCGTGGTCGGCAGCTCGCGCCGTCAGTACAGGTGCGATCACTGGCCGAGGGCTCGGTGACGACGGGTGGACGATGGCCGGGTTGGCGCTTGACCGGTCGGATGGGCGGTGCTGAGTGGGGGTTGTTGTCGGTAACCCGCGCTGGCAGTACCGGCGTGGTCGGTGGCCAAGCGGGTCGTGGTGACTGGGTGCCGACGCGCGGACGGTGGCGAGGCCGGCGGTTGTGCCGAGTGGATGGTTGTCCTTGTCGGCAGCCGTCGGTACCGGTGCGGTCGATGACCGGCGCCGATGCGCGGTATACGTCAGCGTGTGACGTGGATGCGCGCGGTCGCGGTGAGTCGGTCGAGGTCGGTGGCCGCAGCGACCGGGCCGGGTGGCGCATGCGCCTCGCGTACGGGCTCCGTGTATCCGGGGACGAGGGGGTGGCCACCATCTTCGTGTGTCTGGCGCTGGTCGCGCTGATCGGTGTGACGCTCCTGATCGCGCAGGTGGGCGTCGTGGTGGTCGCACGGCATCGGACGCAGGCGGCCGCCGATATGGCAGCGCTGGCCGCGGCGGGTGCACTGGTCGAGGGCGTCGACGCCGCGTGCGCGGAGGCGGACGGGGTGGCGCGGCGGATGGGGACGCGAATCCGCGTCTGCGAGGCCGCGGAGTGGGACGCCACGGTCACCGTGGAAAGGAATGTACCAATAGGTCTGTATGGGGATCGCGTCGTTCGGGCGAGCGCGCGTGCCGGACCGGTGGAAGAGTGACGGAGTTCGATACACGATCGCGCTTACGTCGCTTCTGCTAGCGGAAATCGGCAATTCTACTGGCTGGTTAAAAAGCGGGCTCGCAGAATTCCGTGCACGGACCGGGATATCAAAAACCGATGAATGCGCATGTCCGCAATGGAGGGGGTGGCAATAGTCTAGTTAACATGAATCCAATCCTTTTTATTCCGGCGGGGTGAAGCGGAGCCATTCCACTGGGAGATCTCACGGCTTGTCCAGCATGTGCGCTGGCAAGGTCGACAATTGGTCACATGTCCGGCTCTGCGTCGTCACGAATCGGCGGCGCGTTCTGCTCAGGGGGCAGCTCGGCCAGCACGGCGGTGAGCAGGCGCGCCGCTGCTGCCTTGTCCAACGGGTGGTTCCCGTTGCCGCACTTGGGGGATTGGACGCAGGACGGGCAGCCGGCCGCGCAACCGCACGACTCGATGGCCGACAGGGTCGCCGAAAGCCACTGTCGCAGTAGCGCGAACCCGCGTTCGGCGAACCCGGCCCCACCGGCTTGGCCGTCGTAGACGAAGACGGTGGGCAGCCCGGTGTCCGGATGTTCCGCGGTGGAGACGCCGCCGATGTCCCACCGGTCACAGGTCGCCACCAGGGGCAACAGTCCGATCGCGGCGTGCTCGGCCGCGTGCAGCGCTCCGGGTACGTCCTGCGGCTCGATACCCGCCAGCCCCAGCAACTCCGGCGTCACGGTGTACATGACGGCCTTGGTGGGCAACGTCTGCGGCGGCAGGTCGAGTTCGACCAGGTCGAGCACTTCCCCGGTGATCAGCGTGCGCAGGTAGCCGATCACCTGGCTGGTGACCCGCACCTGGGCCAACCCGGCCGTCACGTGACCGTGCGCGCGGTATTCGGTCACCGCGTCGACGGCGATCGAGGTCACCTGACGCGCGCTGGTGGTCCACCCTGGCTCGGCGGCGTGCACGAAGGCCACACCGTCCTCCATATCCAGCTCGTCGACCACATAGGTCTCGCCCTGGTGCAGGTGAACGGCGCCCGGGTGCAGCGTCGCCCGGGCCCGTCCCGCGTCGGCGGTGCCCAGCAGCCTGCCGGTTTCCCCGTCCACGATGGCCACCGGAGCGCCGATTCCGCCCCGGACGTCCACCCCGTCGTGCGGCTGCGTCTCCGCGGTCACGTACCAGCGTGCGCGTTCCCCGGTGCCGCGCCGCCTGATCAAGCCCTTCTCGGCCAGCTCGCCCAGTACCGTGCGAGCGCCGAACTCCTCTACTTCGCCGTCGGTGAGCGGCAGTTCCAGCGCGGCGCACAGCAGTTGCGGACCCAGCACATAGGGATTGCGCGGATCGGTGATCGACGCCTCGACCGGTTTCTCCAGCAGTGCTTCGGGGTGGTGGACCAGGTAGGTGTCCAACGGATCGTCCCGCGCCACGAGCAGCACCAGGGAACCCTGCGTGCGTCGTCCCGCCCGTCCTGCCTGCTGCCAGAACGACGCCACCGTTCCGGGAAAACCCGAGACGACCACGGCATCCAGGCCCGCGATGTCGACCCCGAGCTCCAACGCGCTGGTCGTCGCCGCACCCAGCAGCGATCCGTCCGACAGAGCCGCTTCCAGATCGCGTCGATCCTCCGCGAGATATCCCGCTCGATAGGACGCCACGCGCGCGGCGAGATCCGGATCGACCTCGAACAACAACCTTTTGGTCTCCATCGCGGTCACCTCCGCGGCCCGCCGGGAACGCACGAAGGTCAAGGTCCGCGCACCTTCGGCCACCAGGTCCGCCATGATCCGCGCCGACTCCGCGGTGGCGGGTCTGCGCACCGGTGCGCCGTTCTCGCCGGTCATCGCGGTGAGCAACGGCGGTTCCCAGAAGGCGACGGTCCGTGGCCCCTGCGGCGATCCGTCCCGGGTGACCGCGGTGCAGGATGCGCCGACCAGGCGCGACGCGGCGGTCGCCGGTTCGGCTGAGGTCGCCGAGCACAGCACGAACACGGGATCGGCGCCGTATCGTGCGGCGATGCGTCGCAGCCTGCGCAGCACCAGCGCGACGTGCGACCCGAAAACGCCGCGATAGGCGTGGCATTCGTCGACCACAACGTAGCGCAGCCTGCGCAGTACGCGCGCCCAGCGCTGATGTGATCGCAGGATGCCCAGGTGGAGCATGTCCGGATTGGTGAAGATCCAGCGTGCGTTGGCGCGCACCCACTGCCGGATCTCGGCCGGCGTATCGCCGTCATAGGTGGCCGGATGGATATCCCGCAACGGCCCTTCATGGGTGATGGCGCCGATGGCACGCAGCTGATCAGCGCCGAGCGCTTTCGTCGGGGACAGATACAGCGCGGTCGCCTTCGGATCTGCTTGCAGTGCGGTGAGTACCGGAAGCTGGTAACCAAGGGATTTGCCGGACGCGGTACCGGTACTCACCACCACGTGCTGTCCCTGGAACGCCCGATCCGCCGTCTCCACTTGATGGCTCCACGGCGCCTCGATGCCCGTCTCCCGCAACGTGGCAACCACTTCCGGCGATGCCCAGGCAGGCCAGGCGGAGTGGTCGGCGGCTCGTGCTGGGAGTTCGACCACTTGGGTCAGCCTGGGGTCGTTGTCCGGCGCCCCGGTCAGGACACGATTCAGCAACGATGTCCCATAGCTGAGCTCGGTTCGCGGCCGTCCGCGCAGCGCTGAGTCGGGTGGATTCACCGCTGGAACCCCGCAACACGCTCGGGAAGTGTGAAACGTGTGTGTCCCGGAACCTCTACCTGCCATTTCGATACCAAATAGCGACCTGGGTCACAGCTTCTTTGCTGAACGTCCACTCGGTTATCACCAAGCAAACGAACCCCGAGTCCGGATTCCGCCATTGTGTCCCTCACCTGCGCATTCGCAAGATCAACTTTTTTGCAAATTGTCGGTAACTCGACTGTTGAATTGCCCGGAGACATGGTTCACTGGTTCCTGGTCGCAAGCTTCTGTGTTCGAGGGACGGATCCAAAGTCCAAACCGTCAGCAGGATCGATGTTGCGAACGGTGTGCTTGGTGCTTTCCTGCAGGGGGAACCAACAGTACAGCGGTCGGAACGGACCCGGTGGACGAACCCAGTTGTCCGCCGTTCCGGTAAGAAAAGAGAAGGAACAGAATGGCACAGGGAACTGTGAAGTGGTTCAACGCGGAGAAGGGGTTCGGCTTCATCGCGCCGGAGGACGGCTCCGCTGACGTCTTCGTCCACTACTCCGAGATCCAGGGTTCGGGTTTCCGCACCCTCGAGGAGAACCAGAAGGTCGAGTTCGAGGTCGGCCAGGGCACCAAGGGCCCGCAGGCCACCGGAGTGCGTGCGCTCAGCTGAGCGGCGCAAGATCCACAGCTCGTCCCTCACCACCGGCAACGGGGTGAGGGACGAGCTATATCTGGGGTAGTCACGGCCCGTGTGAGCCGGCGGTGCGGACCGCCGAAGCATGCCGCGGCGCAGGTGTGGCGAAACGACAAGGCATACTGATTCGAACTGACGGGCGTACGCTCGGTGGTTCGAGTCGCAAGCACTCGACCACCCGCGGCGTCACGGTATAAACGTGTCTGGTGCGACATTCAGCCGTCGCAGCCGCTCACCCCAAGCCGCGCACAGCGGAAATACGCAGCGCGGGTCGATCAGGAAAGGTGTATTCGCCGGTGGCAACACGAGACCGCGGTGCAGCCGACCAGGGCCGTCCCCTGCGTCGTCTCGTGATCGTCGAGTCCCCGACCAAGGCCCGCAAGATCGCGCCGTACCTGGGTCGCAACTACACGGTCGAGGCGTCGGTCGGTCATATCCGGGATCTGCCGCGCGGAGCGGCCGACGTCCCGGCCAAGTACAAGGGCCAGTCCTGGGCGCGGCTCGGCGTGGACGTCGACAACGACTTCGAACCCATCTATGTCGTGAGCCCGGACAAGAAGGCCAAGGTCACCGAGCTCAAGAGCCTGCTGAAGGACGCGGACGAGCTCTACCTGGCCACCGACCCCGACCGCGAGGGCGAGGCGATCGCCTGGCACCTGCTGGAAACGCTCAAACCCAAGGTGCCGGTCCGGCGGATGGTGTTCCACGAGATCACCGAACCCGCGATCCAGGCCGCCGCCGCGGACACCCGTGACCTCGACAACGATCTGGTCGACGCCCAGGAGACCCGCCGCATCCTGGACCGGCTCTACGGCTACGAGGTCAGCCCCGTCCTGTGGAAGAAGGTCATGCCGCGGCTGTCGGCGGGCCGCGTGCAGTCGGTGGCCACCCGGGTGATCGTGCAGCGCGAGCGTGACCGGATGTCGTTCCGTTCGGCCGAGTACTGGGACATCGCCGCGAAGCTCGACGCGGGCAATGGCGAGGAGAGCGACGCGACCAACCCGAGGACCTTCGGCGCGCGTTTGGTCAACGTCGACGGCGCGCGGGTCGCCACGGGGCGCGACTTCGGATCGGACGGGCAGCTCAAGGTTGCCAACGGCGTTGTCGTGCTGGACGAAGGCCACGCGCGGCGGCTGGCCGAGGCGCTGGACGGCGCCGACCTGATGGTCTCCTCGGCAGAGGCCAAGCCGTACACCCGTAAGCCCTATCCGCCGTTCATGACCTCGACGCTGCAGCAGGAGGCGGGGCGCAAACTCCGTTTCACCTCCGAGCGGACCATGCGGGTCGCGCAGCGACTGTACGAGAACGGCTACATCACCTATATGCGCACCGACTCGACGACGTTGTCGGAGTCGGCCATCGCTGCGGCGCGCGCGCAGGCGACCCAGCTCTACGGGTCGCAGTTCGTGCACCCGACCGCGCGGCAATACAACCGCAAGGTGAAGAACGCGCAGGAGGCGCACGAGGCGATCCGTCCGGCGGGCGACACGTTCGCCACGCCCGGCGAACTGCACGCGCGGTTGGACAACGACGAGTTCCGTCTCTACGAACTCATCTGGCAACGCACCGTCGCCTCCCAGATGGCCGATGCCAGGGGCACCACGCTGACGTTGCGCATCACGGGCGTCGCGGGCACCGGTGAGGAGTGCGTGTTCTCCGCTTCCGGCCGCACCATCACGTTCCCCGGCTTCTTGAAGGCCTATGTGGAGAGCGTCGACGAGGAGGCCGGCGGGCAGTCCGACGACGCCGAGTCCAGGCTCCCCGCATTGGAGGAAGGCCAGGCTGTCACCGCGGTCGAGTTGAATCCCGATGGGCACAGCACGAATCCGCCGGCGCGTTACACCGAAGCGTCGCTGATCAAGACGCTCGAAGAGCTCGGCATCGGCCGTCCGTCGACGTATTCGTCGATCATCAAGACGATCCTCGACCGCGGTTACGTCTACAAACGCGGCAGCGCGCTGGTGCCGTCGTGGGTGGCGTTCGCCGTGATCGGTCTGCTGGAGGAGCATTTCGGCCGACTGGTCGATTTCGACTTCACCGCTGCCATGGAGGACGACCTCGACGCCATCGCCGGTGGACGCGAGCAGCGGGGAAACTGGTTGTCCAGCTTCTACTTCGGCGGCGATCACGGCGTGGAAGGGTCGGTCGCGCGCTCCGGCGGTTTGAAGAAGATGGTGGGGGAGCGACTCGACGACATCGACGCGCGCGAGATCAACTCCATCAAGCTGTTCAACGATGCCGCCGGGCGCGACGTCGTGGTCCGGGTGGGCAAGTACGGGCCGTACCTGGAGCGGATGGTCGCCGATCCCGATGACCCCGAAGGCAATTCGGTATCCCAGCGGGCCAATCTCCCGGACGATCTGCCACCGGACGAACTGACTCCCGAGGTCGCCGAGAAGCTGTTCGCGACCCCGCAGGAGGGCCGTTCGCTCGGTGTGGATCCCGGGACGGGGCACGAAATCGTTGCCAAGGAAGGCCGTTTCGGTCCGTACGTCACCGAGATCCTGCCCGAACCGCAGGCCGAGGAAGGGCAGGAACCGGCCAAGAAGACCGCGAAGAAGGCCGCTGCGCCCAAGCCGCGCACCGGTTCGCTGTTCAAGTCCATGGACCTGGCCACGATCACGCTCGACGACGCGCTGAAGCTGCTGTCGTTGCCGCGCGTGGTGGGCACGGACCCGGACAGCGGCGAGGAGATCACCGCCCAGAACGGACGCTACGGGCCGTACCTGAAGAAGGGCACCGACTCGCGTTCGCTCAACACCGAGGACCAGATCTTCACCGTCACGTTGGAGGAGGCGCTGAAGATCTACGCCGAGCCCAAGCGCCGTGGGCGGCAGGCTTCCAGCGCCGCCCCGCTGCGGGAACTCGGCAACGACTCGGCCTCCGGCAAGCCGATGGTGATCAAGGACGGCCGCTTCGGCCCGTACGTCACCGACGGCGAGACCAACGCGACGCTGCGCAAGGGCGACGAGATCGAATCGATCACCCCGGAGCGGGCCATGGAGTTGCTCGCCGACCGGCGGGCGCGGGGACCGGTGAAGAAGACCGCGAAGAAAGCCGCGGCGAAGAAGGCGCCCGCGAAGAAGACGGCGGCCAAGAAGACCGCGACCAAGAAGGCGACCACTACGAAGACGGTCGCCAAGAAGACCGCGGCGCAGAAGACGGCGGCGAAGAAGACCGGCGTCGGAAAGTCGTGAGTTCTCGCTCGTGGCGACAGCCGTAGCCTGAGCGGCATGGCTACCGAACAAGAGCGCGAGGATCTGATCGCGATGCTCGCCGACCAGCGTGCGCTGTTCCGTATCACGCTGCGCGGCATCGATGACGAACAGGCGCGGCGGCGGACCACTGTGAGTGAGCTGACCCTCGGCGGGCTGCTGCACCACCTGGTCAGCTGCGAACGGCACTGGACGACGGTGATCGTGCGGCGGGACGAGAACGCGGAACTGGACGTCTCGAAGTTCGGCGGCGAGTACGTCATGGCGGCCGACGAGACCGTGGCGGGCTTGTTGGCCGACTGGGACGAGGTGGCCGCGGCGACAGCGGAGCTGATCCGCACGGTGGACGATCTCGACGTCTCGATACCGACTCCGACCTCGCCGTGGGTCCCGGAGCGGATCTGGCAGTCGGTCCGCTACACGGTGCTGCACATCCTGCGGGAGATCGCGCATCACTCCGGGCACGCCGACATCATCCGCGAGGCGCTGGACGGGGCGAACAGCACGCACCAGCGCGCGTCTTAGCTCAGGGTTGTCGAGGGGCTGTCCGGTTCGCCGGAACGGCCGGCAGATCACGGCGGCGCGGTGACGAAGGCGTTGTCCAGTGAATGAGACCCGCAAAGGCCCCCTGGGCGGGCGCTCCATGTCCGGCCTGCTCGCGCGGCCGGTTTCGCTGCGGGCCGATCCGAGTAGTTCACCGAACGGTGGGCGGGGACAGACGCGATCCGCGTACGGATGGCTCGCCATGCAACGGGTTCTTCGGGCCGGAAAGTCGAGGTCGGCTGCCCGCTGGTGATTCGCGCACATCTCGTGGCAGGGGCCAGGATCCGTCGCCCCGCAGGCTGTCGGGAGCCGGACCCGGGGTGCGGGGAGTGCGCACGTCGCTGTTCTAGCGGAGGGCCGTCCGCCGCGGACCCGGAACTGTCGGGAGGGGCCGATAGGGTGTACGCCGTGGCGGGAGTCTTCGATCGGTTGGTCGGCCAGGAGGCGGTCGAGTCCGAGCTGACGGCTGCCGCCGTCGCGGCGCGCGGGGGAGCGGTCGAGGGCGCGATGACGCACTCCTGGTTGTTCACCGGCCCGCCGGGGTCGGGCAGATCCGTCGCGGCGCTGTGTTTCGCGGCGGCGTTGCAGTGCACCGACTCGGGGACGCCCGGGTGCGGCAGGTGTCACGCCTGCACCACGACCATGGCGGGCACACACGGCGACGTTCGCCGCGTGGTGCCCGAGGGGCTGAGCATCAGTACCAAGGAGATGCGCGAGATCGTGCAGGTGGCCTCGCGCAGGCCGAGCACCGGCCGCTGGCAGGTGGTGGTCATCGAGGACGCCGACCGGTTGACCGAGGCGGCAGGCAACGTGCTGCTCAAGGTCGTCGAGGAGCCGCCGGACCGGACGGTGTTCCTGCTCTGCGCGCCCTCGGTCGACCCCGAGGACATCTCGATCACGTTGCGCTCCCGCTGCAGGCACGTGCACCTGGTGACGCCGTCGGTGCCCGCCATCGCGCGGGTGCTGCGCGAGCGCGACGACCTCGACGAGAAGACCGCGAGCTGGGCCGCCTCCATCAGCGGCGGCCATGTCGGCCGCGCGCGCAGGCTCGCCACCGACGCGGAGGCGCGCGCCCGCCGTCAGCGCGCGCTGGCCTTGGTCACCGCGGTCGGGAAACCCGGCGCGGCCTACGCCGCCGCCGACGAGCTGGTCCGTGCGGCCGACGACGAGGCCAAACAGATGAGCGCGGCCCGCGACGAACGCGAGCGCGAGGAACTCGCGACCGCGCTGGGTGCGGGCGGCACCGGCAAGGGCGCGGCGAGCGCGACCCGCGGCTCCGCCGGCGTACTGAAGGATCTGGAGCGGCGCCAGAAGTCCCGCGCGACCCGCACCGGCCGCGACGCCCTCGACCGCGCCCTGATCGACGTGGCCGGCGTCTACCGGGACGCACTGGCCGTCCGCTTCGGCGCCACTCGGCTGGGCTCCGGCGTCGCCCTCACCCACCCCGACCTCTCCGACGAGATTCACGACTTGGCCGACCGCATGCGACCCGAGGGCCTGCTGCAGTCCATCGAAGCCGTTCTCGCCTGCCGCACGGCGCTCGACCTGAACGTCAAACCCCGTTTCGCCCTCGCCGCCATGGCCGCCGCCCTGATCGCGGCCCGCGCACAGTGACCGTGACCTCCCGTTTTCGCGATCGGGCCGCGAGACGATAGACTGCCCTGGCCGAAAGGCACGCCGCCTTAGCTCAGTCGGTAGAGCGCTTCACTCGTAATGAAAAGGTCGGGGGTTCGATTCCCCCAGGCGGCTCAAACACAAGTCCAGGTCAGCAGTGGTTTCGGTATCCTGGAACGGACCTGGTCTCATCTACCGACACCCGCCGCGGCCCGTAGCGCTCGGGCAGGTCCCGCCACGCGACGCCGGCCTCGGCCTGTACAACATGCCGTTGATCACCCGTCGGTCATCCACGCGCGGACGACCCGTCGCCCGGACACCGGCTCGATCACCCCCGCCACGGTTCTTCGGTCAACTCATGCCTACGCAACAACCGAGACACACCACACACCACGTCAACCGCACCGACTTCGAGGACAGCTAGGAGCACATCTGGTAGGCGGCAGTCCAGAAGTCCTGGTGCAGGCGCGGTGTGTCGGCCGAGTCCATGGCGGTCTGGGTCAGCAGGATGCCGACCAGATCCTCCGCCGGGTCCGCGTACGCGGTCGTGCCGAGGCCGCCGTCCCAGCCGAACTGGCCGGGGGAGGCCAGGTCGCGGCGGTGTGTGCGCACGGCCATGCCGAAGCCGAAACCGCCGTGGCGGCCGAAGTGGTCGCCGAACTGGTCTTTCTCGACCTTCTGCGCCGGCGTGAGGTGGTCCATGGTCATCAGCTCGATCGAGGCCCGCGACAGCACCCGCTCGCCCTTGCCCAACAGCATGCGGAAGAATGCGTGGTAGTCGTCCACGGTGGACACCAGGCCGTCGCCGCCCGCCTCGAATGCCGGTGGGCGGCTGTATTTCCCGGTCGGCCGGTCCCACACGGTCAGCTCGCCGGTGGTCGGGTCGTGGGCGTAGCTGGTGGTCAGCCGGCTGAGCTCGGCGGCGGGCACGTGGAAGCCCGTGTCCACCATGCCGAGCGGCGCGAACAAGCGCTCGGCCAGGAACGCCCCGAACGGCTGGCCCGCCACCCGCGACACGAGAACACCGAGCACGTCGGAGCCGACGTGATACTGCCACCGGTCCCCGGGCTGGTACACGAGTGGGAGCGTGCCCAGCCGACGCAGCCACTCGTCCTGGTCGATGGCCGGCCAGTTCGCGGTGCCGTCGCCGACGACGCCGAGCTCCACCATCGCCGCCTGGATCGGGCTCGGCGTGAACACGAGCCCGAAGCCGAAGGTCAGCGTCAGCAGATCCCGCACGGTGATGGGCCGGACCGCGGGGACGGTGTCGTCGAGCTCGGCGTCGACGCGGCTGAGCACCCGGCGGTTGGCCAGTTCCGGCAGCCAGGTCTGCACCGGGTCGTCCAGTCTCAGCCGGCACTCCTCGACAAGGATCATCACGGCGGCGGCCGTGACCGGTTTGGTCAGCGACGCCATGCGGAAAATCGTGTCCCGGCGCATGGGGGCGTTCACGTCGTCGTGCAGGCTGCCGAGCGCCTCGACGTGCACGTCGTCGCCCCTGCTGACCAGCGCGACCAGCCCGGGAACGGTGCCGACCTCGACGTGGCGCGACAGCACGTCCCGCAGCCTGCCTGCGTTCGCCAGCCCCCTGCCGCCGGCCATCGTCCAGTTGCCCTGCCGGTCCCAGCTCACAGTCTGTGACATCTCGTGTACTCCTTGCCTTCCGGTTTGAGACAAGCTTTGGCTCCCACCGCGTTCGAAACAACGAGAGTTCTCGTATCGTGGCGATAACACGGCGGTTATAGATCAAGGAACACGTTGGAGCTGCGGGACATCGAGATCTTCCTGACGCTGGCCGAGGAGCTTCATTTCGGAAGGACGGCACAGCGGCTGCACGTGAGCCAGGCGCGGGTCAGCCAGGCGATCAAGAAGCAGGAACGCGGCGTCGGCGCGGCGCTGTTCGACCGCACGAACCGGTCGGTCCGGCTGACCGCCGTCGGTGAGCAGCTGCGCGCGGACCTGCTGCCCGCCTACCGCGGTCTGCGTGAGGGCATGGCGCGGGCGAGGCTGGCGGCCGAAGGCAAGACGGGTGTGCTGCGAGTCGGGATGCTGCCCGGCAACGCTCACGACCTGCGCCCGTTCTGGGAGGCGTTCCACGCGCGGAACCCGCAGTGGGGCCTGAGAATCCGGCACAACCCATTCGCCAACGCGTTGAGCCCCATCCGCAGCGGTGACATCGACGTGCTGGTCGCGTGGCTGCCAGTGGAGGAACCGGACCTGACCGTGGGCCCGATGATCTACACCGAGCACAGCGTGCTGCTGGTGGCGGCCGACCACGAGTTGGCTGAGGAGAAGTCGGTGTCGATCGAGGTGTTCGCGGGCCGGGGCATCATGCAGGGTCCGGAAGGCCCCGAATACTGGGGCGACGCGTTCACCCCGTTCTACACCCCGAGCGGCCGGCCGATCGAACGCCATCAGCCGAACATCGCGAGTCTGGACGACATCTTCCTCCACGTGGCCAACGGCGAGGGCATCCACAACCTAGGCGCGCACGTGGCACGGTACAACGCCCGCCCGGACATCGTGTACCTACCGATCCACGACTGGAACCTGCGCTGGGCACTGGTTTGGCGCGAGGAGACGGAGATGGTCCGCGCGCTGGCCGACGTGGTCCGGGACCTGGGCACCGCGACAAACCTGTACACGTAACGTCAACGGAGGTTCCGAGCGCTGAAACATGCCGGGTCTGATCGTCGTAGTCGGATGGCCAGAAGATCATGGCGAACACCACCGCCAAGGGGACGGCGATCGCAAACACCAGGCCGACCTGCGCCCAACTCATCGGCGCACTCCGCGGACGACCGCCCACCGGCCGAAGGATGCACGGGGCGCGGCGCATTCGACGTCGACCACGACCATCAGCCGATCCAAGGTCACCGCGTCGATGTGCGCCGAAGACGGCAGCAACACCACGTCGACACCGTAAGCCGTGACCTGCTCGACCAGACCCAGGACCGAACTGGTGTCGGCCCAGTGCAGTGCGTAGCCCAACCGCCGCGCCAGGCGCCGCACCTGGGCCGCGTCCCATTCCGGTATCGGCGAACACGGATCTATCCAGCCGATCGCGTCCAACGCATGCCTCCCCTGCTGTTCCGGTGGATGGTTCGCACCCACCGCCGGGGACCGAGTCGACCCAGCGGCGGGGCTGGGAATCAGCTTGACGTTCCTGCACGGAAACGCCCTTGCCCTAGGGTTTTCCTATGTTTACCGATGGTGGGTCGGTTTCGGGGGGACTGTTGCGGGAGCTGCGCACCCTGGCGGGTATCGGGCTGCGCACGATGGCAACACGTACCTGCTTCACACCCGGCTACCTGTCTTTGGTGGAGACCGGAAACAAGCCGATCACCACGGCCGTGCTCGACGCCTACCGCAGGGTCCTGGGCGATCCAACTTTGGGGCTGGCGGGTGTCGATCCTGAACGGCTGGCGGCAACGGTGACCGATCCTGCCGCCGCCGGGCGGTCCAGCCTCGAGGACGTGTCGGTGATTCTGGAACGCACACGGCACCTGGAGGACTCGGCAGGCGCGGCACTTGTGGCCCCGGTGATACGGGGCATCGACGGCGTAGCGCGGGCGCTTGCGGGGGAGCGGGTCGGTGGGGCCAGCGCTGCCGCCCTCGCCTCAGAGGTCGCCCGCTACCGGGGGTGGCTGGAGCACGCGGTGGGCTCACCTCATACCGCGAACCGGGCACTCGAGCACGCGGTACACCTCGCCGAGGCTGCGGGAGACCGCGACCAGCTCGCGCACTCGGTGAGCTTCCGTGCCTACACCGCCCGTCATCAGGGCGATACCGCGCGAGCTGTCGCGCTCACCGACGCGGCCATTGCCGTAGACGGTGCGCACCCGATCCTGGGGGTATACGACCGCTATCAGCGCGCCGAACTGCTGGCGGTGCGCCGTGAGGCGCGGCAGGCAGGTAGGGCGCTGGCGGCGGCCGACAAGGCGGCGGAGGCGGCGGCCGAGGTCCCGTTGCCCAGCTTCGGCTACTGGTACACCGGTGGGTTCTGGGGCGTGCAACGCGGCATCGTGTTGGCATTGCTGGGGCGGCAGGCCGACGCGGTGAAGGAAGCCGAGCAAGGGGTGGCGGCCATGCCTGCCGAGCATCGCACCGCCGGGTGGCTGGCGTCGATGCTGCGCCAAGTCCACCCGGAGATGGACGCGGGCGGCGGTGCGTGAACGGCGGCAGTGGATGCGCTGAGTCAACGCAGCAATCACCGCTCGGCGCGGCGACTGGTGAAGTCGAAGGATCCGCCGTCGATGCCCCAGGAGATGATCCGGTCGGGGTGGATCCGAATGATCGAGCGTTCCTGGGGAGGGAACGGCGGTTCCTGGTCCTCGAGCGCCTCGGCCGTGCCGCGTACTTCGATGCCGCGAATCACGTAAGGCTCCAACGAGACTTGCTGATCGACAACGAAAGACACTCGACTGCCCGCTTCGACGTTGCGGTACTTGCGGCTGTTGCGCATGCGCATACCGCCGATGTCGATGGTGCCGTCGGCATTCACTCGATAGCTGGTCGGGTTGTTCTGCACAACGCCGTCAGGCGACACCGTGGCCAGCCGACCGATCCCGGCCTCCGCGAGAAACTGCTGTTCATTGATGGTGAATGTCATGTCGGTATTCCTCAGTGAATTCGATATCAGGCCTGCTCCCGGCGATCAGCCGGAAGCTGTCGGGTATGGGAAACGCAAGCTGCCGCCTGCCGCGCGCTGTGAGATCAGAACAGAATCAGCGCTGCGCACAGGCCGGCGATGGCAATGAACTGCAGGCTGACCCGGTACTTCAGAATGCTGTCCCACTTGTCTTGCAGCGCACGGGCATCGGCCGGGATGATGCCGCTCTGCGCAGCGGCGGTCTGCTGGGAATTGATCGGCTTGGCGATGCGGACGTAGAACGCGAGCCAGGTGAGCAGTGCCGCCACCGTGATCCCCGCCGCGACAGCAGCGCCGATTTCCCCGGCCCACAGCGCGATCAGCAGCGTGAGCACCGCGGTGACCACACCGACCGCCCCGACGACCGGCATGCGCTTGTCGCCGTAGTAGTGACCCCATCCCGCGCTGATGGTCACGGTCGCGTCATCGAGCTTGCGGTACACGGACCGGGTGATCACGGCGACGGAGACATCGGTGCCATAGACGATGGCGTTGGAAAGAACGGCTGCGGCGGCGATGAGCTGGCCGGTGACGATGAGCATTGTAGGCTCCCTTCAAAAATTCTAGCATCGTTAGAATCTGGAGCAACGGTAACATTAGGTCGCTATATTGTCTAGCCTTGCTAGATTTTGCATCGCTGCTCAGGGAGCGCGCTCGGTGTCAGCCGCGCATGCCGTTCCGGCCGAGCGGACGTCGTCGCCCGGCAGGCCGGTCATCGAACGCCGGCAGATTCGGTCTGTGGATCCCTGGGCTGGGGCTCGATTGCGGCCCCGTTCTCGTCGCCGGGTTTCGGGCAGCTGGCCGCGCCGGGGTCGGCAATCGACGGCGCCTCCCAACCCCTGCCTCGACGCCGGTGACCTGACCTATTGCTCCGCTGGTATCGCCGCAGCTCAGTCGGCGGCACTACTGGCACGCGGAGGCTACCCGTAGAAACGCGCACACGAACGGGGGTGTCTGCTCTGAGGCTGAGCGTGTCCAAAATCTAGTGACACTAGATTGTCAAGCGATGCTAAAGTCGGCTTCATGGGGATCCAGACGCGGCGAGAGCGGGAACGCGCCGAACGGCACCGGCTGATCATCGACACCGCTCGGGAATTGGCCGAGTCGCAGGGCTGGGACGCGGTGACCGTGCGCAGGCTGGCGGAACGGATCGAATACAGCCAGCCCGTGCTGTATTCACACTTCGCGGGCAAGGACGAGATCGTCACGGCGGTCGCCGAGGAGGGCATCGCGGAGATGGCCGCGTGGAGCCGCGCGGCATTGGAGTCGGCGGGCGGCGAGCCGCGCGCAGCGTTGGCGGCGGTGGCGCGGGCTTACCTCGACTTCGCGACCGCGCGGCCCGCGCTCTACGACGCGATGTTCCTGATGAAGGTGAACCTCACGTTCGGCGAGAATGCCTCGCAGCCGCTGCGGGACGCGTTCGCCGTCATGTTCGCCGCCTTCTCGCCGTTCGCGGGCGAGCACGATCCGGAGACCTTCACCGAGGTCGGCTGGAGCGCCCTGCACGGCCTGGCGACCCTGGACCGCGGCGGACGTCTGCGGCCGGCTCAACGGGACGCTCGCCTGGCGGTGTTGGTCGACCAGTGGACCCGGTAGACCTCTGTCGTACCAGTCACTGTGCCACCGGCGGCGAGGCCCGCATACGGCGCATGGCCCTGATCGCGAGATTCGATCGAGCACACGGAGGAGGAGGACGGCGAGGTGGTTGCGCTCGGTAGCCGATAAGGCGTTGAGCAAGTCGTCCTGAACCGCCGAGAGTGCCGAGTCGAGTTCTTCGAGCCGCCGTTTCCCCGTTCGGGTCAGGGTGATCAGGTTGCGGCGTCGGTCGCGGGGATCCGAGGTGCGTGTGCCATGACCCTGCTCGGTCGGTTCCGCGAGCATGGTGTGCATGTCGCTCTGGTCGATTCCGCACCGTTGACCGATCCGTACCTGACTGTCCGGACCGAACTCGTCGAGCGCGGCGAGGATCGCGAAATGGTAGGCGCGTCCGCCGACCGTGGCCGTCGTCTCGCCGATGAGCCGGTGCGCGCGTGCCGCAGCCTTGCTGATCAGCCAGCTCGGCTTGCTGCGCAGGCGGGTAGAGGTTTCCTCCAGCTGGTGCGCCACCGTTGTCGGCTCGTGTGGCCCCGGCGAAAACGTCCGGTGTGGCGCTGTTCCACCGCGACGGCAGCGAGTTGGCGCGACTGCAACAGGCGTGGCCGGCACTGTTCTCGCAGATGGATCAGGTGGCAGGGATACCTGTCATCGCGGCCGCGGGTGCATGGTTGATACGTCGCACGGCGATGCCGTGGTCGGTGCGATCGCAGTCAGTGGCGGCTCGCCCGAACACGACGACGAGTGCGCCGAGGCCGGGATAGCCGCGCTCTCGGCCGCACGGGCCGTTCGCTGACCCGACCACGGCCGCGCGAGGCGGCGATCAGACGGGAAAGGTGACTCCGGTCAGTTCCTCCGAAACCTTCCACAAGCGTTGCTGGATCGCCGTGTCGTGCGATTGCGAACTGGATTCGACGATCTTCGGGTAGCCGCGGGTCTCCAGGAATCCGCCCGGTCCGTAGTACTGACCGCCGCGCACGCCGGGATCGGTGGCTGCGCGGAGTATCGGCAAGGCGCCCATCGCGGGGGTCTGTGTGACGATGGGCGCGACAACAGGTACGAGCGCACGCAGCGCGGCGGGCATATTGCGCATCAAGTCGGTGTTCGCGGCGCCGGGGTGGGCCGCGACCGCGATCGTGGTACCGGCACCGGACAGGCGGCGTTGCAGTTCGTAGGTGAACAGTAGGTTCGCCAGCTTGGACCGGCCGTAGGCCGCCACCCGATCGTAGGAGCGCTCCGCTTGCAGATCGTCGAAGTCGATCCGCGCCCGGAGCCGATGTCCCACACTGCTGACCGTGACCACCCGTGAGCCCGGCATCGGCAGCATGCGGTCGATCAGCAGGCCGGTGAGCGCGAAGTGTCCCAAATGATTCGTGCCGAATTGCAGCTCGAATCCATCGCTGGTGGTCTGCCTCGGCGGGTACATCACCCCGGCGTTGTTGATCAGGAGGTCGATCGCGGCATGGGCGGATTTCAGCTGTTCGGCAGCGGTCCGCACGGATGCCAGCGAGGTCAGATCGAGCTGTTGGACGGTGGTGTCCGCGCCGGGAACCGCGTCGGCGATCCGGTCCGCGGCATGTTTGCCCTTGTCCACATCCCGCACCGCCAACACCACCGTCGCGCCGTGCGCGGCGAGCGCCCGGGCTGCCTCGAACCCGAGTCCGCTGTTGGCGCCGGTGACGACCGCAAGCCGTCCCTTCTGGTCCGGAATGTCGTGCTCGGTCCACCTGTTCGCCATTTTTCCTCCCGAAGATGGTCGGTCCGTTGGTTTCCTCCGACGAGCCCGGCGGGGGTGGAACCCACACTCCCACCGTCGCGCGCCCGGTGCGGATGCGCAAGGGCGGCGCCCCCACGTTTCAGGCTGACGTCATAGACGCCCGGGGCACAGAAACATCTCATGCGTCGGTCAGGCAGGAGACCGAGGCCGAGGTCGGTCGTGATCGACGCCGTCGACCGGTCGAGATCGGCGTCAAAGGCTCGCGCGGCGGGCGCCGCGGCGGCGGGGGCGCAGTTGATATAGGCGGTACCAGGCCAGCGCGAGGAAGATGGCGCCAAGCCCGGCGACGACTCCCATGTCCAGTAGCCACGTGCCGAGGGTGTGTTTCCACAGTGGGTCGGGGGGGCCTTCGTGCGGGGAGAGAGTGTCCAGGTCGACGGTGGCGGCTCCCGCGCCGTAGCCCCACCGTGACGGCGACAGGTAGGACAGTTGCTCCAGAACGGGTGTGCCGGGTAGCCGCACAAGGCCGCCGGTGAGCACCAGCTGCGCCATCGACAGCACGATCAGCAGTGGCAGCGTCTTCTCCGACGTGTTCACCATCACCGACACCAGCAAGCCCAGCGCCAGCGATGCGATGCCGAGCATCGCCATCGCCAGGATCAGCTCCAGCTCGGCCGAGGTGAACACACCTTTCGCGGGCATGCTCACACCGATGGTGCCGATCACGAACAACACCGCCGCCTGCAAGGTGGTGATCACGCCCAGGACCAGGACTTTCGACATCAGATAGACCCCGCTCGACAGGCCGGCCGCGCGTTCTCTGCGGTAGATCGTCTGTTCCTTGACGATCTCGCGAATCGCATTGCCGGTGCCGACGAAGCAGGCGCCGAATGCCAGGATCATGAGCTTGGTCGGGGCATCGACGTTGCTGCCCGGCGCTCCGGCGAAACCCTCGCCCGAGGGCACCGCGGCGATCAAGCCACCGAGAATCAGCGGCATCACGCCGAGCAGCGCCAGATAGCTTCGGTCCGAGGCGATCACCGCCAGGTAGCGCCTGCACAGCGTGCTGAGCTGACTGAGTTTGGACTGCGGCGCGGGCGGCGGCGCTGGGGGCCGCACTTCCGCCGGACCGACCTCGTCGGTCAGTCCGACCGCCACGTAATCCTGGAAGCGTGACGAAGTCTGGAATTCTCCGGCCCAGTCGCGTTCCTCGTCGCGGTCGAATGCCTGGAACACCTCGGCCCAGCTGCGCTGCCCGAAATGCTGCAATCCCTCCGCGGGGGGCCCGTAGTAGGCGAGCCGGCCGCCGGGCACCAGAACCAGCAAGCGGTCGCAGGCATCGAGATTCGCGACGCTGTGCGTGACGACGATGACGGTGCGTCCGTCGTGCGCCAGCTCGGCCAGCATTTCCATGACCGTCTTGTCCAAGCCGGGATCGAGGCCGGAGGTCGGTTCGTCGAGGAACAACAAGGACGGTTTGGTCAGCAACTCCAGCGCGACGCTGACGCGTTTGCGCTGCCCGCCCGAGAGCCTATCGATGCGGGTGTCGGCGTGCCGTGCCAGACCGAGTTCGTCGAGGACCTCGTCGACCCGCTGCTCCCGCTCCTCGCTCTGGGTGTCACCGGGGAAGCGCAGTTCGGCCGCGTACAGCAGGGCGCGCCGCGTCGCGAGCTGGCTGTGCAGGATGTCCTCCTGCGGAACCAGCCCGATCCGGTGCCGGAGCTCGTCGTACTCGGTGTACAGGTCGCGTCCGTCGTAGCGGACCGTTCCCTCCGTCGCGGGCCGTAATCCGGTGACCGCGCCGAGCAGCGTGGACTTGCCCGCTCCACTGGGGCCGATGACGCCCACGAGCGAGCGCTCCGGGATCGGGAAACTCACCTCGTCGAGCAGCACCTTGCCTTCCGCGGTCCGCACCACCAGGTTCTGCACCGACACCGACACGTCGCCGGTGTCGACGAATTCGCGCAACTCGTCGCCGACCAGCCGGAAGGTGGTGTGTCCCATGCCGATCAGATCGGACTCGGACAGTTCCATGGACTCGACCCGGGAGCCGTTGACGTAGGTTCCGTTGTGGCTGTCCAGGTCGACGATCCGGTACCGGCCCGGGCCGATCACCTGCAGTTCGGCGTGCCGGCGGGAGACCATGAGATCGGGCACGACGATGTCGTTGTCGGCGGCGCGCCCGATCCGCAGCCCGCCCGTGGTGATCCGGACGACCGCGCTGGGCGGCGCTGCCGCCGAGGATGCTCGCGAAACCCGCCGGGGCAGCGCGGAATGGAACTTGGTGACCGTCGCTTCGTCGTCGAGGGCGTAGCCGGGATCGCGGACGACCATCGTGTCGCCACCGGGATCGCCGTCGGTCGAGGGGCCTGCCGGTGACTCCAGTGAGCAGCTCAGCTGCTCACCGTCCATGGCGTGACCCAGCTGGAACGTCTCGTCGTGGTCGATCACCATCCGGTCGACCCGATGACCGTCGAAGAAGGTCCCGTTGAGACTGTGCGCGTCCTCGATCTCCCATCCCTCCGATCCCCGCTCGAGGACGGCGTGCAGCGAAGAAACGCGAGGATCGGTGACGACGATATCGGCGGCCGGGTCGCGGCCGATATTGTATGAACCTCCGGCGCGAAGCCGATAGACGCGTTCTCGCGTCTGCACCACGAGGACCGGCGCTTCGGGGAATTTCGTGGAGGATCCTTCACCCGCCATTACGCGAGTATACGACTCCGCCACACTGTCGCCGCAATAGTCGGATCGTCGCGCAGGCGACCGTCGCGGACCTCGCGAGCGGCGTGGAAATATATCGCCACCTGCGTGAACCCTGTCCTGGAACGGAAACTGAACGACACTTTCCTTGGCGGCGGATGTCGGAGAACGAGTCACCCTGTTCGGCTGGAGAGGAATTCCGATGCAATTCTCAACGAATTCGGAAGCCTGGCTCGACGAGGTGGGATGCGGTAGCGGCTCCGAAGGTTTTCCGATTTGTTCTCGTAAACCTGATCGGATTGCTTATCGGCATCCGGCGCAGGAGCTGATATCGAATCGTGTCCATGGGTTCCCGGAGATTGCGTCTATCGCGCCGCCGCCCACGATCCCGGCTCGGGCTGCCGTTGACTACGGCCGCCGCGGCGCAGGGCGAGTAGCCGCTGCCGGGCAGAATGCCTGTGACGGGCGTTCCCGCGAATTTTCTGCGAAGGTGTCTGTGTGGAGGTACTGAGCAGGAACCACGTGACCGTGCGCGGCAAGACCGGCGCGCCGGTGGTCGTGCTCGCCCACGGCTTCGGATGCGACCAGCACATGTGGCGGCTGGTCGTACCGGTGTTGGAGCAGGATTTCACCGTCGTCCTGTTCGATCACGTGGGCGCGGGTCGCTCGGACCTGTCGGCGTGGAGTCCGCGGCGTTACTCCAGCATGGACGGCTATGTCGAGGACGTTCTGGCGCTCGTCCGCGAGTTGGGGCTCGGCCCGGTGATCTTCGTCGGGCACTCGGTGAGCGCGACGATGGGAGTGCTCGCCGCCGCTCGCGAGCCCGCGGCATTCGCCGGGCTGGTGCTGGTGGCTCCCTCGCCCTGCTTCATCGACGATCCGGTCACCGGATATCGCGGCGGCTTCAGTGCCGCCGACATCGAGGAGCTGCTGGAGGCGCTGGATGCGAACTACCTGGGATGGTCGGGTGCGATGGCGCCGGTCATCATGGGCAACCCGGATCGGCCGGAATTGGCCGAGGAACTCACCAACAGTTTCTGCCGCACCGACCCGGAGATAGCGCGAGTTTTCGCCCGCGTCACGTTCCTCTCCGACAACCGGGCCGATCTCGACGCGGTGAGCGTGCCCACGCTGATTCTGCAATGCTCCGACGACGCCATCGCCCCGCGCGAGGTGGGAGCGTTCGTCCATGAACGAATCCGGGGTAGCAGCCTGGTCATGCTCACCGCGACCGGCCACTGCCCGCAGCTCAGCGCTCCGGCGGAGACCGCCGCCGCTATCGCCGCCTTCGCCGCAGAAACCGGATGACGAGCACGGCGGGCGACCGAGACGGCGGCAGTACGCTCGGCGCGGGTACCGATGACGACGCGGCGTTCGCCGCGTTGCTCGAAGACAGCGTCGAGGACCTGTACGAGAACGCGCCCTGCGGATACCTCTCCACTTCGCTGGACGGTCGCATCGCCAAAGTGAACGCCACGTTGCTGCGCTGGCTGGGCCGGCAGCGCGACGAACTGGTCGGCCGCGCACACTTCTCGGACCTGCTCACCGTGGGCGGTCGCCTCTATCACGAAACCCATTTCGCGCCCTTGCTGCGCATGCAGGGCGAAGTCCGCGGCATCGCGCTGGAGATGAAAGCCGCCGACGGCCGCCGACTACCCGTCCTGGTCACATCGCAGGTCAAGACCGGCAGCCAGGAACAGCCGCTGCTGATTCGCACCACCGTTTTCGATGCCCGCGAGCGCCGCGACTACGAGACCGAGCTGCTGCGGGCGCGGCGCGAAGCCGAGCAGGAGCGCGAACGCCTCCAGCGTCTGAACGCCACTCTGCAGACCACGCTGCTGCCACCCGAACTTCCCCAGGTGCCCGGGCTCGAGGTCGCCGCGTACTACCACATCGCCTCCGCCGACGAGGTCGGCGGCGACTTCTACGATCTGTTCCCCATCACCGGCGACACGTGGGGAATGTTCCTGGGTGATGTCTGCGGAAAAGGCGCTCCCGCGGCATCACTCACCTCACTGGCCCGCTACACACTGCGGACGGCCACCGCCTACACCCACGACCCGGCCGCGGTGCTCGACAGGCTGAACACCACCCTGACCGAGCGGTACCACGGCCACAACCCCCGGTTCTGCACGATCATCTTCGGAATGATCAGACCCACTCCCGAGTGCGGGGGTTGCGCCGTCACCCTGGCCGGCGGCGGCCACCCGCCGGCGCTGCTCTTGCGTGCCGACGGCAGCGTTGAGGAGATGCACACCCGCGGCGGACAGCTCATCGGGGCGATTCCGCACGCGCGGATCGTGACCAGGAGCTTCCGGCTGGAGGTGGGGGACACGCTGCTCCTCTACACCGACGGGCTCACCGAAGCGCGCACGAGCCCGAATGGCGATCGCTATGGCGACCGCGCCCTCCTCGAATTCGCTCGAGCACTGGCGCCCGTCACGGCTTCCGGCGGCGTCGAAGCCCTGCGAGAACTGCTCGCCTCCTTCGGGTCCGGAGTGGAGGACGACACCGCTCTGCTCGCCGTGCACGCGCTACCCCCCTTGCCGGGTACGGCGCGCTGAGTCGCGGGCGGGCCCGACCGCCGATGGGTCCGACCTGGGTGGATACCGGCAAACCGGCTGCGCGGTAACGACATAGGCGCCGCGGCCGGCGTCAGCAGGCGCTGTGACGGGGTTTAATGTACCGCTAGATGGTGGCACAATTCACAGCGACGCAATATTCCATGTAACCGGGCGTTACCAGGTCCGCTCAGGGCGGTGAGGAGCGAAGCCAGTGCAGAGCGGGCCTGTGCGCGAACCGGCTCTTCCGAATCAAGGTGATCATCAAGTGCTGGAAACGCGAACCAAGGTAGTCCGAAGTTTGGTGCCGGCCCGGATGGACCGGCTGCCGTGGACCAAGTTCCACTGGCTCATCGTCGTCGGGCTGGGCGTCTCCTGGATCCTGGACGGGATCGAGATCCAGATCGTCAGCAGCATGGGCGGACCGCTGCAAGACGCCGGAACGCTGCATCTGACGTCCGGACAGGTCGGCGCGATGGCGTCGTGGTATCTGGCCGGTCAGGTCGTCGGCGCGCTCGTCTTCGGCCGGCTCACCGACCGGCTCGGTCGCAAGAAATTGTTCATCCTGACCCTGGCGATCTATCTGATCGGCAGTGGCTTGGCCGGTTTCTCCTGGAACGCGTGGTCGCTGTACTTCTTCCGCTTCATCGCGGGCACCGGAATCGGTGGCGAGTACACGGCGATCAACTCCGCGATCGACGAGATCATGCCGTCCAAATACCGGGGCCGGGTCGACATCGCGATCAACGGAACGTACTGGGGCGGAGCCGCTCTGGGCGCGGCCGCCAGTCTGGTGCTGTTCAACGAACAGCTCATTCCCACCGGCTGGGGATGGCGAATCGGGTTCTTCATCGGACCCGTCCTCGGGCTCATCATCATCTTCCTGCGCAGGCACATCCCGGAGAGCCCCCGCTGGCTGCTCACCCACGGTCGTGCCGAGGAAGCCGAGCGGACCGTCGACGAGATCGAAGCGCAGGTCCGAAGCCGGGGAATCGAACTGCCTCCGGTAGACGAGAGCAAAGCACTGGACATCGTGGACACGGATCGACTGTCCTATGTGCAGATGGGGCGCATCTTCTTCGGACGGTATCCGTCTCGCTCCTTCCTCGGCTTCACGATGATGGCCACGCAGGCATTTCTGTACAACGCGATCTTCTTCACCGTCGGGTTGGTATTGATCAACTTCTACGACGTGCCGGCCCACCATACGGGTTACTACTTCTTCCCTTTCGCCGTCGGTAACCTGATCGGTCCCTTGGTGCTCGGGCCGCTCTTCGACAGCATCGGCCGCCGGAAGATGATCTGCGCAACGTATCTCGGATCCGGGTTGCTGCTTTTCCTCTCCGCGTGGGCATTCAACGCGGGCATCCTCAATGCCACCACCCAGACCCTGTTCTGGTGTGTCATCTTCTTCTTCGCTTCGGCGGGGGCGTCGTCGGCCTATCTCACGGTCAGCGAGATCTTCCCGCTGGAACTTCGCGGTCAGGCCATCTCGTTCTTCTTCGCCATCGCGCAGGGCGCCGGTGGAGTGGTCGCGCCCTTCCTGTTCGGGCACTTGGTCGGCGGCGCCGACAACCCGAACCCGGACCGGTTCCCGCTCACGGTGGGGTACCTCATCGGCGCCGGATTCATGATCTTCGGCGGGCTGGTCGCCTGGTTCTTCGGCGTGAACGCCGAAGGCAAGTCCCTCGAGGACATCGCCGATCCGCTCTCGGCGGCCAAACCGGCGGATGCGACCGCGGAACCAGCCGCCGTCGAGGACCCCGCCCTCGCGGTCCGAACGCCCGCAGCAGTAATCAGCGAGCCGCTACCTGACGGCTCGTCCGATATCGATGCATTGAAGGCGGACTAGCGATGGTGCAGCCGACTCCTTGGCAAGGGGCAAACAATCCGCACTCCCGGGCGGGCTCTCCCCGCCGTTGGGCGGGCCGCCTCCGGAAACCGCGAGTCGATGTGGCGAAACTGCGGGGGCGGATGCGACCGGTCGGGACTTTGCTCCAGGACAACTGGGGGTTCATGCTCGCGGCCGTCGGAGCCGCCATCACGTTCACCCTGTTGTTCAAGCCCTGGCTGACCACCGGGGGACCGGACGGCACGATCTGGAGTAACGCTTTCGGCCAAACCCACATCACCACCACCCTCGTGGGTCTGTGGTCGAAGAACCCCCCGGCCCACTCCAACCTCAGCGGCAAGTGGGCACTCCTCGCCACCATCGCGATCTTCCTCACCGTCCTGGCGGCGCTGATCAATCTGTGGGCCCGCACCGAAGCGCTTGCCCGCTTGACGACGGGCGCCGCGGTGGCGATGGCGCTGTTCATCGCGTTCACCCTGATCTACCTCAACGGCAAGGGGCCGGAGCTGCGCTCCATGATCGGCTCCGGCCCGCCCACCGATCTCGGCACCCAGGTCGGCTTCGTGATCCGATGGGCATCGGGCAACGGGCAATACCCGCTGCCGGGCCGGCGCACGGTCGAGTTCTCCACCGCGAAACTCACGGGCACCGCGCTGGTGGCCGGGGCAACGGCGATGTTCTCGGCCGTGGCGGCCATCGCCCAATGGGTTCGGCGAGAGAAGGCCCGCCGGAACTCCGGCTGAGCCTGCCCCTCCGGCTGAGACGCTGCCACGCGCTTCGACCGCCAGAGGCGGAACCGGCTAGGCGGCCCAGGGGCCGATGCCGCCGACTTTGTCGATCCGGATACGCGTGAGGTAACCGGGCGGGGCGTCCGGCGGAGGAAACTCGACGCCCGGGGCGGCCAGAGTCTCGGCGAGCTGCCTGAGCAATTCCGGTGCACCGCCCTCGACGACGCGGGCGGTGCCGGTGATCGAAAGGTAAGGGCGCATGACTTCGCCGCGTTCCGGGGAAAGGATGGTCACCGCCACGCGCGGGTCGCGGCGGACGTTGCGGATCTTTTGATAGACGCCCAGGTGTGCGGTGACGAGTTCGTCGCCGTCCGGTGTCGACCGCAGAGCCACCCAGACCACCGAGACCTGCGGGCTGCCGTCCGGGTTGAGCGTGACCAGCGTGGCGTCGGCGCCGGACCCGATGAGTGAACGAGCGTCGTCGTCGAGTTTCATGTCTGGTTCTACCGCGTGGTCGGCGTATTCATTCCCCGCACGGCGGGACTGGTTGCCGTGTCGGTGCTTCGCGGATGCCGATCGCATCGATCCGGCAGAGTCCGTGCGGGGGACTCGATCCGGCTACGTGACTACGAAGACTCCCTTTCCCGGCACATGGGGAGCGTCGGTCGCGATGAGGACTTCTACTCGGCCGAGACCGGACGGAATGCTCACCGGCACCCACGAGCCGGCGACGTTCTCCTCGGCCGGTGTGTTGTCGTCGAGCCGGATCGGGGGCAGGGTGCCCAGCGCGCCGGTGTCGGAGTTGCGCCAGGAAACCGTCACCGTCACGCCGCAGGTGCCGCCGGGACGGTCGGGTGTGTAGACGAACTCCGGGTGGATCCACAGGGTGGGCACGCCGGAGTAGTTGCGGTTGGAGTCGTAGTAGGCGGCGATCATGCCGATGCCCGCGCCGCCGCCCCCGCAGAGCGTGCGCGCAGGGGGGACGCCCAGCGGAAGCGCGGAGGCCGCCGGAATGCTCGCACCGAGTGCGCCGAAGGCCAGAACAAGGACAGCCACACCACGCCAGACACCCACCGCTGCTCCCTTCGTCGGAACCCGAAACTGTCTGACTGCTGTGTCGACCTGAGTTCGCTGAATGTTAACGGGAGTAGAGGAAAACGCGCCGGAGGCCTCGAATTCGGCGTGGACACGCCGGAATTACGTGGTGAGCGACCGGAGCTTCAGAATTCGATCTTGTTGCAGTATCGAGGCGGCAAACGTAGGAGCGTAGTCGGCCTCGGGCTTCGTGGAAGTCCGCTCTCGGACCGGGTGTCGTCGACCGGCCCAAGAGCAACGGTCAGGGTCAGCCCGCGGCCGCGTCGCGCAGGTGGGCGCTCTGGGCGATGGCGGCCAATTCCGCGTTGAAGCGGTCGGCAGCCTCGATGTTGCCCAGGTGGCCGGTGGGCCACACGTGGTACGCGGCCAGGTGGCCTGCTTCGGCGAGCGCGTCGGCGATGCGGCGTGACATGCGCTCGGGCAGCAAGCGGTCATGGGCTCCCGCGATCACCGTGGTGGGCACGGTCAGGGAAGCGGCGGCCTCGGCGAGGTCCATGTCGGCGAGCGCGGCGGCGTGCCTGCCGCGAGTGAGCGGTCGGCACGATCGCACGATGCCCAGTGCGAACTCCACCTGATCCGCGGTCGCGTGCGGCGTCATCACCCGGGCCTTGAGCAGCGCACTGGTGGGCCAGCCGCCCGGTAGCGGGACCGGGGCGGTGAGCAGCGTCTCGGCGACGATCATGGGTATGCGCACGGCGGCTCCGAACACGGTGATCGGGCGGTCCGCCAGCGTGAGCGGCTTGTTCAGCAGCGGGAGCAGATCGGTGTCGTAGCGAATGTTGCCCGACGTGGTGTTCAGCAGAACGGCGGCCGCGGCCTGCTTGCGGACCTGCTCCGGATACCGCGCGGCCCAGGCTTGAATGGTGATGCCACCCATGCTGTGGCCGACCAGTACGGCTCGCTGGCCGGGGCGGAGCGTGGCATTCAGCACGGCCGACAGATCGTCGGCCAGCGACTCTTTGCTCGGGGCGGTCTTGCCGGGTTCGCTGGCGCCGTGGCCGCGCTGGTCGTAGCAGACCACGCGATACCGGTCGGCGAACGCGTTGATCTGCGGGTTCCAGTACTCGATGCTGCAGCTCCAGCCGTGGATCAGCACGATGACATCGCCTTGGGCGGGGCCGTAGGCATGTACTCGCAGGCGGGCGCCGTCCTTGGTGGTGACCGGGATGACCGCGTGACGGGCGGTGGGCCTGTTCAACGACGTGGTCCGGAAGGTCCGGGACCGCAGTGCGGCACGGTAATCGGCGGTGAGCGCACCGTTATGCGCGTCCGCCAGCGTCCTCATCGACTTCGCCAGCATCGAGCACTCCTTTGTGTTCACCGTCACCGTACAGTGCAAGCAGCGCTGCTTGCTAGTGTTAGCGCCGTACGACGGTGTTCCTGGTCTATATCGGGGAGTACCCCCGGATTCGATACCCCAAAAGATCATTCCGGCAGAAAAAGTCGTCAGTGCTTTTGTTTCGGTGCGCATCACGGTCGCGCAGCCACAGGACCGCGCAGCTGCCGTGGCGGCCGTCCGCACTGCCCGGTTACGGTTGATTCGTGGACATAGCGCACCCTGCCTCCGGCCCCGTGGCGGACCTCGGAACTCAGCCGAAGAGCGGTTGGCGCGGGGCGGCGCTTCCGCTGCTCGTCGCAGGTCTCGGCGTGGGCGTCGGTGTACTGCTGCACGTCCGTGATCCGCACGTCGAAGGCTCCTACGGCACCTGTCCGGTCTACGCGCTGACCGGCTGGTACTGCCCCGGATGCGGCGGGATGCGCGCGGTGCACAACCTCACCGACGGGCACCTCATCGATGCGTTGCACAGCAACTTGCTCGCGCTTCCGCTGGTCCTCGCCTTCGCGGTGTGGGTGCTGGATTGGACCGTCCAGGGGTGGCGCGGCCGGAAGATGCGGCTGCCGTCGATCAGCCGCACCACCATGTGGACGTTCTTCGCCTTGCTGGCGATCTACACCGTCGTACGGAACACGCCGTGGGGAACCTTGTTTACACCGGTGTAACAACCCGGTCTGGGGGCATCCGGAAGTATGAACGATTCGCTGAAGACCAGGGTGCGCCAGAAGTTGCAGCGCCAGCTCATCGAGGACCCGCGCGATACCGAGCACGACGATCCGCGCCAGATCGCGGTGGCGACCGATCTGGACGCGCTGGCGAGCGTGCCGGATGACGATCCGCTCGTCGAGGAACTCGCCACGCGTTACCTGGTGTTCTGATCAGGCCGTCGACGCGCCGCCGTAGGGCGGCAGCTGCGGTAGCCGCTCGGCGAGCAGCCAGCTGTCCCACAGCGGACGCAGCGACACCAGGCTGTAGTGCCCCGCCAGGTCGGTGAATTCCTCGGTGGTCACCGACGAGTGGCGATAGCGAATGGTCCACTCCCGCAGCAGGTCGAAGAACGTCGAGTCGCCGAGTTCGAGGCGCAAGGCGTGCAGTGTGAGCGCCCCCCGTTTGTAGACGCGATCGTCGAACATGCGTCGCGGTCCGGGATCACCGATGACGATGTCCTGGGGCTCGCGGGAGAGATTGTGGCGCGCGGCGCGGGCCAGCTGATCGGCGGTGGGTCCGCCCGCGGCCTCCGACCAGATCCATTCCGCGTAGCAGGCGAAGCCCTCGTGCAGCCAGATATCGCGCCACTGGCGGATGGTCAGGCTGTTGCCGAACCACTGATGGGCGAGCTCGTGCGCGACCAGTCGTTCGGCGCCGCGGCGGCCGTCGCAGTGGTTGGCGCCGAAGATGGACAGACCCTGCGCCTCGATCGGGATCTCCAGCTCGTCGTCGGTGACCACCACGGTGTAGTCCGCGAACGGGTACGGGCCGAACCTCTCGCTGAAGACCTCGAGCATCCTCGGCTGACGCGCGAAGTCGTGATCGAAGTTCCCCCGCAGCCGCGGGGGCAGGATCGCGTGCATCGGCACCGCGGAATGCGAGGAACCGATGCGGTGCCTGCGATAGTGACCGATCTGGATGGTGGCCAGGTAGCTCGACATCGGTTCGGGCTGCTCGTAGACCCACGTGGTCTGACTGGACTTGCTCTGCTTGCGCACCAGGGTTCCGTTGGCCACCGCGTGATACGGCGAATCGGTGGTGATCGAGATCCGATAGCTGGCTTTGGAACTCGGGTGGTCGTCGCACGGGAACCAGGAGGCCGCGCCGTTGGGCTGGCTGGCAACGAGCGCGCCTTCGGTGAGTTCTTCCCACCCGACCTCGCCCCACGGCCCGCGCACCGGTTTCGGCGTGCCGCCGTACTGCACCACCAGCGAGAGCACGCCACCCGCCGGAATCCGCTGCTGCGGCGTGATCACCAGTTTGCCGTGCTGATGGGTGTACTTCGCGGCCTTGGCGCCGTTGACCGACACCTTCGAGACGCTCAGCGCCTGGGAGAGATCGAGTGCGAACCGGGGGCGCACCTCGGTGGTCACCGCCGTGATCGCGGCGCGGCCGGTGAGCCGGTTGGCGGAGACCCGGTAGGCCAGCTCCAGCTCGTACCGGGAGACCCGATACCCCCGGTTGCCGTTCTGCGGGAGGTACTCGTCGATGGGGGCTTCGTAGAACTTGCCCGTCATCAGCGCGCCCCGGGATCGCCCGTGAACCAGGGCGCGATCGGGTTGCCCCACCAGCGCGTCGAGGCGGGCACCGCGTCACCGCGCATGACCAGGGAGGCCGGGCCGATGGTCGCGCCGTCGCCGAGCGCCGAGGCGGGCAACGCCACGCAGTGCGGACCCAGGGTGGCGCCCGCGCCGAGGGTGACGGTATCCATGGCCATGATCCGGTCGTGGAACAGATGGGTCTGCACCACACAGCCGCGTTCCACGGTCGCGCCGTCGCCGAGAGTCACCAGATCCGCCTCCGGTAGCCAGTAGGACTCGCACCATACCCCGCGCCCGATCTCGGCGCCGAGGCCGCGAAGCCAGAGGTTCAGTACGGGCGTCCCGGTCGCCGCGCGCGCGAACCACGGCGCGGCAACCGTTTCCACGAAGGTGTCGGAGACCTCGTTACGCCAGACGAACGAGCTCCACAGCGGATGCTCCCCGGTGCGTATCCGCCCGACCAGCAACCATTTGGCGGCCACGGCGCTCGCTCCCGCGACGGCGCCCGCGGCCAGCAGCACCACTCCGCTGAGCAGCCCGGCGGCGAGGTGGCCGAAGGTGTGCGCGAGCCACGCGAGGGTGCACAGCACGCCGAGTCCGATCGCGAAGGTCACCAGCACCGGGAGCAAGCGGCAGGTCTCGACGAGGGCGCGGGCGACGCGCAGGCGGGCCGGTGGATCGAAGGTGCGCGCGGTGTCGGCGTTCTCCGCCGCGCGGCGCAGCCGGACCGGCGGGCTGCCCAGCCAGGACGAGCCCGGCTTGGCCTTGGACGGCGCCGCCGACAGCACCGCGACCAGCCCGTTCTTCGGGACCCGGCGGCCAGGGGCGGTCATTCCGGAGTTCCCGAGGAAGGCGCGCTTGCCGACCTTCGCCGCACCGATGTGCAGCCAGCCTCCGCCGAGTTCGTAACCGGCGATCATGGTGTCGTCGGCCAGGAAGGCCCCGTCGGCGACCGTGGTGAACTTCGGCAGCAACAGCACCGTGGATGCCTCCACGCTCTTGCCCACTTTCGCGCCGAGCAAGCGCAGCCACACGGGGGTGAGCAGGCTGGCGTACAGCGGGAACAGGAAAGTGCGCGCGGAGTCCAGCAACCGCTCGGTGGCCCATGCCTGCCAGCCGACCCGGCTGCGCACCGGGTGGTAACCCTCGGTCAGGCCGATGCTCAGCAGGCGGACCGCGACGATGGTCGCCGCCGCGTAGACGCCCAGGCTGAGCAGCGTGGCGAGGGGGAGGACGGCGAACGCGCGCGCGGCGCCGCCCGCCAGGGTGCGGGTGTCGCGAACGAACCAGGCCAGGAACGCGCCACCGGCGCCGATGCCGAGAATGGGCATGGCGGCCAACGCCATCGACGTGACGCCGAAGATCGCGACCCAGTGCCGGGCTCGATCGGGCGTGTGCGCGGGCCAGCGGTGCTGGGCCTTGCCGACCTTCACCGCGGGCGAACCGGCCCATTCCTGTTCGGCCTTCACCTTGCCTGACACCGCCGAACCGGGCGCCACCTCGGCGTTCCTGCCGATCTTCGTGCCGGGCAGCAGAATCGAACGCGAGCCGACCACCGCGCCGGGGCCGACGGTGATCGGGCCCAGATGCACCACGTCGCCGTCGATCCAGTATCCGGACAGGTCGACTTCGGGTTCCACGCTGCATCCGTCGCCGAGCTCGAGCATCCCCGTGACCGGCGGAAGGCTGTGCAGGTCGACGCCCTTGCCGATCTTCGCGCCGAGCGCGCGAGCGAACGGCACCATCCACGGCGCTCCGGACAGGTTCTCGGCGCCGCTGGCCTCGGAGAGACGGACGGCCGCCCACAGCCGCAGATGCATCGAACCGCCGCGCGGATAGCGGCCCGGCCGGATGCCGCGCAGCAGCAGTCGCGCGCCGGCCACGCAGATCGCCATGCGGCCGGGCGGTGAGATGAACAGCAGGAACGCGGTCAGTGTCCACCACCAGGACAGCTGCGGCAGCCACGGCAGCGAGCCGGACCAAGCGGCGATGTTGCCGACGATCGCCAGCCAGGTCAGCCATTGCAGGCCGGTGAGTGTGGTGAGCGGGATGGTGGCGAGCACCTGCGCGGCTTGCGCGAGCACCGGCGTCGGCCGCACCGTGCGCTCGGCGACCGCCACCGCGGGCGTGGTCTGCTCCAGCAGGTCGGCCAGCGCGCCGAGGCGGGGATGGTCGTAGACGTCGGCGACGGCGATCTGCGGATACCGTTCGCGCAGCGCGGTGACCAGCTGCGCCGCCGCGAGGGAACCGCCGCCCAGGTCGAAGAAGTCCGCGTCGAGGTCGCTCGCCTCCGCGCCGAGGATGGCGTCCCACAGTCCGGCGACCCACAGGGCCGTGCCGGTCAGCTCGTTGTCGTCGTCCTCGGCGGCGTTGGGCAGCGGCCACGGCAGCGCGTCCCGGTCGACCTTGCCGGAGGTACGGGTGGGCAGCTCGTCCACGACCGCGAGCCGGGGCACCAGCGGCGCCGGAAGACGCTCGGCGAGGACGGCACGCGCGGCCTTGGCATCGAAGTCCGGGCCGGGCCCGGTCAGATAGCCGACCAGAAGCTTGTTGCCCGCCTTGGTGGTTCGAATGGCCGCCGCCGCGCCCGTGACGCCGGGCAGATGCTGCAGGGCGTTGTCGATCTCGCCGAGTTCGATGCGCCGCCCACCCAGCTTGATCTGATCGTCGGCGCGGCCGAGGAAAACGAGGCCGGCGCTGTCGTTGCGCACCAGGTCGCCGCTGCGGTACGCGCGCTCCCAGCCGACGGAGGCCAGTGGCGCGTATTTCTCGGCGTCCTTGACCGGGTCGAGATAGCGCGCCAGACCGGCGCCGCCGATGACCAATTCCCCGGATTCACCCTCGGCCACCGGGTTACCCGCCTGGTCCACCACGACCAGGTCCCAGCCGTTGAGCGGCAGGCCGATCCGGATGGGCCACCGGCCGTCCAACCGTGCGGCGCAGGCGACGACCGTGGCTTCGGTGGGGCCGTAGGTGTTCCACACCTCGCGCGCCGAATCGCCGCTGCTCGCCAGACGCTCGGCGAGTTCCGGCGGTACGGCCTCGCCGCCGAAGATGAGCAGGCGCACCGCCTCCAGGGCCTCCACCGGCCAGGTCGCCGCCAGGGTCGGGACGGTCGAGACCACGCTGATCTCCCGCCGCACCAGCCAGGGACCGAGATCCGCGCCGGTGCGCACCAACTCGCGCGGGGCAGGCACCAGGCAGGCGCCGTTGCGCCAGGCCAGCCACATCTCTTCGCAGGACGCGTCGAACGCGACCGAGAGCCCCGCGAGCACCCGGTCACCGGGACCGATCGGAGCATCGCGGAGGAACAGGTCGGCTTCGGCGTCGACGAAGGCGGCCGCGTTGCGGTGGGTGACGGCAACGCCTTTCGGCGTGCCGGTGGAACCGGAGGTGAAGATGATCCAGGCGTCGTCGCCGGGGCTGGGCAGTGCCGACCAGGTTTGCTCGCGCTGTTGCTCGGCCGCGCGGATGCCCGCGGCCGTGGTCTGGATGCCCGCCGCGGTCACGATCGCGGTGACCTGCGCCTCGCCGAAGACCAGCTGCGCGCGCTCGTCCGGGTCGTCGGCGTCGACCGGCACGTACGCGGCGCCGGAGTACAGGACGGCGAGGATGGTCACGTAGAGGCCGCGGGTGCCCGAGGGCATGCGCACGCCGACCCGATCGCCCGGTCGCACGCCCGCCGTGGCGAGACGGGCCATGGTCTTCTCGATCTCGACGACCAGCTCCAGATAGGACAGCACCACCTCGCCGTCATCGATGGCGGGGGCGTCGGGATGGGCGAGCGCCGTCGCGGTCAGGATGTCGACGAGCGTTCTCGGTTCGGGTGCGCGGTCGCCGCGCGACAACGGGCGCGCCGGCGCGTCGACGTCTGTCTCGAGCATGGTGCTCTGCGCACCTCCCATCGACTTGCCTCACACTTCCCGTTGTTGTGTCATATCTGGGTTACCAAAGGGCAAACGCCGCGTTGGCCAGTTGTCCACGGTACCCGGGGTTGTCGTCGTTTGTTGTTCACCGGACTGGCCGTCGGATCGGCCGGTCGCGTGCTCGTTGTTGCAGGTGGGCCGGGTATTTGCCGCTCCGGCAGGGCAACTCGCTGGTCGGGGGTTCGCCTTCGGGTTCGCCGGGAGATCGCTGAATCGAAAGTGTGATTCCGCTCATCGAAGCGGACGTGAACTACCCCCTGTGTCCGGGCTCGCGGCGACGTATGTTTCAGCCGGTCGCGGAGGGAGTCCGAGCAGCCCGACGCCGATCGGATCGGTCGGCCCAAGCGGATCCGACGAGGGCGCCAGGAAGTCACGCCGCGCGGAATCGCACTCGCGTCGGGGTCGCAGCGGCCCCGCGGTAACCGCCGAGCGAACCGCGCGGGAGTATGCCGTCCGCGCGGCCCCCGGTTGCCGAGCGACGCGACGAATCCCGCGGCGGGCGCGGCTCGCGTGTCATCGTGGGGGTGCTTGTAATGGCTCGCGCGCGGTGGTTATCTCCACGCGGTGCTCGTGCGGACTCGGGGTCCAATGTGGTTGACAGTGCCGGGGCGCGTCTGCCACTCTCGGGTCAGGTCATGAGTGCCAGCGCGAAGCCCCGGCTTGCTGGCCGGCAACCCCCCTCCGCGGTGGGGTGCTCCGGGTGACGACCCGGCCGCCGCCCGACCGGGCGCGGCAAGCGCGGACTCGATGAATCATTCGATCGCGGGTCCTCTAGCCGACGGGATTCACGTGATGACTACTGCTGTCGACAACACCTGCGCCGCACTCGCCCGAGTCTCCGGTGACGAACTGCGCGTGCCCTTGGTGCAGGGCGGAACCGCCACCTACGCCAACTTCGACTACGCGGCAAGCGCGCCGGCATTGGCCCAGGTCACCGACCGGGTGCAGCAGCTGCTGCCGTTCTACGCCAGCGTGCACCGCGGCGCGGGATACGCCTCCCGGATCTCCACCGAGTGCTACGAGGCCGCCCGCGGGTCGGTCTCCCGCTTTCTCGACGCCGCCGACGATCAGGTGGTGGTCTTCACCCGCAACACCACCGACTCGCTGAACCTGCTCGCGTCCTGCGTCCCCGGCGACACGGTGGTGCTCGACATCGAGCACCACGCCAACTTCCTGCCCTGGACCAGGCGAGGCAGGCGCGTGGTGCAGGCCGCCGACACGGTCGAGGAGACCATCGGCAGGCTGGTCGCCGAACTGTGCAGCAGGCCCGCCGCATTGCTCGCGGTGACCGGTGCGTCGAACGTGACCGGCGAGGTGCTGCCGCTGGAGCGGCTGGCCACCATCGCGCACCAGTGCGGCGCCCGGATCCTCGTGGACGCGGCTCAGCTGGCGCCGCATCGGCGGATCAGTCTGCGCGACACCGGGATCGACTATCTGGCGTTCTCCGGGCACAAGCTCTACGCGCCGTTCGGCGCGGGTGTGCTGGTGGGCAAGCGGGATTGGCTCGACGCGGCGCGGCCCTATCTGGCGGGCGGCGGCGCGGTCCGCGAGGTGCGCACCGACGAGGCCGAATGGGCGCAGGCGCCGCAGCGGCACGAAGCCGGATCGCCGAACGTGCTCGGCGCCGCCGCGCTGGCCGCCGCCTGTGATGCGCTCTGTGCCATCGCCGCCGAAACCCTTGTCGCGCAGGAACACCGGCTCGCCGACCGCCTCCGCGACGGCTTGGCCGCGATTCCCGGCGTCCGATTGTTGCGCATCTGGATCGACAGCCTCGACTCCGTCGGCATCGTCGCGTTCACCCTCGACGACTTCGCTCCCGGCCACGTCGCCGCCTATCTCTCCGCCGAACACGGCATCGGCGTCCGCGACGGGCGTTTCTGCGCCCACCCCCTGCTCACCCGCCTCGGCTTGGACGGCGCGCTGCGCGCCAGCATCGGCCTCGGCACCACGTCCGCCGACGTGGACCGCCTGATCGAGGCGATCGCCACCCTGGCGCGCACGGGCCCCGCCTGGGATTACGCCGCCGAGAACGGCGTCTGGAACCCCACCCCGGAAACGCGTCCCTTCACCTCCACCGCCCCCACCGGCGCGGCTCCCTGCCTCGTCGGCTGAGGACGCCCGGGGTCAGTCGCCGAGGGCGGTCGGCCGGTAGTAGCGCCCGTTGTAGTACAGCAGTGGCGCGGCGGCGGGCTTCTCATCGGTGTTGTCGTGGACTCGGGTGACCAAGCCGACGACGAAGGTGTGGTCGCCGATGGGGATCAACTGGTGCACGGTGGCGCGCAGCCAGATGGGAGTGCCGTGCAGGACCGGTTCGCCCGTGTCGAGTGTCGTCCACAGGCTGCGGTCGGTGAAACGCTCCTCGGCGGTCCGGGAGAACCGGTGGGCCAGGTGCTGCTGGTGTTCGCCGAGGAAGTGGATCACGACGGACGCGGCGTCCAGCATGGCGGACAAGCTGGAGGAGGTGTGCGCGATGTTGAACGACACCAGCGGCGGGTCCAGCGACAGCGAGGCGAAGGAGGTCGCGGTGAAGCCGACCGGCCCCCGTGGCGAAGTCAACGTGACGACGGTGACGCCGGCCGGGTAGTGGCGCATGGAGGCGCGATATTGCTCCGCGGTGATGCCGCTCAGATCATCGGGGACCCGCAGATCCGTCTCGGGTCGTGGTGCGTCGGTCACACCACGAAACTACGCCCCACCCCGGTCGGCGAGTGGCGGCATACGTTGCCCGACCGTCGGCACAACGCCGGACCGGCGACTCGCGGGCACCGGCAGCGGGGTACGCGCCCGACGTGATTCGCGCGAGTCAGTCGACGTCGATGGGCAGCCCCGCCGTGATTCGCAGCAACTCCGGAAACGAGGTGCGGAAGATGGTGTTCGGATGCCCGCCCGCGGCCCAGAGCTCCCGGTGGCGCGCCAGCGCGTTGTCCACCCAGGTAGGCAGATTGGTCGGGTGGCCGACCGGTGCGACACCGCCGATCGGCTGGCCGGTCGCTCGGCGCACCATGTCGGCGGAGGCGCGGGTCAGTGTGCCCTCCAGGCGCGCGCCGGTCTTCGCCAAGTCGACCTGATGCGCCCCCGAGACCAGCAGGAGCACCGGGTCGTCGTCGAGCAGGAACACCAGGGATTTCGTGATCGCCCCCACATCGACGCCGAGCGCTCGCGCGGCGTCCGCGGCGGTATGCGTCGGCTCCGGCTTGGCGACGATGAGACCGTGATGACCTCGGGAGATGAGGGTATCCGCGACCCGGCAGGCGACCGGTGGCAATGACGACCTGCGCATCTCACCAGGGTAGAGCGAGTGCGGGCGGTATGCCGGGCGAGTCGCGCGGTCCGTTCAGTATTCCGGGTAGCCCTCGGGCGGCCCGAGCATTCCGGCGATCCGCGCACGGGTGATGCGCGCGAGTTCCGTCACCACGCGCGCGGAGACCGGTTCGTGCGCAACGGCTTCGAAGGCCCGCTCGAGATCGCGCTGGGACAGTGCGAGCAATTCGACGTCCGCCATGGTCAGCAGCGCGTCGTGATCCGGATAGGGGCGGGCGTCGGCCAATCGCTCCGCCCACGTGACATTGCAGCAGCATTCGTACAGTGCGTGAATCGCGCGACCGCGCGGCAATTGGTTGAACCGGTCCAGGCCGATTCCCCGGTGCATCAGCATGAGCTTCTCCGAACCCGATGACTGAGGTCTGCCGATGGGACAATGATCCGCCGTCGCCGTGGCAGGCAACCAGCGCACCGCAGGCGAATTTGCACAGGATTTACACGCTAGGCGATTTTGCCGGTGAGTCCGGAAGCCACGCAGGTCACCGGGTCGGGACACGGGCGAGGATCTGTCTCGATACGCTGTACAAATGACAGATTGGCAGGCTTTCACCGTCGAAACCAAGGATCACGTCGCGCAGGTGACGTTGATCGGGCCCGGCAAGGGCAACGCGATGGGTCCCGACTTCTGGCGCGAGCTGCCGGAGGTCTTCCAGCAGCTGGACGCCGATCCCGAGGTGCGGGCGATCGTGCTGACCGGGTCGGGGAAGCATTTCTCCTACGGCTTGGACCTGCCCGCGATGAGCGGCACGTTCGGCCCGCTGCTGGCCGATCGCGCCCTGGCCGCGCCGCGCACCGACTTCCTCACCGAGGTGCGCAAGATGCAGGCCTCGATCACGGCCGTGGCGGACTGCCGCAAGCCGGTGATCGCGGCGGTGTCCGGCTGGTGCATCGGCGGCGGACTGGACCTCATCGCGGCGGCCGACATCCGCTACGCCAGCGCGGAGGCCAAGTTCAGCCTGCGGGAGGCCAAGGTCGCGATCGTCGCCGACGTGGGCTCGCTGCACCGGCTGCCCGGCATCATCGGCGAGGGACACCTGCGTGAGCTCGCTTACACGGGCAAGGACATCGATGCCGCTCGCGCGGAGAAGATCGGCTTGGTCAACGACGTCCTCCCGGACCAGGAAACGGCGCTGGACGCGGCGCACGCCACCGCCCGCGAGATCGCCGCGAACCCGCCGTTGGTGGTACAGGGCGTCAAGGACGTGCTGGATCAGCGGCGCAAGGACGAGATCGCCGCGGGACTGCGCTACGTCTCCGCGTGGAACGCCGCGTTCCTGCCCTCGGAGGACCTCACCGAGGCGATCAAGGCCGTCTTCGAGAAGCGCACGCCCGAATTCCGCGGCCAGTGACACCGGCGGTGCGCCCGCACCCGGCGAGCGCGCTGTGCCGAGCCCCCAAGGGGTGGGTATCGAGGGTGGGCAAGGTGATTCGCCTCAGGGTTGCCTTGCCCTCACCCTAGGGGTGGCTGTGCGGGGCGCCGATCGTCCATATCGTTTGGGACGTCGGAAATTTCGCCTCGCATTCAGGAGCAAGAACAATGCGTATCAAGTCCATCCTCGCCGCTGGTCTGCTGGCCACCGCTGCCGTCGCCGGGGTGTCGACGGCCGCATCGGCCTCTGCCGCGCCGGTTTACCAGGAGGTCGCCTACGGCGGCACCTACGTCGGCACGTACGCCACGCTGAGCGCCTGCCGGGCCGACGGCGAGTCGCCGAGCACCGGCGGCTACTACTGGGAGTGCATCGAGTCCTGGGACGGCTGGGACCTGTACATCTACTACTGAGCCAACTGACACCGAGAAGGGGCATCCGGTATCCGGGTGTCCCTTTTCGCCTTTCGCAGCGCGAAAGGCAGAGCGGGGAGTCCGGCCTACCGGTCTCCCCGCTCGCGTCGTGCCCGAAAGGCTTTCAGTGCCCGCCCTGATCCTTCAGGCGCTGGATGGACGCTTCCACCTCGGCCTCGGCCTCGGCCCGGCCCACCCACTCCGAACCCTTGACGTACTTGCCGGGCTCCAGGTCCTTGTAGCGCTCGAAGAAGTGCTTGATCGCGGCCAATTCGAACTCCGGGACGTCCTTCAGATCCTGGATGTGGTCCCAGCGCGGGTCACCCGCGGGCACGCACAGGATCTTGTCGTCGCCGCCTGCCTCGTCGACCATCTTGTACATCGCGACCGGGCGGGCCTCCACGATCACGCCGGGAAACACCGAATCGGGCAGCAGGACCAGCGCGTCCAGCGGGTCACCGTCCTCGCCGAGGGTGTTCTCGATGTAGCCGTAGTCGGCGGGATAGACCATGGACGTGTACAGGAACCGGTCGAGCCGGACCCGGCCGGTCTCGTGATCGACCTCGTACTTGTTCCGGGAACCCTTGGGGATCTCGATGGTGACGTCGAACTCCACGCCATCTCCTTCGTGCGTCGGGGCCGAGCTCGGCGACTCGGCTGCTTTTCGGCGACTGCCGACTCGGCCGCTGCGGAGTGTGCCGACTCGCCAGGTTGTTCGGGGGAACGGTTGCGCAACGAGGATAGTGTGGTCGTCGGGGACATGGGTGCGGCAGGCGGCTGCTGCGGGAATCGGTCAGGAGAGCGGCGGCGACGTGTTTGGTGGCAACGAGAACATCGGTGGGCTGGCCGCCCGGCGGCGCCGCAACAGATGGATCTGGATCTCGAGCTCGATGGTCGTACTGATCGTCGCCGCCGCCGTGGCGCTGCTCGCGGTGCGTCCGTGGACCCCCGAATTCCGGCACGGTGGTCTCACCGTCGCCGCCCCGCCCGATCCGGTGGAGCCCTCGCCACAGGTCGGCCCGGCCCGGTCCACCGATTCCGCGCCGAGTCCGGCCGGTGTCGCCGCGGCGCTGGCCCCGGTGATCGCCAACCCGGACCTCGGCGCGTTCGCCGGGCAGGTGACCGACCCGGGCAGCGGGACGGTGCTGTGGAGCGGTGACGCGAACCGTCCGATGATCCCGTCGTCCACCGCGAAAATCCTCACCGCGGCGGCCGCTCTGCTCACCCTGCCTGTCGAGCACCGGGTGACCACGAAGGTCGTCGCCGGTGCGGCGCCGAACGAAGCGGTGCTGGTCGGCGGCGGCGATCCGACGCTCACCGCGCAGCCGGACGGCAAGGGGTACTACCCGAACGGGCCGCGCCTGTCCGATCTGGTGAGCCAGATCAAGTCCGCGGGTCGCGCGATAGACACGATCGTCGTCGACATCTCCGCCTACACCGGCCCGGCCATGGCGCAGGGCTGGGACCCGGTCGACATCCCCGAGGGTTCCATCGCCCCGATCGAACCGGTGATGATCGATGGCGGTCGCCTGCAGCCCTTGGTCGAGTACTCGCCGCGCACCGCCACGCCCGCGCTGGACGCCGGTCGGCGGCTGGCGACCGATCTGGGATTGGACCCCGCCAAGGTCAGGACGGGTGTCGCGCCCGCAGGCGCCGCCGAGATCGCTTCCGTGCAGTCGGCGCCGCTGCGCGACCGGCTGCGGGACATGATGGTCTACTCCGACAATGTGCTGGCCGAGACGATCGGCCGGGAGATCGCCACGGCCACCGGCGCAGCGGCGTCCTTCGCCGGTGGGGTCACGGCGGTGCGTGCGGCGCTGAGCAAGGCTGGTTTCGATCTGTCCGGGCTGGATATGCACGACAGCAGCGGGCTTTCGGTCGACGACCGGATTCCCGCGCGGTTGCTCGACCGCGTCGTGGCGACCGCGGCCGAGCCCACCGGCGCCACGGCGGTGAAACCGGCCGGTACCAAGGCCGAGCCCGAGACCGACCGGGTCGCGGCCACCTTGGCGCCGATGCTCGACGCCCTGCCGGTCGCGGGCGCTACCGGGTCGCTGACCAGCCGCTACGTCACGCGAGATCGCCAGGGTGCGGGCTGGGTGCGGGCCAAGACCGGAACTCTGTCGGTCTCCAGCGCGTTGGTCGGGTATGTGCTGGACGCCGATGGGCGGGTGCTGACCTTCGCTCTGATGTCGAACGATCGACCACCGGAGGTGAGCAGGCCCGCGTTGGACGCGATCGCAGGCACGCTGCGAAACTGTGGATGCTCCTGACGGGTGGTTGATCATGACCCAGCAAGGTTCCGAGACAGCCGAATTCGGCTCCGCCGGCGCGGACGAGCGGCGTAAGGGCCGCTCGGGTCTGTCCGGTGTGGTGGATTGGCGTCTGGCGGCGCGAACCGGCTCCGCGCTGGTGCCCGCCGGTCCGCGCACCTCGCGCTATTCGGCCGAACAGGTGGTCGCCGAACTCGCCGAATCCTCCGTGCGGGCCGAGGCGCCGGTTCGCGAGGTCAGCGGGTTGCTGGACGACCGGCCGGTCCCGGCGGCCCGGATCGTCGACCGCCCGGGTTGGATCACGGCCGCCGCCGACTCGATGGCCCAACTCACCGGGACCGGCGAGGTGCGGTTGGACCGCAAGCTGGCGGGCAAACCCGCCGGAGTGCAAGCGGGTGCGATGCTCGCCTTCTTGTCCACCGCGATTCTCGGTCAATACGACCCGTTCACCGGCTCCGACGGCACCCTGCTGCTGGTCGCGCCGAACATCGTGGCGGTCGAACGGGCGCTCGGGGTCTCGCCGAGCGATTTCCGGCTGTGGGTGTGCCTGCACGAGGTGACCCACCGGGTCCAGTTCTCCTGCGCGCCCTGGCTCGGCGACTACATGCGCGCCAACGTCGAGGTGCTCGGCGAGGTCGCCGACGAGCCGCTGAGCGACATGTTGTCCCGCTTGGTCGACGAGGTGCGCGACCGCCGTCGCGGGACCACACCCGACGACCCGGCCGCGCGCGGCGTGGTCGGTCTGCTGCGCGCCACGCAGGCGCCGCCGCAGCGCGCGGCGCTGGACCGTCTGCTCATGCTCGGCACCCTGCTGGAGGGGCACGCCGATCATGTGATGGATGCCGTCGGTCCCGCGGTCGTGCCATCGGTCGAGCAGATCAGAACCGCGTTCGACCAGCGCCGCAGGCGTCCGACCAACCCGGTGCAACGGATCCTGCGGGCACTGCTGGGTGTGGACGCGAAGGTCGCCCAGTACGTGCGCGGCAAGAAGTTCGTGGACGAGGTGGTCGGCGCGGTGGGGATGACGCGGTTCAACACCGTGTGGACCGACGCCGAGACCTTGCCACGCCCCGATGAGATCGAGCATCCGCAGCGCTGGATCGAGCGCGTGCTGGTCTGAGTGAGCAAGCCGGTTCCGCGCCCCGTGGTGGTTCGCCGCTCGTCGTCGGGCCGGTAGGCTGCGCCCATGGGGCGTGCGCCAGGAACGACACCCGGGCGCTTCGGATCGGAGACCGGGTCTTCCGGTTCCGGGCGTCCGTCCGCGCCCGCCCGGTTGCCCGAGACCGCTGCCGTGCTCGCCATCCGCCGTGCGGTGCGAGACTGGCTGGGCAGGTTCGGGCCGCCCGAGACCGGGGAACAGGCCGTGGCGGTCGCGTTGTCCGGTGGCGCGGATTCGCTGGCCCTCACCGCGGCGGCGGTAGTGGAGACGAACGCGGTGGACGCGCTGGTGGTCGATCATCGCCTGCAGCCCAAATCCGGCGCGGTCGCCGCCGAGGCGGCGGCGCAGGCGCTGACGCTCGGCTGCCGGTCCGCGCGCGTGCTCGCGGTCGAGGTCGGCACCGAGGGCGGCATGGAAGCCGCCGCGCGCCGGGCCCGCTACGCCGCGCTGGACTCGGCGCGCGCGGGTTTGCCGGTGCTGCTCGGTCACACCCTCGACGACCAGGCCGAAACGGTGCTGCTGGGCCTCGCGCGAGGCTCCGGTGGCCGTTCGATCCAAGGGATGGCCGCCTGTGCCGAGCCGTGGGGACGGCCGCTGCTCGGCGTGCGCCGGGAAACCACCTGGCAGATGTGCGCCGACCTGGGCGTGACGCCGCACGACGATCCGCACAACGCGGCGCCGGAGTTCACCAGGGTCCGGCTGCGCACCGAGGCGCTGCCTCTGTTGGAGCAGATCCTCGGCGGTGGCGTGGCCCCCGCGCTGGCGCGCACGGCCGAGCAATTGCGCGAGGACGGCGCGGTGCTGGATGTGCTCGCCGCCGACCTGCGGCACAGCGCCGGTGATGGGCGGGCGCTGGTGATCGAGACCCTCGCCACTGCGCCCGCCGCGCTCCGCAAACGGGCGATCCGGGCGTGGCTGCTCGACAACGGGGCGAAAGCCCTGACCACGAAGCATTTACAGGCAGTCGACGAACTGGTTACGGCTTGGCGCGGGCAGGGCGGCGTCGCGGTCGGCGGAGGAAGGCCGGGTAGCAGGTTGGTCGCCAGGCGCGAACATGGCAGGCTGACACTGCGGCTGGACGCGGACGGCATCGGACCGATGACGCAGACCGAACCGGCCCAACGGGCTCACCACCACGGAAGGGAATCCAGCTGACGTGTACGGGGATGACATCGCGTCGGTGCTGATCACCGAGGAACAGATCGCCGCAAAGACCCAGGAGCTGGCCGAACTCATCGCCAAGCGGTATCCCCCGGACGCTCCCGAGGGCGATCTGCTGCTGGTGGGCGTGCTCAAGGGCGCCATCTTCTTCATGACCGACCTGGCCAAGGCGCTGCCGATCCCGACCCAGATGGAATTCATGGCCGTCTCGTCCTACGGGTCGTCGACCTCTTCCTCGGGTGTCGTGCGCATCATGAAGGACCTGGACAAGGACATCGCGGGCCGCAACGTCCTCATCGTCGAGGACATCATCGACTCCGGGCTCACGCTGTCGTGGCTCAAGCGGAATCTGTCCACCCGCAACCCGGCCTCGCTCGAGGTGGTCACCCTGCTGCGCAAGCCCGACGCGTTACGCACGCCCGTGGAAGTCGCGCACGTCGGCTTCGACATCCCGAACGAATTCGTCGTGGGTTACGGTCTCGACTACGCGGAGCGCTACCGGGACCTGCCCTACATCGGCACCCTCGACCCCAAGGTCTACGGCGGCTGAGGCGTCAGCCGGGCAGGATGCCGAAAATCGTTGCCGGAGAGCCGGAACCGCCGCGATAGAGCGGTCCGCCGACCAGCACCCATGCCCCGGTCGCGGGCAGCGCGGCCAGGTTCGCCATGCATTCCAAGCTGATCCGGCGCTCGCCGTAGAGCAACTTGGACACCGCGTACGTCTGATCGGTACCCACATCGGGGCCGAACGTGTCGATGCCGAGCGCGCCACGGCTGCCGAGCCTGCCGCTGCGCAGCAGCCATTCCACCGTCCGCACCGCGAAACCGGGCTGACGCCCGGCCGATTCGCCCGCGCCGATGAACTCCGGTGTACCCCACTTGGCGTCCCAGCCGGTCCAGGCGATCACCGCCGCTTCGTCCGGGATCCGGCCGTGTCCTGCCTCCCAGTGCGTCAGATCGTCGACCGTGATCGCGTAGTCGCGGTCGGTCGCGCAACGGTGCCGGACATCGATCTTCACGGCGGGCAACAGCAGGTCGTCCGGCTCCAGTTCGTGCGCGGCCAGCCCGTCGGCGCGGAAATGGATCGGTGCGCCCCAATGGGTTCCGGTGTGCTCGCCCTGCCGGATGTAGCGCAGGTAATAGCCGTGATCGGCGATCGTGGCCACCACGTCGGTGCGGAACTCGGGGTCCTCCGGATACAGCGGCGTGGTGGCCGGGTCGTGGACGTGCGACAGATTCACCAACCGTCCCAGTGGGCGCGGGGTGGTCATCGAGTCCGCTGCGGGATCGCCCTGGCCAGCGCGAGCAGATCTGCTTCGAGGATGCGAAACAGCCGATAGGTCAGCACGAACGCCAGGATGCCACCCACACTCAGCACGCGCACCGGAACGATCACCAGCTCCAGGTCGGCGGCGTCGACGAAGGTCGCGCTCGCCACGCCGAGCAGCGGGACCGACGCCGCGACACCCAGATAGAAGTTGCCGCGCCGGGCCAGCGCGCGCAACTGGCGTTCGTCGTCGGGCCCGATGCCGCCGCGCACCAACAGCTGTGGATAGATCGACCGCACCGCGTAGACCATGATCGGGAAGAACGGATAGGCCAGTGCGATGGCCGCGCACACCACCTGCGCCGCGAAGAAATGCAGGAAGGTGCCGCGCGGCAGGTCGACGCCGGAGAAGGCCAGTCCCAGTGGCCAGATGATGCCGGCCACCAGCCAGAAGCCGAAGGGTATCCACACCGCCCAGTCGCCCATCAGCAGGGTGTCACGGCGCGCTTTCGCCAGCGTGCGCGCCGAATAACCGTGGCCGTGGCCGAGGCGGTAGGCGATGGCGAGCGGCCGCCGGGTCATGAACAACAGCAGCAGCGCGGCGACCGGGAACGCGACGACATTGTTGATCAATCCGACCGTCGCGAACTTCTCCTGGTCGGCGGCCGACATCCGGTCGATGATCAGGGCCTGGTTCAGCTGGATGTTGTAGAAGCTGGCCAGCACGTTGGGCACGCCGACGCACAGCGCCGCGACGGGAAGCAGCCACCCCCTGGCTCGGTGCGCGAGGCTGCCGGGCGGGGGATCGACCAGATCGCGGGCGCGGGTGTCCAGGCACAAGTCGAGTTGTGCGGCGAGTTCCGCGCCGCCGCGCCAGCGGCGTCGGGGGTCCGCGTGCAGGCAGTCCAGCAGTACGCGGCGCAGCGCGGCGGGGGTGTCTTCCGGCAGACGCGCGAGCGCCGCCTGCGAGACGCCCGCGCGGCGCACCGCGAGCATCGCCGCGTACGTCTCGGTGTCGGGCCCTTCCTCCTCAGGGGGCGGATCGTCGAAGGGAGTGGCGCCGGTCAGCATTTCCCACAGCAGCACACCTAGGGAGTAGACGTCGCTGGCGTCGCCGGGGACGGGCGCGCCGGGATCGAGATAGGCGGCCAATTGTTCGGGGGATCGGTAGGCCGAGGCGTCGGGCGCGCCGGGCCCGCGCGGCGCGGGAACGCGCGTCGCCGACTCGCCGAGGGCGAAATCGGCGAGTTTCGGAATGCCCTCCGCGGTGAACAGCACGTTCGCCGGCTTGATGTCGTGGTGTAGCACGCCCTGGTGGGCGGCGTAATCCAGCGCGTCGGCCAGCCGCCTGCCCACCCATGCCACGGTCTCCGGCCAGCTCAGCCGAGCGATCTCCGAGCGAACGCTGGAATCCGCGGGCCGGATCTCGCCCTTGGCCTCCATGGCGTTGTCCACCGCGCGCAACAGGAGGGTGCCGCCATCGGACACCGGGCCGCGACGGCGTTGTTCGAGGAGACCGACCGCCGTGCCGCCGGGAAGATACTGCATGTAGACCAAGCGCGGCAGGACGGTTGTCCGGGGCTCCGGGGCGAGGGCCGTTCCGGAGCGCGCGGACGTGGCGTCGTCCGGGGGACCCGCGATGGTCGCGTCCGGATCGACCGAGCCTTCGGTCACCGCCGTGTCGGGGTGAGCGAGAACCGCCGCGCCGGGCTCGGCCGATTGTGCGGACTCGGGCGTCCGAGGACGGCGAGAGGGAAGCGAGGGGGATCTGTCGGGCTCGGCGACGATGGTCTCGTCATCGACGGTTTCCCCGGCGACGACCGTGGCCTCGTCCAGGACGGACGGCTGGGTAACGGTCGCGCCGTGGCTTTCGGCGACGCGCGGGCGAGACTCGTCGTCGCCGGCGCGGCTCGGCGTCCGGAGGGGTGCGGCCGCGACGGTGGCTTCGAGATCCATGAGAGTGTTGTCGTCGCCGGAGCGGCCTGCGGTCCGGGCGGGCGGGGTGGCGACGGTGGTGTCGAGATCGAACGACTCGGTGGCCGAGGTATCGAGGTCAGAGGGCGGCGCAGCGACTGTGCTGTCCTCCACGGCATGGCCCCCGTTCGCGGGGGTTGCTGCCCTGGTGCGCGTCGGCGTGGCGTCGGCGCCGAGCACCCGCTGATCGAAGACGCGCACGATGTGGGCGTGGTCGAGCTGGGCCATCGTGCGCGGCGCGCCCGCCCGGCCCGCCGAGAACCGCACGGCGACCAGCCGCTGCATGGAACGCTGTCTGGCCAGGAAGACGCGGCCGAGCAGCCCGGAGCCCAGGTCGGTGAGCAGATCGAAGTCATCGATCCGGTGGCCGGGGGCGAGGTCGGCGAGCGCCGCGAGGGATTCGCCCGACAGGTCGCCGACGTCGTCGTCGGAATCGGCGAAGTCGGCGAGGATCTCACCGACCGCGCCCGCGAGATCCGGGTAGTCGCCGAGGAAGTCTTCCAGCGGCAGCTGGCCGCGGCGGCGGCGTACCAGGAATTCTTGGCACACGAGATCGACCAGCTCGGGGCTGTCGTCCACCTCCGGGAATTCCGCGCGGTATTCCGCGACTCGTTTGCCGAGCCCTTCGCGTTCCCAGCGCCGCCGCAGATCCACCCGGATCAGGTCGATGAGCACGGCCAAGCGAGCCTGCGTGCCGTCGGGCACGTAGTCGCGGATCTGGGGCGGTAACCGGTCGCTGTGAAGGCTGCGCTGCCAGTCGGCGGTGAACCGGGCGACGGCATCGGTGCGCGGGAAACTCACGTGCCGGACTCCGCGACGGTCGTGGTCGCTCGGACGGACCTGGTCTCGGTGGCTCCCGTTTCGGCGGCTTCGGGATCGACCACGCGCTCCAGCGCTCGCAGATCCGCTTCCAGCGCACGGAACAGCAGATAGGTGCCCACGAACGCGATTATGCCGCCTACGCACAGCAGCCGGACCGCGAAGATCACCGACGGGATGTCGGAGGGCGGCAGGAAGGTCACGCCGGCGACCGCGAGCAGCGGCACCGACGCGGCGACCGCGAGGTAACCGTTGCACCGCCGGTCCAGGCCGCGCAGCCACACCCCGTCCTCGGGGCTGATGTCCCCGTGCCGCAGGAACAGCGGGTAGATGCACCGCACCATGTAGAAGGTCAGCAGGAAGAAGGGATAGGCGACCGCGATCGCGCCGCACACAACCAATGAGGAGAAGAAGTGCACCACGGCGCGGGTCGCTATGTCTCCGGTCGACACCTGAAGCGCGATCGGGAAGATCAGTCCGGCCAGCACCCATAGCGAGAAGGCCACGACCACGGCCCGATCGCCCATCAGCAGCGCGTCCTTTCTGGCGCGCCGTAGGGTGTCCGGGTCGTATCGTCGTCCTTTGCGCAGACCACGCGGCACCGTCAGGACGTATCTCGCCATGTACAGCACGACCGCGATGCCTGCCGGGAAGAAGATGGCGTTGACCACGCCGGTGATGATCAGGAAGGTCTGCTGGGCGTCCTCGGTCATCCGGCTGATGATCAGATGTTGGTTGTGCTGGATGTTGTACAGCGACGCGAGCACATTCGGCAGCGCCACCGCCAGCAGCGCGACCGGCACGATGTACGGGCGCAGCCGCCGCCGCCAGCTTTTCGGCGGAGGGTCGACCAGGTCGCGCGCGCGCTCGTCCAGGCACATCTCCAGTTGCCTGGCCAGGGTCGCACCGCTGGACCAGCGGTCGGTCCGCTCCGGCGCGAGACAGGTCAGCAGCACACGGCACAAGGCGGCCGGGCAGTCGGGCGGAACCCGTTGCAGCGCCACCTCGTCCACGCCGGAGCTGCGCCGCTCCAGCATGGCCTCCAGCGTGGTGTCGTCGCCTTGCTCGCCCGCGCCCGCCGTCCGGTCGTCGAACGGCTTCGCTCCGGTGAGCAGCTCCCACAGCACCACGCCCAGCGAATAGATGTCGGCGCGAGTGTCCAGGTCGGCGGCGCTGCGGCCGAAGCTCGGGTGGCAGGCCTCCAGCTGTTCGGGCGACATGTAGGCCAGTGAGCCGCCGAAGTAGGCCACCGGGCTGGTGCCCTCCACATTGCGGCTGAAGCTGATGTTGAAGTCCGCCAGTTTCGGTACGCCCTCGGCGGTGAGCAGGACGTTGGCCGGTTTCACGTCGCGGTGCAGCACGCCGTGCGAGGACGCGTAGTCCAGCGCCTCGGCCAGCCTGCGGCCCAGCCAGGCCACCGTCTCCGGCCAGCTCAGCCGGGCGAGTTCGGCGCGCACACTGGAGTCGGTCGGCCGGATCTCGCCCTTCTCCTCCATGGCCGCGTCCACGGCGTCCAGCAGGAGCCTGCCGCTGCGCTCGGCGGGCGGGGTGGCGCGCACCCAGCGCAGCACGCCCAGCAGCGTGCCGCCGGGGAGGAACTGCATGTAGAGCAGCCGCAACCGGCGTGCGGCGCCCTCGGCGTCGTCGAGCAGCCGCTGATCGAAGACCCGCACGATGTAGTCGTGGTCCAGCTGCGCCAGCGTCTGCGGTTCGGTGCCGTGGTCGCTGGAGATCTTGACCGCGACCAGCCGCTGCAGCGAGCGCTGCCGGGCGAGGAAGACTCGGGCGAACGCGCCGCTGCCCAGACCGGTCAGCAGATCGAAGTCATCGATCTGCTGGCCGATCTCGATGCGGTCGAGCGGGTCGGGCCGGCTCGGTCCGGTGCCGATCGTCGTGGGCACGGCGGTCGCCGTACCCGTCAGATCGGCGGCGGTCGTTCTGGTCACCTCGGAATCACGAGTGGACTCGGCGGTTCGGTTCAACGCGGTGTCATCGAGATCGGCGCCGGTGTGGGCGAAGACGGTCCGGGTGACGTCCTCCCCGGGCGCGCGGCGGGTGCTCTGATCGACCTCGTCGGCGTTCAGCAGCTCGCGCAGTTCCTCGGCCTGACGTGGATATTCCCGCAGGCATTCACGCGGATCGACCCGTTCGCCGCTCTGGCGGCGGATGACGAACTCCTCGTACACCAGACCGGCCGGAATATCGTCGGAAACGAGTTCGGGAAATTCGGCGCAGTAATCGGCCAGGCGCATGCGCGCGGCAGGCTGCGTCGCGTCGCTCGTGCTGGCCCGGCGGCGGTGCAGCCAACGATTGCGCAGGTCGACGCGAATCAGCTCGAGCAGCGCCTCGCGACGCAGGGTGCTGGCATCGGGCAGGTATTCGGCGATGACCGGCGGGCGCCGGGTCGATTTCCAAGCCGCGGAGAACGCCGCCACCGCGTCGGATTCGGCGCGCGACAGCTCACCACTCCTGGCACGGGTGGAAATACCTGTGCTGGATTCGGAACTTCTCTCAGAGTTCGCACTCATGTCGGGACCTATGGCTCGGCGGACGCCGCAGAATCCGCATCGGTCGTTGCCGGATGGGCCGAAAATTTCTCGCCACACCCGACACCATCATCCCCCGCGCCGTATTCGAAATGATAACTTGCGGCTCGACAGTGGATCACCCGATTTCGACAACGACGCGACGGGGGATGACCAGCACATGTCTGACGAGGCCGCAACCGTGGCGGACAGCTCGAAAATCAGCGAACCCATGCTTTCCCGACCGTTGGTGACCGCTGCCGAAGCGCGGCCGGACAGCGCCGGGGACACCGAGAACGGTCTGGAACGCGGGGGCCCGGCAGCGACGATCGCGGCGTGTGTGCGCGACGGCCTGTTGCATCCCGGCCAAGTGGCGGCGGATGCCGGGACGCGGATCTCGGCGGCGGACCGGACCTGCCCCGCGTTCACCGTGCTGCGCGCCGAACAGGCGATGGCCGAGTCGGCGAGCCTGACCGAACGCGACGACCTCGACGTGTTGCCCATGGCCGGTGTCCCGGTCGCGGTCGAACACGGCGTACCCATCGCGAGCGAGCCGGTGCCGTGGGGCCCGGCGGCCGCCGCGGATGACCCGGTGGTGGCGCGGCTGCGCGCCGCGGGCGCGGTCGTCATGGGTCTGGTCGCGGCGCCCGAGCTGAGCCGCTGGGCGACGACCAAAGGCTCGGAGCGTGTCATCCGCAACCCCTGGAACCCGGCGCGCAACGCCGGAAGCGCGGCGGGCGCGGCCATCGCGGCCGGGCTGGTTCCGGTGGCGCACGGCTGCGACGGCTTGGGTGCGGTGCGGGTGGCCGCCGCGTGCTGTGGAGTCTTCGGGATCAAGCCGGGGCAGCACATGGTGCCCGGCGCAGGCGCCTGGTCGGGTCTGGTCGAGAACGGTGTTCTGGCAACCGGTGTGGACGACGCGGCGCTCGCGTTGTCGGTGCTGGCGGCGCGGCCGGATCTGGCCGAGGTGGATCCGCCCGGCCGACTACGCATCGCCCTGGCCGTGGACCCACCGTCTCGCCTGCTGCGCGTCGACCGGCATTGGACGGCCGCGGCCCGCCGAGCGGCCGCGGTGGCCGCGGCGGCGGGCCATGTGGTCGAACCGACCGCCCTACCGTACGGAAACGCACTGTTCGCGGCGTCCCTACGCTGGCTGGCCCTCGGTGCGCGCGATGCTCCCGCGCTACCCGAGCCCGACCAGCTATCCCGAAGAGCCCGCCGTCGACTGGCCCTCGGCCGGACGGTGCATCGGTTCCGGCTCGCGCGCCCCGCACAGATCGATCGGGTCGAGGCGCGACTACTGGAGTTCTTCGAGCGTTACGACGTGGTGATCACTCCCACGCTCGCCGCCCCGCCACCCCCGGCGCGGGCCTGGCACTTCCGCAATCGGCCCGCCACTCTGCTCGCCGGGGCGCGATTCGCCCCCTTCACTCCGCTCTGGAATCTGGTCGGCTGGCCCGCCGCGTCCATCCCGATGGGCATCCACCCCGGATCGGAGACGCCGGTGGCCGCCCAGCTCGCGGGGCCGCCCGGCAGCGAATCCACCCTGCTACGGCTGTCCGCGCAATTGGAGATCCGCTGCCCATGGCAGCGCACCGCACCCGAAGGCCGATTCAGACGCTGACCGGCGACTGCTGCGCCGCGAAGCCGCCTTCGACGGCACGACCGGCGAACTCGAGGATGGTCGGCCGGTTGTCGTCGGCCCGCCAGGCCACGGCGAGTTCGCATGGCGCGAGCCCCGACACGGGCCGCGCGGTCAACCCCGGCCAGCGGTACATCGGCACGTTGTTCTCGGCGAGCAGGCACACCCCCAGACCGAGGCTCACGGCTTCCAGTTTGTCCTCGGCGGTCGCTGCTTCGGCGCCGATCTTCGGCGCCCGCCCGCCGCGTCCGTCGTTGCCGAGCCAGAAATCGCGGACCGCGCCGGCTTCGGTGGGCAGCGCGACGAACGGTTCGTCGAGCAGATCGGCGAACTCGATGGTCTCGGAGACGGCGAGCGGGTGGTTCTCCGGGAGCAGCACCCAGCGCGGCTCGGTGCGCAGCACCTGCCACCGGTAACGACTCTGGTCCGGCAGCGGGAGCCAGACCAGCGCGAGGTCGGCCTGCCTGCCCGCGAGCCCGCTGGAGGGATCCGTCCACGAGGCGGCGTGCAGCGCGAGGCGATGTCCGCTCGCGCTCTCCAGATCGCTGAGCAGCCCGCGGCCGAGCGCGGACTGGATGCCGACGCGCAGCACCTCGCCGGCCTCCTGCAGCGAGACGTTCGTGACCTCCCACAGCTCCAGGATCTTGCGAGCGCCTTCGAGCAGTTCCTTGCCCGCGACGGTGAGCGCGACGCTGCGCTGGTTGCGGTCGAACAGGACCACGTCGAGCTGACGTTCCAGCTGACGGATCTGACGCGACAGGGTGGGTTGAGCGATGTGCAGCCGCTGAGCGGCGTTGGTGAAGTGCAGTTCCTCAGCGACGGCGACGAAATACCGCAGGTCGCGCAAGTGCGGGTCCATAGCCCCTTGCTATCAGAATCAGTCCGGAATTTCCAGCCTTATCAGGCCGAAAAGTTCGGATACGGGCACCGAAACAGTCGGCAGGTTTGTTAGGGACAGCATATTGCTTGTGCCGGTGCTCCGCACCAAGCGGTTGGGCGAATTTTCGGCATGCGGCCAGCGCCGACTGCCCGGGGTCCACACTTGGGCATTTGACCAGCATGGATGATGTGGCTCGAGTGGCGGCTTCGGCGGATTACGGCCGTCCGGATGCCGATGGAATGCGGCTGAGAATTTGCCGCTGACCGGCTATCCGAGGGAAGCGATATTTTGAGTGATTTTCATCACAAATCTAGCCTGGGTGCGGCGCTCGTAACTTACCCCGGACACGAGGAGGCGCCGCGCCCGAGACGAATCCCGGCCACGGCGCCCGCCTGTACCCAAGCTCACGCGCCGCGGGCGCGCTCCTCGTATGCCTTGCGCTTGTCGGCGTCCACGTCGTCGAGGAAGGCGCGGCCGGAGCCGAGTGCCCGCCCGATGCTGTCCCCGACCGCTTCCGGCAGCAGGCCGACGAACCGGGAGATGAACCCGGCCACCGCGGTCACCCTGACCTTCGACTTCGGCGCGACGATCAGGTTCGCCACGGCGTCGGCGATCTCCTCCGGCTCGGCGGGGCGCAGCAGCTTGGGCGCGGTGACGCCCGAGCCGAGCTCGGTGTTGGTCAGCGTGGGCAGCACCGAGGAGAAGTGCAGGCCGGTGCCGCGATACTCCTCACGCAGCGTGTCGGTGAATCCGAGCACCGCGTGCTTGCTGGCGTTGTAGGTGGCCAGGCCCGGGATGTGGGTCTCGCCGGCCAGCGAGGCGATGTTGATGATGTGCCCGCTGCCGCGCGGCAGCATCCGGCGCAGCGCCAGCTTGGAACCCAGGATCACGCCGTAGACATTGATGTCCAGGATGCGGCGGGTCAGCGGATCCGGCTCGTCCACCAGCTTGCCGGTCGGCATGATGCCCGCGTTGTTGATCAGCACGTCGATCGGGCCGAGGGTGCGCTCCACCTCGTCGAGGAAGCCGTCGAACGAGTCGTGATCGGTCACGTCGAGCTTGCCGTACAACTCGAAGCCGCGCGCCGTGCCCGACTCCTTGACCGTGGTCTCGTCGATGTCGCCGATCGCGATCTGCGCGCCGAGTGCCTGCAGCGCGGTCGCGGTGGCCAGCCCGATGCCGCGCGCGCCGCCGGTGATGACGACGACCTTGCCGCGGATCTGCTTCGCATCGGTCACTTGGCGTCTCCCTTCAGTTTCAGCAGGGCGGGCAGGTCGAGGCGGCGCAGACCGCGGGCGCCCGCCGCGCGCATCGCGCCGAGTGCGAACAGCAGCTTCGGCATCGAGTACGGGTACCAGAACAGTTCCTTCTGCTGGGTCGGCAGAATCGGCGTGGTGATCGCCTGCTGACGGCAGTACTTGCGCACGCCGTTCGCCCCGCCCCAGCGGGCCCCGACGCCGGACAGGCCCCAGCCGCCCATCGGCAACGCGTAACTGAACAGGTTGGCGAAGACGTCGTTGATGTTGACCGCACCCGCGTTCAGCTGCCGGGCGATCCGCTCGCCGCGCTCCTTGTCGCCGGTCCACACCGAGGCGGACAGTCCATAGACGGAGTCGTTGGCCAGCCGGATCGCTTCGGACTCGTCGGCCACCTTCATCACCGGCAGCGTCGGGCCGAAGGTCTCTTCGGTCACGCAGGACATGGTGTGATCGACGTCCACCAGCACGGTCGGCTCGAAGGCGGTGCCGAATCCGGCCCGCTTGCCGCCGGTGAGCACCTTGGCGCCCGCCGCGACCGCCTCCTCGACGTGACGCTGCACAATGGCCACCTGGTTCTCGTTGGCCAGTGCGCCCACGTCGTACTTCGACTCGCGCCCGTCGAGGCCTTGGCGCAGCGCCTTGACGTTGGCGGTGAGCTTGGCGACGAACTCGTCGTACACCGCCGCTTCGACGTACACCCGCTCCACCGAGATGCAGACCTGGCCGGAGTTGAACATGCCGCCGAAGGCGATGCCGTGCGCGGCGCGGTCGAGGTCGGCGTCGGCCAGGACGATGGCCGGGTCCTTGCCGCCGAGTTCCAGGCTGTAGGGCACCATCCGCCGCACGCAGGCGGCGGCGATCTTGCGGCCGGTCGCGGTCGAGCCGGTGAACTGGATGTAGTCGGCGTTGTCCACCACGGCCGCTCCGGTCGCGCCCGCGCCGGTGACCACCGCGAGGACCGGCGGAGCGCCGATCTCGGCCCAGCCCTTCGCCAGTTCGAGCGCCGACAGGGGAGTCACCTCGGACGGTTTGAGCAGCACGGCCGCTCCGGCGGCCAGCGCGGGGAACACGTCCATCACCGGCATCGCCAGCGGGAAATTCCACGGCGTGATGACGCCGACCACCGGGTAAGGCCGGTAGACCGTGGTCAGCCGCTTGACCCGTGCCAGCGGGCTGTGCGGCGACGGATGGTCGTCGGCGAGGAACTTGGCCGCGCGGCGCGCGTAGTAGCCGATCAGGTCGGCCGCGAAGCCCGGGTCGATCAAGGCGTCCACCCGGGGCTTCGCGGTCTCCGACTGCAGTACGGTGGCCAGCCGGTCGGTGTTGTCGATCAACCAGTCCTGGAACCTCAGCAGCCAGACCTTGCGTCCTTCGGGACCGAGTGCCTCCCACTCCGGCTGGTACAGCCGCAGTTCGCGGACCTTGGCCGCGACCGCGTCCGCGGTCTCGTCCGGCACCGTGCCGACGACCTCGCCCGTGCCGGGATTGCGCACCTCGATGACGGCGGGGCCGTCCTTCTTCGCGGTCGTTTCGCGTGCCCGCGCCTTTTCGGCCGCGGGCGCTGGTTCGGTGTTGGTCACTGCTGTTCTCCCACTGGCGTCTTGTTGAACCGCGGTCTGCTGACTGCTGTGAGGCAGGCCACTGAACTATGATCGTGACACAATCCGGACAGAGTTTCTTGGCCCAAGTTGTCAAGGAAAACAGGCGAATTTGTTTCCCCGAACCAAAGGATGCCGAGCCGAAGGAGAGGGCGATGACCGTTGGCCCTTCGCCGGGCGGCGCGGCCCGGCCGAGCCCGGCGCTGGACGAGGTGCGCGACTGGCTCGCCGAGTACGTCTACGAGACCACGCGCGCCGAGGCGCTGGAGCGGATCGTCACCCGGCTCGACGACGTGATCATCGCGCGCATTCCCGAACTCGCCGATCGCGATATGCGCCGCGACCTCGCGGCCAGCACCCGGGCGCACGCCAGGACCGTGCTCAGCCGCCTGGCCAGCGACGCCTTCGAGTTCTCACTGCCGGAGGAAGCGCACGCGTTCGCGCGCAGCGTGGCCCGGCGCGGCTTCGAACTGCGGTTGCTGCTGCGGGTGTACCACGTGGGCATGGAGGCCGTGCTGGACTACATGACCGAAGTCGTCGAACAGCGCCGGACCACGCCGGAACTCGAGCGCGTCGTCCTGCTGCGGCTGTTCGAGCGGGCCACCAAGTGGATCAGCACCTCGGTCGAACTGCTCACCGACACCTACATGGAGGAGCGCGAGCAGGTGCTGCGCGCCGCGCTCAACCGGCGAGCCGAGACCGTCCGCGCCTTACTGGACGGCGACGACGTGGACGTCGATCAGGCGTCGCTGCGGCTCGGCTATCGGCTCTCCCAGCAGCACCTCGCCTTCGTGCTGTGGACCGACGAGCCGACCGGCGAGCCCATGAGCGTGGACGCGGAGGCGACCGGCTTGCTGGAGCGGGTCGCGGCGCGGCTGGCCGCGGCACTGGGCAGCGCGCGGGTGCTCACCGTCCCGTCCGGCGCCAGTGCCATGTGGGCGTGGGCGGGCTCGGACGACGGGGAACGCGGCGCCGAACTCGCGGCGCCGGGCGAAGTGGAGCGGCTGGCCGCGGCACAGGTGGAGGCGCCGGTGCGGGTGGCGTTCGGCGTGCCCGCCTGGGGGATCGCGGGCTTCCGCCGCAGTCACCGTGAGGCGGTCGCCGCACGACTGGTTGCCGAGCGCGCGCCCGCGGGCGGCCTACGGGTCACCGGGTATCGAGCGGTGGAGATCGCCTATCTGGCAGGCGCGGACGAAGCGGCCATGCGGGGGTTGGTGGAGCGGGAACTGGGCGCGCTGGCGGCCAGGGACGCCAACGCCGCGCGCCTGCGCGAGACGCTGCACGCCTATCTGCGCAGTCAGCGCAGCCCGGAGGCAACGGCGAAAGTGCTCGGGGTACACAAGAACACGGTCCGCTACCGCGTGCAGCGGATCGAACAACTGCTGGGATATCCGATCGAAGAGCGCGGCTTGCCGCTGGAGATCGCGCTGGTGTGCGTCGCCGTCTACGGCGCCGACGCCCTGCCCTGAACCCGCGGCCGCCGGTTACTCGCCCGCCACAGCCTCGCGCGCGGCGATCCGGCGCAGCGGTGGCTCGGTGGTCGGCGCCACCCGGCGATCGGGTAACTCCGCGAGCAAGGTGGTGGTCGCCTCTGCGATGGCCGCGACGGCCTTGTCGACGGCCGATTTGGTGGTCGAGCTCAGGCCGGACACGCCACCGACCTTGCGCACGTACTGCAGTGCGGCGGCATAGATCTCCTGCTCGGTTGCGGCAGGTTCCAGACCACGCAGGACGGTGATGTTTCTACACATGCGAGAACACTAGCTCCAGATCACGACATGCGTGCGGGCAAGAAGCAAGCGCGACCGAAATCGATTCACCCGGCGGACCCGCCGTCGGTCCGCGCGGCGGGCGAACATGGGCGGCCATCGGCGAATCCCGCGCGTCGCCCGCGCGGGATGGGGAACAATCGGGACATGTCTGCGCGCGGTGTACCCACCTTGACGACGTTTCCGTACGCGGAGCTGGACGAGCGGGAGGAAGACCACTGGTCCGGCGTCGCGGTATCCGACGACGAACTGCGGGCACTCGCGCTCGGAGCCTTCTACTCGGCGCGCTGGGACGCCTTCCACGACGCGCTGCTGCTCGGTCCGGAACGCGCCCATCCGCTCGGCGATCGGCGGGAACTCGCGATCGACACGCTCACCGGCGCGTGGGGCATCACCGACGGCACCGAGGCGCAGGCGTCGATGGAGCAGCTGCTCGACGGTATGCACGCCCCGCTCTACGCATTGGTGCATCCGCTGGTGACGGCGTCGATCAACGCCAGCGAGCGCGATCGTTTCGGGGAACGGGCCGATCGGCACCGGGCGTTCCTGCGGCAGGTCGGCGCGTTCCGGGGGATGGACAATCCCGAGGCGCTGGTGCGCGACTACGACATCTGGTCGCAAGCGATCAAGATCGGGTTCACCGATCACCTGGCCCGGCCGCTGCCCAGCGACATCCATGCCTGGGACCTGGCCAGGGTGGTGGCGGTGGCGAGGATGGCCTACACCGCCGGGTACCTCGACGCCGACGTGGCTTGGAGCTATCTGGCGCGCGCCCTGCCGCTGGCGCAGAGCAAGTACCGCAATTGGCGTCAGTTCGGCGACGCCTACCTCACCGGCTGGACCTACTGGCAGGCCTGCGAGGACCTGGCCGAGCTGAAGAACGGCGGCGTCGACCGCCGCAAGGAGTTGCTGCGGCTGTGGCTGCGCCCGACCAGCCCGTGGCGGCGGATCGCGCTGAACTCAGCTCCCGTCGGGGAGTGAGCGCAGGATCCCGCGGCCGTAGCGCTGGAACTGCGCGTCGTCGACCATGCCCAGGGAGTGCCGCTCGACCAGCAGCTCCCACTCCGAATACAACTGGGCCACACCGGGGTCGGCGGAGCCCGCGGCGCCGTCGGCGGATTCCCGGCGCACCGCGAAGTTCAGCGCGCAGGTGACCCGCTCGGTGTCGGCGCGGTCGGCGCCCGCGAAATGCAGGGTCCGGCTGCCGTCGTGCACCTCGATGCCGGTGGCGCCACGCCCGGGACCGATCTCGCCGCGGCCCGCGGTGGGTGTGTCGGTGACGCGAGCCCACACGACCACCGGAATCGGGAGTTCGTGCGCGTAACGGCCGTCGCCGATCGCGATGAACAGCAGCCGCGTCGTCGTCGCGGCGAGCAAGCCGGAGCCGTTGCCCGCGGGCGGCTGCGCGGCCACCACGGCGGTCTCCAGGACGTACTCCTCCGGCGTCACGTAACGATGCAGAGCCGCTATCGCCTGCTTCGCCTCGCGGCGCGGCGACATCCGGCGCGTCGCCCGCTCCACGTCCGCGCGAATGGGCCCGCCACGCCCCCAGGTGGGCGCGGGCGGGCGCAGATCCGGCGCCGCCACGTCGATGCGCTGGGTGGCCATGATGTGCGCGTTGATCCGGTCGACGATCTCGGTGGCCGCGGGGACGTCGTGCTCGGCGATGATGACCGGAAGGGGGGTGCGGTCCGCGGGCACGCCGGTGAGCACAGGCGTCGGGTAGCGCAGATAGATCTCGATGACGACCGCGTCGTCCGCGCGCCGGTTCAGCCGGACCTTCAGCAGGTCGGAGACCGGGACATCGAGCACGCGTTCGCCGTCGGAGCCGGGCCGCAGGACGATCAACCTGCCGCGGCCGTGTCGCAGTATCGCTGTGGGTGTCCGTAACTCGACTATGTCCATACCCCCTGCGCTCGTGTCTGGTCTGCGGCGCTCCCGGGGTTTTTCGTGGTGTGCGAGCTACCGCCTACGTGCCCGTCGCTCGCGCCGCGAGGTTGTGTCGTCGCTCACGATAGGCCGAACATGCCATGATTGTTGCCACTTGGAGGAAGCCGGACCGGGGACATCGGGAACCACCGTCGGCCCCCGGCCGTTTACCTCTTTAACTGCACCTGCAGCCGAACTGCGCGATGTATCGAGTAGACCGTACGCGGTAACGTGGCTTGTCCGCATCCGAACCCCCGCGGAACCGGACGCGCCAGACGCATCGCTAGGCAAGAACCGGAGACACCGGAAAGGACTGGCCGCCCCGGCCGACGCTCTATGAACCGCAAGACTGTGTTTCGCACCCTGGCCATAGTCTCGGGCATTTTGCTCGTGATCTATGCGTTCAGCTACTTCGGCAACGACACGCGGGGCTGGAAGAGCGTCGATACATCGGTTGCCCTCAGCCAGCTCGAGAACAAGAGCAATGTGCAGAACGTCCAGATCGATGATCGCGAGCAGCAGCTGCGCATCGAGCTGAAGGACGGCAACGACGCCACCGGCGGCCAGAACAGAATCATCGCGAAGTATCCGGGCGGCAGCGAGACCTCCGCCCAGATCTTCTCGGCCGTGAAGAACTCCGGCGCCCCCTACAACACCGTCGTCAAGCAGGAGAGCTGGTTCACCCAGATCCTGCTGTTCGTGTTGCCGATGGTCATCCTGCTCGGTCTGTTCATCTTCGTGATGGCCAGGATGCAGGGCGGCGGCCGCGGCGGCATGATGGGCTTCGGCAAGTCGAAGGCCAAACAGCTGTCCAAGGACATGCCCAAGACCACGTTCGCCGACGTGGCCGGAGCCGACGAGGCGGTCGAGGAACTCTACGAGATCAAGGACTTCCTGCAGAACCCGGTTCGCTACCAGGCCCTCGGCGCCAAGATCCCCAAGGGTGTGCTGCTCTACGGCCCGCCCGGCACCGGCAAGACCTTGCTGGCCCGCGCCGTCGCCGGCGAGGCGGGTGTGCCGTTCTTCACCATCTCGGGTTCGGACTTCGTCGAGATGTTCGTCGGCGTCGGCGCCTCCCGGGTGCGCGACCTGTTCGAGCAGGCCAAGCAGAACAGCCCCTGCATCATCTTCGTCGACGAGATCGACGCGGTCGGCCGCCAGCGCGGCGCGGGCCTCGGCGGCGGTCACGACGAGCGCGAGCAGACCCTCAACCAGCTGCTGGTCGAGATGGACGGCTTCGGCGACCGTACCGGCATCATCTTGATCGCCGCGACCAACCGCCCCGACATTCTGGACCCGGCCCTGCTGCGTCCCGGCCGGTTCGACCGCCAGATCCCGGTGGGCAACCCGGACCTCGCCGGTCGCCGCGCCATCCTGCGGGTGCACTCGCAAGGCAAGCCGATCTCCCCGGACGCCGATCTGGACGGCCTGGCCAAGCGCACCGTCGGCATGTCCGGCGCCGATCTGGCCAACGTGATCAACGAGGCCGCACTGCTTACCGCCCGCGAGAACGGCGCGGTGATCACCGGTGAATCGCTGGAGGAGTCGGTCGACCGGGTGATCGGCGGTCCGCGCCGCAAGAGCCGGATCATCAGCGAGCACGAGAAGAAGATCACGGCCTATCACGAGGGCGGTCACACTCTGGCCGCCTGGGCGATGCCGGACATCGAGCCAGTCTACAAGGTCACCATCCTGGCGCGCGGGCGCACCGGCGGTCACGCCATGACGGTGCCCGAGGACGACAAGGGCCTGATGACCCGCTCGGAGATGATCGCCCGACTGGTCATGGCCATGGGCGGCCGCGCGGCCGAGGAGCTGGTGTTCCACGAGCCGACCACCGGCGCGTCCTCCGATATCGACCAGGCCACCAAGATCGCGCGCGCGATGGTCACCGAGTACGGCATGAGCGCCCGGCTCGGCGCGGTCCGCTACGGGCAGGAGCAAGGCGACCCGTTCCTCGGCCGCTCGATGGGCATGGGCTCGGAGTACTCGCACGAGGTCGCCGGCGCGATCGACGTCGAGGTGCGTAACCTCATCGAGGCCGCGCACACCGAGGCGTGGGCGATCCTCAACGAGTACCGCGACGTGCTCGACGATCTGGCCACCGCACTGCTGGAGCGGGAGACCCTGCACCGCAAGGATCTCGAGCAGATCCTCGCGTCGGTGCAGAAGCGGCCGCGAATCACCGCGTTCAACGATTTCGGCGAGCGCGTCCCCTCGGACAAGCCGCCGGTGAAGACTCCGGGCGAGCTTGCCGCCGAGCGCGGCGAGTCGTGGCCGCCGGAGCCGGTGGCACAGCCGGTCGCCGCGTCGGCACAGCGTGAGCCGCAGGCCGCCAACGGTTACCCGCCGCACGAGAGCGGATACGGCGCTCCGCCGCAGTATGCCCGCCCGCCCGCACCCGGCTACCCGCTGCCGCAGGCGCCCGCTCCGGCCTATCCGCGCCAGGGCACGCACGGTTCGCGGCCCGACTACGGCGCTCCGGCCGGCTGGTCGGCTCCCGGCTGGCCCCCACGGGACGAGCCGCAGCAGGGGCAGTCCGGCTGGGGCGACCCGCAGCAACCGCGGCACGGCTACCAGCAGTGGGGTCCGCAGGGTGCGCCCGAGGGCGGTTACGACCGGGACGGGTACGGCGATCGCGGTGGTTACGACGAGCCGCGCCGCGTCGATCCGCACGGTGAAGGCGACAACGGTGATTGGGATGGACCGAACGGTCGTCACTGATCGGTGACGATTAGGCTCGACCATCGGGGGGTGCCGAGAGATTGCCGGCGCCCCGGGAGTTTGGAGGTGTCCTCGATTGTCGCCGAACGAGCATGGCGGTGGTCACACCCTCGCCGAAGCGGACAGTGTTGATTACGACGGTGTCGATCTCGGCGTAACCGCGCCCGGCCTCGTCGCGTTGGAGACCGGCAGGTCGTTCGACCAGACACGGGCCGAGGCAGCGGTGCGTGAGTTGTTGATCGCCGTCGGGGAGGATCCGGATCGGCCCGGCCTGCGCGAGACACCCGCCCGGGTCGCGCGGGCCTACCGGGAGACCTTCGCCGGGCTGTACGTGGAACCGGACTCGGTGCTCAACACGACGTTCGACGAGGGCCATCAGGAACTCGTGCTGGTCCGGGACATCCCGATGTACTCCACCTGCGAGCACCACCTGGTGTCCTTCCACGGTGTCGCCCATGTGGGCTACATCCCCGGTCCGCACGGCCGGGTCACCGGACTGTCCAAGCTCGCCCGGCTGGTCGACCTGTACGCCAAGCGCCCGCAGGTGCAGGAGCGGCTGACCAGCCAGATCGCCGACGCGGTGATGCGCAAACTGGACCCGCGCGGCGCGATCGTGGTGGTCGAGGCCGAGCACCTCTGCATGGCGATGCGGGGCATTCGCAAGCCGGGCGCCAGTACGACCACCTCCGCGGTGCGCGGGCTGCTGCAGTCCAACGCCGCCTCCCGCGCCGAGGCGCTCGATCTGATCCTGCGGAAGTGAGCGAGCCCGCGGTGTCCGAACCGAGTAGCCGAGGGCGCGCACCGACCGGAGCGACCACGGAGGACACCGCCGCCGGAGCGACCGCGTCCCCGGACAGGTCATCGGCGCCGACGCGTGCGGCGGGGGCGAGCCGGTTCGGCGACGTCCGCGCCCGCGACGGACGTTCCTGCGTGGTGATGGGCGTCGTGAACGTCACCAGCGATTCGTTCTCCGACGGCGGGCGATACCTCGATCCCGAACTGGCCATCGCGCACGGCGTGCGCCTGCACGCCGCGGGCGCGGACATCATCGACGTCGGCGGTGAGTCGACCAGGCCGGGCGCGGTTCGCATCGACGCGGCGACCGAGGCCGCGCGGGTGACCCCGGTCATCCGCGGACTGGTCGCCGCGGGCGTGCCGACCAGCGTGGACACCATGCGTGCCGCGGTCGCCGCCGCGGCGATCGAAGCCGGTGTCTCGGTGGTGAACGACGTCTCCGGCGGGCGCGCCGATGCCGACATGGTGCGGGTGGTCGCGTCCGCGCGGGTCCCGTGGATTCTCATGCACTGGCGGGCGGGCGCCGACTACCGGCACACCGGACCGGCGGACCACTACGACGACGTGGTCGCGGAGGTGCTGTCGGAGCTGAGCGTGCAGGTGGACATGGCCGTCGCCGCGGGCGTCGATCCGTCCCGGCTGCTCCTCGATCCCGGTCTGGGCTTCGCGAAGAACGCCGAGCACAACTGGGCCCTGCTCGGCGCGCTGCCCGAATTGGTCGCGCACGGGTTGCCGGTCCTCATCGGCGCTTCGCGCAAGCGCTTCCTCGGTGCTTTGCTCGCCGACGAGGCGGGGCCGCGTCCACCGGACGGCCGGGAGACGGCCACCGCGACCATTTCGGCGCTGGCCGCGCTGCACGGCGCGTGGGGCGTGCGCGTGCACGACGTGCGCGCTTCGCTGGACGCGATCACGGTCACCGACGCGTGGCAGAATGCCGCACGGCTGCGCGCAGCACAGCACGACACCGCCCGACCCAGTGCGCAAGGAGCTCAACGATGAGCCGGTCCCCGGTCCACGCCGAAGACGATGCACTGCCCTGTGATTCGGCGATCCGGCGCGGCGCCGACCGCATCGAGCTGCGCGGCTTGCGCGCCTACGGGCACCACGGTGTGTTCGAGCACGAACGGCGCGACGGTCAGGAGTTCCTCGTCGACCTGACGGTCTGGGTGGATTTCGCCCTGGCCGCCGCGTCCGACGATCTCGCGGCGACGGTCGATTACGGCGCGCTGGCCGAGCGTGCCGTCCGCATCGTCCAAGGCGAGCCGCGCGACCTCATCGAAACGGTGGTGTCGGAGATCGCCGACGACGTGATGACCGATCCGCGGATCAGATCGGTCGAGGTGGTGCTGCACAAGCCGTCCGCGCCGATTCCACACTCGTTCGCCGACGTCCGGGTGATCACCTCGCGCCACCGGGAGGAGCCCGCCGGATGAGCGAGCTGGATTGCGGCACGGCCTGTTCCGCCGTGCCGGGCGCCGCGGAGGCGCGCCGATGACCCGTGCCGTGCTATCCATCGGTTCCAATCTGGGTGACCGGCTCGCGCATCTGCGCAGCGTCCTGGACGGGTTCGGTCACCGTGTGCTGGCCGTCTCCGCCGTGTACTCCACCGCACCGTGGGGTGGCGTCCCGCAGGAGGACTACCTGAACGCCGCTGTGCTGGTGGAGGATCCGGCCTTCGGCTGCGCCGACTGGCTGCGGCGCGGCCAGGAGCTGGAACAGGCCGCGGGACGAGTTCGCGACGTGCGCTGGGGCGCACGCACGCTCGACGTGGACGTGGTCTGGTGCGCCGAGTTGCGCGACGGGGAGCCGGTCGTGTGCCGCAGCGCGGATCCCGATCTGCTGCTGCCGCACCCGCAGGCGCATCGGCGCGCCTTCGTCCTGGCGCCGTGGCTGGACGTGGCGCCGGACGCGGTGCTCGAGGTCGACGGCGCACCGCACGCCGTGGCGGATCTGCTGGCGCGCCTGGATCCGGCCGAGCGCGCGGGAGTGCGCCGCACCGAGTTCTCGCTGACGGGCACGCCGTCGTGAAACTGAAACCGACGCGCATCCTCGATCTCGTGGCGAACGTGCTGATCGCCGCGATCGTCGCGTGGATCGCCACCCGGATGGCCTACGACAACTTCCCGCCGATCTCGATCTTCGCGGGCGCGTCGTTGTACCCGGTGGCCGCCATCGAAGCGGTGCTCGCGTTCGTCATCCGGGCGCGGGTCAACGACCACGAGATCGGCGACGGCCGCCACCAGTTGCATCCGATCACCGCGGCCCGCGCCGTCGCGCTGGCCAAGGCGTCCGCGCAGGTCGGTTCGATCGCCGCTGGCATCTGGCTGGGCTTCCTGTGCTGGGTCTTCCCCCAGCGCGGCACGCTGCGCGCGGCTGCCGCCGACAGCCCCGGCGCGATCGTCGGGATGCTGGCGGGGGTCGCTTTGGTTGCTGCGGCGCTCTGGCTGGAGTACTGCTGCCGGGCGCCGGAGGATCCGACCGACGATGCGGCAACTACTTAGCTAGTCGGACGAACGGAATCACAAGACGGAATCTGGGCGCGGCTCGAGCTATTGGCTACCCTGGCTGGCATGGTTTCACCCTCCCGTAGCAGCACTTCCCGTACCCGGCGGGACGATGCGGGAAAATTGTTCGTGGGCGTCCTCATCGTGCTCGGTCTGGTTGCCAGCGTTTTCCTGATCTTCAGTAACAGCGTGGAGTTCGTACGGGTAGGTCTGGTCGCGGCGCTGTGGGCCGCGGCAATCGGCGCTCTGGCTGCGACGAAGTACCGCAAAGAGGCGACGATAGACAAGGCGAAGGTGCGTGATCTGCAGACCGTCTACGAGTTGCAGCTGGAGCGGGAGATCACCGCGCGCCGCGAGTACGAGCTCGGCGTGGAGGCGCGGGTCCGCGAGGAAGTGGGAGCCGACGCGGCCGAACTCGCGGCCTTGCGCGCGGAACTCACCGTACTGCGGCAGAGCCTGCAGCGGTTGTTCGACGGCGATCTGCCGACGGATCGACCGGCGTTGCGCGCCGACGCCACCCGGATCCAGGAGCTGACCAGCTCGGGCGCCGAATCCGGGAACAATAGCTCCGCGAATGCCGGGATGTGGTCGATGTCCGCCGACCAGCAACCGCGTAGCAGTATGACGCCGATTTTCGAGCCCGATCATCCCGAGCCGCCGGTCTTCGCCAGCCCCTTCGACGACCCGGTGACCGCGGAGACCGCGATCGTCTCCCTCGACGACGACGCCGACGAGGCCGACCAAGCCGACGCGGAGCAAGCGCACTCCGCCGAGCCGCGCGGCTGGGCCGACGCCTTCACCGAGGCCGTGGACGAGCCGCTGGACGATCCGCCGACCCAGCCCGCCGTGCGGCCGCAACCGAAGCCCGAACCGGCCCCACGGCCTGCCTCCGCCCCCGCCATGGGCACGCCCAGCGCGCGCAGGCGGCGCCGGGCCGACAGCGACGACGAGACGCCGTCGCGCCGGCTCTCGGTAGCGGAGATCATGGCCAACTTGCAGTCCGAGGAGCGCGAACGCCGCTGATGAGGGCCGGGCACCGGCCCCGCACTGCGGCCTAGATCACCCGCGCACCCCGTGGCGGCGGTGAACCGCCTGCCGATATCCTCTTGGCGTACCGTCCGGTACCCGCATGGCGGGACTGGAACGACATCGAGAGGACAACGTTGACCTCGAGAAGCGTGAATTCCGACAACGCTGCTTCGGGCTACGACCCCGCGCCCGCACGCCTGACGGTGGGAATCGTCTCGGCGGGACGCGTGGGATCGGCATTGGGCGCCGCACTCGAGCGGGCCGGACATGTGGTGTTCGGCGTCTGCGCGATCTCCGACGCCTCGGTGCGCCGTGCCCGCACCCGGCTGCCCGATTCGGAGATCCTGCCGATCGAACAGGTGGCCGCCCGCAGCGAGCTGCTGCTGCTCGCCGTGCCCGACACCGAGCTCGCCGGTCTGGTTCGCGGCCTGGCCGGTGCGGGCGTGGTCCGGCCCGGCACCATCGTGGCGCATACCTCCGGCGCGAACGGCGTCGGCGTACTCGCCCCCTTGACCGAGCTGGGCGCCCTTCCGCTGGCCATCCACCCGGCGATGACCTTCACCGGACACGACGAGGACGTGACTCGGCTGGGCAACGCGTGTTTCGGCATCACCGCGGCCGACGAGGTGGGTTACGCCATCGCGCAGTCGCTGGTGATCGAGATGGGCGGTGAACCGGTCCGCGTGCCGGAGCAGAACCGGCCGCTCTATCACGCCGCGCTCGCGCACGGCAGCAATCACCTGGTCACGGTGATCGTCGACGCGGTGGCCGGGTTGCGCGCCGCGCTGTCCGGGCCCGGCCTGCTCGGTCAGCAGTTGGTCGACGACCAACCGAACGGCTTGGCCGAGCGTCTGCTCGCGCCCCTGGCCTCGGCGGCGCTGGACAACGCGTTGCGTCGCGGCCAGTCGGCGCTGACCGGTCCGGTCGCCCGCGGCGACGCGGACGCGGTGGCCGCCCATCTGGACGCGTTGGCGTCGGTCGATGCCAGGTTGGCCGAGGCGTATCGCGCGTTGTCGCTGCGCACGGCCCAGCGGGCCGGAACCGCGCCCGCTGTCATCGAGCTGCTGGAAGGACGCTGATGTTGGACCCGAAATTGCGCGGCGCCTACCGCCCCGGCGCGCTGACCGTGCACCACGATCCCGCGGTGGTGGGCGCGGTGTCCGCCGCCCTGCGCGGCGTCGGCCGCACCGTCGCCCTGGTGCCGACCATGGGCGCGCTGCACGAGGGGCACTTGGAGATCGTCCGGCTGGCCAAGCGGACCAACCAGGTCGTCATCGTGTCGATCTTCGTCAACCCCCTCCAGTTCGGCGCGAACGAGGACCTGGACAAGTACCCGCGCACGCTGGACGCCGACGTCGAGTTGTTGCGTGCGGAGGGCGTCGAGCTGGTGTTCGCGCCGAGCACGGCCGACATGTACCCGGACGGTCCGCGCACCACCGTGCACCCCGGTCCGCTGGGCGCGGAACTGGAGGGGGCCAGCCGCCCGACGCATTTCGCGGGCATGCTCACCGTGGTCGCCAAACTGCTGCAGATCGCGCGGCCCACCGAAGCGTTCTTCGGCGAGAAGGACTATCAGCAGCTCACGTTGATCCGGCAGATGGTCCGCGACCTGAACTTCGACGTCCGGATCACCCCGGTGGTGACCGTCCGTGAGCCCGACGGCCTCGCGCTGTCCTCGCGCAACCGCTATCTGGACCCGGTGCAGCGCGAAGCGGCGCTCGCCCTGTCGGCCGCGCTGTCCGCGGGCAAGCACGCGGGCGGCCTCGGCGGCGACGCGGTGCTCGCGGCCGCCCGCCGAGTACTCGATGCCGCGACCGGCGTTGACCTCGACTACTTGGAGCTGCGCTCGGCCACCTTGGGTCCCGCCCCGGCTACGGGCAACGCCAGACTGCTGATCGCGGCCCGGGTCGGCGCGACCCGGCTGATCGACAACATCGCCGTCACGCTCGGCGCTCCGATCGACGGCCATCCCAACGTCTCCGGTTCGCGGCCCGCCGTGGACTTCTCCCAGCCTGTCCCTGCGGTGTCGGATCCCGCCTCGTTTCCTTCCGCGAACTAGAAAGGTCGACGCGATGCTGCGCACCATGATGAAGTCGAAGATCCACCGTGCCACCGTGACGCACGCCGATTTGCACTACGTCGGCTCGGTCACCGTGGACCAGGACCTGCTCGACGCCGCCGACCTGCTGGAAGGCGAGCAGGTCTGCATCGTGGACATCGACAACGGGGCCCGCCTGGAGACCTACGTCATCGCCGGTGAGCGGGGTTCCGGGGTGATCGGGATCAACGGCGCCGCGGCGCACCTGGTGCACCCGGGCGATCTCGTCATCCTGATCGCATACGGCCAGCTGAACGAGCAGGAAATCGCCGAGTACGACCCGAAGGTGGTGTTCGTCGACGAGCGCAACCGCCCGGTCGAGCTCGGTTCCGATCCGGCCCACGCGCCGGAGGGCTCGGGCCTGACCTCGCCGCGCTCGCTGTCGTTCGTCTGAGGAGCGGCGACCCGGACATGCTGCTGACCATCGATGTCCGCAACACGAGTATCGAACTCGGTTTGTTCTCCGGTTCCGGAGCGCATTCGAAACTGGTTCGGCACTGGCGGATGCACACCAATCCGCTGCTGACCGCCGACGAATTCGCCATGCAGGTGCGCGGGCTGGTCGGCGCGCAACTGGACGAGGTGATCGGCGTCTCCGCGCTTTCGACGGTGCCGCCCGTGCTGCGCGAACTGCGCGGGATGCTCAGCCAATACTGGGGACACGTTCCGCACGTGTTGGTGGAACCCGGTGTGCGCACCGGGATTCCGCTGCTGGTTGACAATCCCAAAGAAGTGGGCGCCGACCGCATCGTCAATTGCCTGGCGGCTTATCAGCGGTATTCCGCGCCCGCGATCGTCGTCGATTTCGGCACGGCGATCTGTGTGGACCTGGTGTCGAAGAAGGGCGAGTTCCTCGGCGGAATCATCGCGCCCGGGGTAGAGATCTCCACTGAAGCGCTGGTGGAGCGCAGTGCGCTGCGGCGGGCGGAGTTGACCAGGCCGCGGTCGGTGCTGGGCAAGAACAGCATGGAATGCATGCAATCGGGCGCGGTGTTCGGTTTCGCCGGACTGGTGGACGGCCTGATCGATCGGATTCGCGACGAGTTCGACGCCTTCGCGGGCGACGATGTCGCGGTGGTGGCGACCGGCGCGACCGCGCCATTGATCGTCCCGGAATCGGAAACGATCGATGATCACGATCCGCACCTCACGCTGACCGGGCTGCGACTCGTATACGAACGCAACCAGCGGCGCAAGGGAAGTGTCTGATATGCGCGGTGTTGGATTCGTCGCAGGACCGGGAGTTGTCGGCACCGCGTCGTCTGCTGTTAAACTCCCTCTCGTGACGTTCTACGTGAGCACCCAGGAGTGTTGTCGAGGCTGACGCGCCTCGACCGATCGAGGCTGAGTTCCCGCCCTCGACCGATACCTTCCTCCTGGAGATTCGCTCATGCGTTCTTCTGTTCTTCCCCTTTCTTCCGCGCGTACCGCGCTGTCGGCCACCCCGCCGGTGGAACGTTCGGTGGCACCCGCCTTACCCACCCGGCTGCGCCCCGCCGATCTGCTGCGGCTGACCGACGAGGGTGCCGAGGACGTGCTGGCCGGACGGTACGACCACCTGCTTCCCGCCGCTGGGAATTGGCCGGCGGACGAGCGCTGGGCGGCCAGACTGCTCACGGACGACGAGGTGGACATCTGGCTGATCAGCTGGACACCGGGCAAGTCGACCGAGCTCCACGACCATGCCGGGTCACTCGGCGCACTCACCGTGCTCAGTGGGGCGCTGTCCGAATACCGATGGAACGGAACGGAATTGCGCTGCCGCACACTCGCGGCGGGTGACCAGGCCTCGTTCCCGATCGGCTGGGTGCACGACGTCATGCGCGCGCCGGCCGCGGCGCCCGGCGCGGCCGAATCCGCGGGCCCGCTCGATCCGACGCTGAGCGTGCACGCCTATTCGCCGCCCCTCACCGCCATGTCGTATTACGAGGTGACCGGTCACGGCACCCTGCGGCGCACTCGAACCGTCCTCACCGACCAGCCCGAAGGTGACATGTGATGACCCGTTTGACCATCGATCAGATGCTCGAGAACGCACGGGCGCAGCTCGACCGGATCTATGCCTTCGAATTGCCGGAAGCCATCGAGCGCGGCGCCATTCTGGTGGATATCCGGCCGCAGGCCCAGCGCGGACGGGAGGGCACCTTGCCGGGTGCTCTGGTGATCGAGCGCAATGTCCTGGAATGGCGGCTGGATCCCAGCAGTTCCGCCCGCCTGGCGCTGGCCGCCGATCACGACGTGGAATGGATCGTCGTCTGCTCGGAGGGCTATACCTCCAGCTTGGCCGCCGCCGCGTTGCGGCAACTCGGACTGCATCGGGCGACCGACCTGGTGGGCGGCTACCAGGCGCTGAAGGCGGCCGGGCTGTTGAACGTCGCCGTCGGGGCGCCGCACTTCGCGCGGGAGGCCGACGCGCTCGCCTTGCTGTAATTCCGCCGTCAACACTTCCATCTCGAAATAGCCGGTCGCGCAGGTGCTTTCGCACACAGCATGATGCGCACCGGCTATTTCGCGTCTTTGGCGGGCAAGCCGGGGCATCCTGGGCGGGACGCCGCATCGATACCGTTTCGTTACTCCGGGTCGGAGTCCGGGCGGCGCGCAAAACGATTTCCGGTGCACGCTAGGGTTGTTCGATGTGAGCACCCCGAACTCTGCATCTTCCAGCGCATCGACATCGGATTCGCGGCCTGCCGTGGCGCCCGCCGCCGACGATGCCCCGGAGCAGATACGGATTCGCCGGGAGAAGCGGGAGCGGCTGCTGGCGGCCGGTGGCGAGGCCTATCCCGTCGTCGTGCCGCGCACGCATACCCTGGCGGAAATTCGGGCCGCATATCCGGACCTGGCCGCCGACACCGCGACCGGGCAACAGGCGGGCGTCGCCGGGCGCGTCATATTCCTGCGTAATACCGGCAAGTTGTGTTTCGCGACACTGCAGGAAGGCGACGGCACCAAGCTGCAAGCGATGATCAGCCTGAACGGGGTCGGCGCGGACGCCCTCGCCGCCTGGAAGGCCGACGTCGACCTCGGTGACTTCGTTTTCGTGCACGGCGAGGTCATCTCCTCACGGACCGGGGAACTGAGCGTCATGGCCGATTCCTGGTTCATGGCGGCGAAGGCGCTGCGACCGCTGCCGGTGGCCCATAAAGAGATGAACGAGGAGTCGCGGGTCCGGCAGCGCTATGTGGACCTGATCGTGCGCCCGGAGGCCAGGGAAATGGCCCGGACCCGCATCGCCGTGGTGCGCGCGCTGCGCGCCGCGCTGGAGCGCAGGGGCTTCCTCGAGGTGGAGACGCCCATGCTGCAGACGCTGCACGGTGGCGCGGCGGCTCGGCCGTTCGTCACCCATTCCAACGCCCTCGACATGGACCTCTACCTGCGCATCGCGCCCGAGCTGTTCCTGAAGCGCTGTGTGGTGGGCGGCTTGGAGCGGGTCTTCGAGATCAACCGGAACTTCCGGAACGAGGGCGCGGACTCCACCCATTCCCCCGAGTTCGCGATGCTGGAGACGTACCAGGCATACGGCACCTATGACGACTCGGCGGTCATGATCCGGGAATTGGTGCAGGAAGTGGCTCAGGAGGCCTTCGGTACCCAGGTGGTGACCCTGGCCGACGGCACCGAATACGATCTTCGCGGCGAGTGGGCCACCGTCGAGATGTACCCTTCGCTGTCCGACGCGCTGGGTGTGCAGGTCACTCCGGAAACGTCGGTCGCCGAATTGCGCGCGCTCGCCGATCGGGTCGGTCTGGAAATTCCGGAGGGCAAGGGCTACGGCCACGGGAAACTCGTCGAGGAACTCTGGGAACACCAGTATGGTGACAAGCTGTACGCGCCGACTTTCGTGCGCGACTTCCCGGTGGAGACCTCCCCGTTGACCAGGCAGCATCGCAGCACCGCGGGCGTGACGGAGAAGTGGGATCTCTATGTGCGCGGCTTCGAGTTGGCCACGGGCTATTCGGAGTTGGTCGACCCGGTGATCCAGCGCGATCGGTTCGTCGATCAGGCTCGGCTGGCCGCGCAGGGTGACGACGAGGCGATGGTGCTCGACGAGGACTTCCTCGCGGCGATGGAGCACGGCATGCCGCCGACCACCGGAACGGGTATGGGAATCGATCGGTTGTTGATGGCGCTGACCGGATTGGGAATCCGAGAAACGATACTGTTCCCAATTGTGCGTCCGGTCACCAGGTGACCACTGGATTGCAAAGCAGCGGCTCCGTCTTGGAATTTCCGGAATTCGGGGTATTCTTGCCTCGGGTAATCGGCCTAGTATGCGGGTCGCACGATTTCGAGAGGACGTTCATCTCATGGCAAAGAAGGTCACCGTTAGCCTGATCGACGATGTCGACGGTGAGTCCATCGCAGACGAGACCATCGAGTTTGCGATCGACGGTGTGTCGTACGAGATCGACCTGTCGTCGGCAAATGCGGCGAAGCTGCGCGACGGTTTGGAGGAGTGGGTTACGAATGCCCGCCGGGTGAGCGGTCGCCGCCGGGTCAAGGCCGCAGCGGCTGCCACGGGCACTCCCAAGAGCCGGGTCTCGATCGATCGGGAACAAAGCGCTGCAATTCGTGAGTGGGCACGTCGGAATGGGCACAAGGTGTCCGCGCGGGGCCGCATCTCCGCCGACATCACCGACGCGTACAACAAGGCCGCGAAGGGATAGTTCTTTTTCCGGCCGCCGTCCCGGCGAATCGTGCGACGTCGGGGCGGCGGTCTTGTTTGTGATAGGGCTTCGATATAGCAGCGAGACCAGATCACACGGTAGGCCGTCCGCGGCGGATGAATCGATCTTGCTCGCGGTACCCGGACGCGGCACCATGGAAACGTGCGACGGTCACTGGCGGTATGGAGAGGTGAGGTATCGGCACAGTGACAGGATTCGTCGGATCATTCTTGCGGTTCACCGATGACGCAGGCCGGCAGCAGGAGTTCACGCTGACTCCCGATCGCGGGCGCGTCACCATCGGCCGCTCCCCGCATGCCGATCTCGCTCTGAGCTGGGACGCCGAGGTCTCCCGGCTGCACGCGGCGGTCGAATACCTCGGTGCCCATTGGACCATCGTGGACGACGGCCTCTCCCGCAACGGCACGTTCGTCAACGGGGACCGGCTCGTCGGCCGCCGCAGGCTGATGGCGGGCGACGTCATCCGCGTCGGCACCTCGCGGGTGTCGTTCCACGACTTCGGCGGCGTATCCGACGACATCACCCGTACATCCACCGGCTCGATACCCACCGCGCGCTCGCTCACCGAAACGCAGCGCTCGGTGCTGATCGCACTGTGCCGTCCGTACAAGCACGGCGCGGGTTTCGCCACTCCCGCGTCGAATCAGCAGATCGCCGAGGAGTTGTTCCTCAGCGTGGACGCGATCAAGACCCATCTGCGCGCGCTGTTCGCGAAGTTCGGGGTGGAGGACCTGCCGCAGAACCAGAAGCGTGTGCGGCTGGCGGGACTGGCCATGCAGAGTGGGCTCATTTCCGATCGGGACCTGTGAGGCCTCCACCGTAGACGCTCGCGCAGCCGGTCGAGCTTCTCGACCATGGAGAGTCACCGGGGCAGCGGCTTGACTGGGACACACGCGACCGGAGCGAGGACGACTCCGGCCGGTTTCCCAGCAGGAGGAAGTCATGACCGCCACCCGCCTCGCCGCACTGGTGCTCGCCACGCTGGCGACGGGCCTGATCGCGGGCCTGTTCTACGCGTACGCCAACTCGGTGATGCCCGCGCTGGCCCGCACCGACGATCGCGCCATGATCGAGGTGATGCAGAAGATCAACGTGGTGATCATCAATCTGTGGTTCATGATCGCCTTCCTCGGCACGGTGGGGTTCACCATCCTGGCGGCGGCGCTGCACCTGGGACGAGAGCACCGGAGCACGCTGCTCTGGATCGTGCTCGCGCTGGTGCTCAACGTCGTCGCCTTCGCGGTGACCTCGGGGCTGAACGTCCCGCTCAACGACCAACTGGCCGCCGCGGGTGACCCGGCGTCGATCACCGACCTCGCCGCGGTGCGCGCCGACTTCGAATCCGCCTGGGTCCGCTGGAACGTGCTGCGCGGCGTCCTGCACACGCTGGCCTTCCTGGTGCTGTGCGGCGCGCTTGTCGTCGCGGGCGTGCAGCAGGGCAAGGCGGCGGCGCCGCACCACTCCCCGGCGTCGGCCTTCGGTCAGAGCTAGTTTCCGCGGCGACCCGCCGGAATCTGCCTCGTCCTGGCCACTTCGTGCGGTAGCTTCCCGGGAAGACGAGACCGGACCGGGAGGCTATCGTGCGGCGTGTCCCAGGCTTTTCGTTGTTCATCGTTCTGCTCGCCGCGGTGTGCGCCACCGCGGGCGCGGCCAACGCGCAGGAGCGATATCCGGTCGAATTCAACTTCTTCGCGGGCATTCCCGCCGAACTGTCCAATCCGGGCGGCTCGCTGCCCGGCACCAACGACTGGTCCTGCCGGCCGGCCTCCGGGCATCCGAACCCGGTGGTCCTCGTGCACGGCACCGGAGGTGGCGCACAGACGAATTGGGGCGTGTACGCGCCTTTGCTGGCCAACGAGGGCTACTGCGTGTACTCGGCCACGTTCGGGGCCTACAACCTGCCTTGGCCCGCTTCGGCCATCGGGGGCATGCTCCCGATCGAGCAGAGCGCGGCCCAGCTCGCCGCTTTCGTCGACCGGGTGCGCTCCGCGACCGGCGCGCAGAAGGTCGACCTGATCGGCCATTCCCAGGGCAACTTCATCGGCAACTACTTCGTCAAACGGCTCGCGGGCGCGGGCAAGGTGGACAAGATGGTCGGCCTGGCCCCGCCATGGCAGGGCTCGAACGCGTACGGCATGGCGGACCTGAACGCGTTCGGTACGCGCCTCGGCCTCGGCCCGCTGTTCGACGCCGTGGCCGGATCACCCTGCAATGCCTGCCGCCAGGTGCTGCAAGGGTCGGAGTTCGTGCGCGCGCTCAACGCGGACGGCGTCTACCACCCCGACGTGACCTACACCAATATCGCGACCGTGCTGGACGAACTGGTGGTGCCGTACACCTCCGGATTGGTCACCGGCCCCCGCGTGACGAACATCGTGGTTCAGGACGGCTGCTCGACGGACTACTCTGGGCATACGGGCATAGCGGGCAGCAAGAGGGCCGCGACCTACGTGCTCAACGCGCTCGATCCCGCTCATCAACGCCCGGTGCCCTGCGGTTTCGTCGACCCGTACACGGGGTAGGCAGCCGAGGTCGTACGTGTGCGGCGCGGATCCGGCCGGCGGACGGTTTGTTCGCTGAGGGCAAAACCCGGCCGGAAACGAATCCCGCGGCGCCCACGTTATGAGTGAATGACCGTGCTGTCGCCGGTCGGCAATAGGGTGGACCGGCGGCGGTGGCATCCCCCGCCAACTAGAGTGGAGGCGGGGGCCGCAACCCCCGGGCTTCATGGCAGGCTGACGCCCACGGTTGTTGTACACAGCACACTGCGGCGTCTGTTGCCAGAATGTCGGAGCAGGAGAGTGAGGGAGCGATGTTCGAGAGGTTCACCGACCGCGCGAGGCGTGTCGTTGTCCTGGCCCAGGAAGAGGCCCGGATGCTCAACCACAACTACATCGGCACCGAGCACATCCTGCTGGGGCTGATTCACGAGGGTGAGGGCGTCGCGGCCAAGTCGCTGGAGTCGCTCGGCATTTCGCTGGAAGGCGTGCGCAGCCAGGTGGAGGAGATCATCGGCCAGGGCCAGCAGGCCCCGTCCGGTCACATCCCGTTCACCCCGCGCGCCAAGAAGGTGCTGGAGCTGAGCCTTCGTGAGGCGCTGCAGCTCGGTCACAACTACATCGGCACCGAGCACATCCTGCTCGGCCTCATCCGTGAGGGCGAAGGTGTGGCGGCGCAGGTGCTGGTGAAGCTGGGCGCCGATCTCAACCGTGTGCGCCAGCAGGTCATCCAGTTGCTGTCCGGGTACCAGGGCAAGGAGCCGGTGGAGTCCGGTTCGCGCGGCGAGGCGGGCACCCCGTCCACCTCGCTCGTGCTCGACCAGTTCGGTCGCAACCTGACGCAGGCCGCGCTCGAGGGCAAACTCGACCCGGTCATCGGCCGCTCGAAAGAGATCGAGCGCGTCATGCAGGTGCTCAGCCGCCGTACCAAGAACAACCCGGTGCTGATCGGCGAGCCCGGCGTCGGCAAGACCGCCGTCGTCGAGGGGCTCGCGCAGGCCATCGTCAACGGCGAGGTCCCCGAGACGCTGAAGGACAAGCAGCTCTACACCCTCGACCTGGGCTCCCTGGTCGCGGGCAGCCGCTACCGCGGTGACTTCGAAGAGCGCCTGAAGAAGGTGCTCAAGGAGATCAACACCCGCGGCGACATCATCCTGTTCATCGACGAGCTGCACACGCTGGTCGGTGCGGGCGCCGCCGAGGGCGCCATCGACGCGGCCTCCATCCTGAAGCCGAAGCTGGCCCGCGGCGAGCTGCAGACCATCGGCGCGACCACCCTCGACGAGTACCGCAAGTACATCGAGAAGGACGCCGCCCTGGAGCGCCGGTTCCAGCCGGTGCAGGTGGGCGAGCCGACCGTCGAGCACACCATCAACATCCTCAAGGGTCTGCGCGACCGCTACGAGGCGCACCACCGCGTCTCCATCACCGACGGCGCGCTGGTGGCCGCCGCCACCTTGGCCGACCGCTACATCAACGACCGGTTCCTGCCGGACAAGGCGATCGACCTGATCGATGAGGCGGGCGCGCGGATGCGCATCCGTCGCATGACCGCGCCGCCGGACCTGCGCGAGTTCGACGACAAGATCGCCGAGGCGCGCCGGGAGAAGGAGTCCGCGATCGACGCGCAGGACTTCGAGAAGGCCGCGCGACTGCGTGACAAGGAGAAGCAGCTCCTCGCCAAGCGGGCCGAGCGGGAGAAGCAGTGGCGCTCCGGTGACCTGGACGTCGTGGCGGAGGTCGACGACGAGCAGATCGCCGAGGTGCTGGCGAACTGGACCGGTATCCCGGTGTTCAAGCTCACCGAGGAGGAGACCACCCGTCTGCTCCGCATGGAGGACGAGCTGCACAAGCGGATCATCGGCCAGGAGGACGCGGTCAAGGCCGTCTCCAAGGCCATCCGCCGTACTCGTGCCGGCCTGAAGGACCCGAAGCGCCCGTCCGGCTCGTTCATCTTCGCCGGCCCGTCCGGTGTCGGTAAGACCGAGCTGTCCAAGGCGCTGGCGAACTTCTTGTTCGGTGACGACGACGCGCTCATCCAGATCGACATGGGCGAGTTCCACGACCGTTTCACCGCCTCGCGGCTGTTCGGTGCCCCTCCGGGCTACGTCGGCTACGAAGAGGGCGGCCAGCTCACCGAGAAGGTGCGCCGCAAGCCGTTCTCGGTCGTGCTGTTCGACGAGATCGAGAAGGCCCACCAGGAGATCTACAACACCCTGTTGCAGGTGCTGGAGGACGGCCGCCTCACCGACGGCCAGGGTCGGACCGTGGACTTCAAGAACACGGTGCTGATCTTCACCTCGAACCTCGGCACCTCGGACATCTCGAAGGCCGTCGGCCTGGGCTTCACGCAGTCCAACAACGAGGGCTCGAACTACGAGCGGATGAAGCTCAAGGTCAACGACGAGCTGAAGAAGCACTTCCGGCCCGAGTTCCTCAACCGCATCGACGACGTGATCGTCTTCCACCAGCTCACCAACGAGCAGATCGTCGAGATGGTGGACCTGATGATCGGCCGCGTCGCCACGCAGTTGAAGAACAAGGACATGGCGATCGAACTCACCCCGACCGCCAAGAGCCTGCTGGCCAAGCGCGGCTTCGATCCCGTGCTCGGTGCCCGGCCGCTGCGCCGCACCATCCAGCGCGAGATCGAGGACCAGCTGTCGGAGAAGATCCTCTTCGGCGAGATCGGTCCGGGCCAGGTCATCCAGGTCGACGTCGAAGGCTGGGACGGCGAGGGCTCCGGCGAGGACGCCAAGTTCACCTTCACCGGTAAGGCGAAGCTGACCAAGGCGCAGTCCGAGGAGAAGCCGGAAGTCGTGCTGACCGGCGCGGCCGAAGGCGCCACCGAGGCTGCCTCGGGCGAGTAGTAAGTCTCGAAAGAAAGCCCGTGCCCACCGTATGGCGGTGGGCACGGGCTTTTCGTGGTCCGGTGTCAGGCGCCGTCGTAGTGGCCGGCCAGGAAACCCACGGCCTCGGGTCGAGTGAAAATGTTCATGTGAAAAGACTGCGCCGAGGGGGCACGTCCGGGCGTCGGTCGCGCGTCGTCACCCGAATAGGTTCGGATACGTACGCTCGAAGTCGCGAACGGTCCCGGCACGGTGATTTACCAGTTATTTGCTGAGGGGCGTTATCCCTGCAAAATCTGGTTCGCTGAAGAATTGCTATCGGGGCGGTATCCCGGCGTTGGGATGACGACGCCGTACCGATTTCGATGTCGTCCGCATCTGCCGACCGCAGCGAGGCGATGAACATCGGAAGCCGGAGCGCGAGCTACACCATCCGCCGGAATCATTGAGTTTTGAATTCGATCGGCGGGTTGGCTGCCCGGACGACCGGTGCGGCCGGTCGACTTCCCCGCGGGCGAGAACCGTTCCTCACTGCCAGCCAGGGCGGACGAGCCCTGATTCATAGGCCATCACCACCAATTGGGTGCGATCCCTGGCGTGCAGTTTGGTGAGAATCCGGCTGACGTGCGTGCGGGCGGTCGCGGGGCTCATGTACAGGCGTTCCCCGATTTCGGCATTGGTCAGTCCCTCGGCCACCAGAGCCATCACCTCGCGTTCGCGGTCGGTGAGCTCGGCCGGCGTGGCGAGCGGCGGGGTTTTGGCGCGTGCGGAGAACTCCGTGATCAGTCTGCGGGTCACGCCGGGGGAGAGCAGCGCGTCGCCCGCGGCGACCACGCGGACGGCTCGCACGAGATCTACCGGTTCGGTGTGCTTGACGAGGAATCCGGACGCGCCGGAGCGCAGCGCCTCGAAGACGTACTCGTCGAGCTCGAAGGTGGTCAGCACGACCACGCGCACCTCGGCCAGCCGCGGGTCCTCGGCGATCATGCGGGTGGCCGCCAAACCGTCCAGGACTGGCATGCGGATGTCCATCAGGACCACGTCGGGGCGCAGACTGCGGGTCATCCGGACGGCCTGCTCGCCGTTGTCGGCCTCGCCGACCACCTCGATGCCGTCCTGGGCGGCCAGCAGCGCGACGAAACCGCCGCGCACCAACGCTTGGTCGTCGGCCACCAGCACCCGGATGCCGCCGGACGGAGTGAACGCCGGGTCCGCACGGGCGGGATCGTCGTGGTCGTGCATCCCTCTCCTCTCCGTGGCGCTGTCTCGTCCCGTCAGTGCTGCGGGCGACCGGCGGAGGTGCTCGGTCGACCGGTGGTATCAGCGGGTCGGCCCGGCGTAGGCGACTCGGCCTCGCTCCGGCCTGCGGTGGTCGGCGTGCCCGCGGCGGTCGAGTTCGATGTCTCGGCGTCGATGGCCGACGGGCCCGTCTTTTCCGCGCCCGGTCGAGTCACGCGCGATCTCGTGCCGCTCTGCGCGGTGCTGCGTATCCGTGTGCTGGTGGGCGTGCGGTCCTGGTTCGGCGCCTCTGATCCCGCGTTGTCTCGGGCCTGCGTCGGCGACGTCACGGTGGTCTGGACCTGAGCTTCTGCCCCCGCGTTGTGCCGGTCCCGTGCGGATGTCGTGTTGTCGCCGGCCTGCGCTTCCGCAGCCCCGGTGTTCTGAGCAGGTGCTTCTGACGCCGTGTTGCCCCGAGCCGGCGTTCCGGATGAAGCCGGTTCGCTTCCGGCAGCGCCGGGTTCGGGTGTCCTCGTGGGAAGCCGTGCGGCGACCCGGAACCCGCCGCTGGGGCGGGGGCCCGCGGTGAGGGCGCCGCCGAGGGCGTGGGTGCGTTCGCGCATGCCGATGATGCCGTTGCCGCCGCCGGTGCCCGAGCGCGTGGGAGCACTGGTCGGACGGGTGTTGTCGACGGTGATGTCGACCGAGTCCGGGGTGTAGCGCACGGTCACCGTGGCCTCGGCTCCGGGTGCGTGGCGCAGCACGTTGGTCAGCGACTCCTGGACTATCCGCGCCGCCGCCGCGTCGATGACGCTGGGCAACTGCTGCGGGGTGCCGAGCACTCGCGTGCCGACCGTCAGTCCGGTGGCGCGGGGGCGCTGCAACAAGTCGTCCAAGTTGCCGATGCTCGGCGCGGGAGCCCGCGGTGCGGGCGGCGGCTCGGCCACTGTCGTCCGGGGAGCGCTGTCCTCCGCGTCAGTTGCGGGCGTCTGCTCGCCAGGAGCTGCGGGCGCGGTGCCGGAGCGGATCGTGTGCAGGAGCGCATGCACCTCGGCGAGGGCGTCACGACTGGCGTTCTTGATCGCCGTGAGCGCCTTCTCCGCCTGCTCCGGGCGTTTGTCGAGCAGTTCCAGCGCCACCGAGGACTGCACGTTGATCATCGAAAGGCTGTGGGCCAGCACGTCGTGCAGTTCGCGCGCGATGGCGAGCCGCTCGTCGCTGGCTCGTCGCTCGCGCTGCGCTTCCTCGTCCCGTTGCGCGGCCTCGGCGCGCTGCCTGCGCGCGACCAGCACGGCCTTGCGCTGCCGGATGCCCTCGGCCGCCAGCAGCAACACCGACAGCCACGCCATCAGCGCGAACACCTGCCACAGGTCGGCGGGGCGGCCCAGCAGCGCGGGCAGCGGCCAGACCAGCGTCAGATACCCGAGCGGGACCAGCGGATAGGTCCACCACCGTGACCCGCTGCTCGCGGCGGTCAGGAACGCGACGACCAGTGCGACGAAGATCGGGCCATATCCGTAGCCCCGGAGGAAGTACGCGAGACAGACGGCGAGCACGACGATCAGCACGGGCACCGGCTGCACGCGCCGCCAGATCAACGCCACCGGCCCGGCCAGCAGCAGCGCGTAACCGAGCGCGTCGAGGGAGTGCACTCCGGTCTGCCGCATATTCGCGAAAGTGCCTCCGACCACTTGAACCGCGGCGACGACGAGCGCGACGCCCCAGTCCCAGCCGACCGAACTCCGATCCGTAATCCCTGCCACCCGCACCCACGTAGCCTATGCGGCTCGGTCGTGATTCGAGGTCCGCCTGGGAACGTATTTCGCCGGAATAGCGCCGATTCGAATGTTCGCCTACGGATTCGGTCTTTCCGGAAGCGACCGGGCGCAGGACGACTCGGCACGGCCACGGGCCGTGAACGAGTGCTGTCGTTCCAGCTACGTATGCCGATCGTCGCCCGCCGACGGATGTCCCGCAGCGGGTCGGCGGCGGATTCTCGAGGCATGACAGATTCGATCGTGGTCACCCGAGGGTTGACCAAACGCTACGGGGCGCACACCGCTGTCGAGGGTGTGAGCATGAGCGTCGCGGCCGGCGAGATCTACGGCTTCCTCGGCCCGAACGGCGCGGGCAAGACCACCACACTGCGCATGCTGGCGGGGCTGATCCGTCCGAGCGAAGGCACGGCCACGGTCGCGGGGCGTCGTCCCGGTGATCCCGCGGTGGTCCGCCGGATCGGCGTGCTCATCGAGGGCCCCGGCTTCTACCCGTACCTTTCCGGCCGCGACAACCTGCGCGTGCTGGCCGACTATCGCGGCCTCGGGCGGCCGGAGGTGGAGGACGTGCTCGAGCGGGTGGGGCTGGCGGGTCGCGCCGAGGACAAGTACCGCACGTACTCGCTGGGCATGAAACAGCGCCTCGGCGTGGGCGCCGCCCTGCTCGGCGACCCGGACCTGCTGATCCTGGACGAGCCGACGAACGGCCTCGACCCCGCCGGTATGGCCGAAATGCGCGACCTGATCACCACTTCGGCCGCCGAGGGCCGCACGGTGCTGCTGTCGAGCCACATGCTCAGCGAAGTGCAGGCGATCTGCGATCGGGTTGGCGTGATCGCGCAGGGCAGGCTGATCGCCGAAGCGACCGTCGCGGAGTTGCGCGGGAAGTCGTCGCTGCTGCTGCGGGCCGAGCCGGTGGAAGTGGCCTTCCCCGCAGTGCGGCGGCTGGTGGGCGAACGATCGGCGCTGCTGACCTCGAAGGGCATCCGGATCGAGTCGGACGCCGTCAGCGCGCCCGCGGTGGCACGCGCGGTGGTGGCGTCGGGCGCAGATCTGCTGGAGCTGCGGGCCGAGGAGAAGTCCTTGGAGGAAGTGTTCTTCGAGATGACGCGATGGGAGGCCGCGCGATGAACGGCACGGCCATCCGCGACCTGGTCGCGAGCACGAAGGGGGAAATGCTGCGGCTGCGGAAGTGGCCGGCGTTCTGGATCGTGCTCGGCACGTGGATTCTGCTGAATCTCACGTTCGCCTATCTGTTCAACTATCTGGCCTACACCTCGGGGGAATCGAGCCGGATGTCCAACGGCTTGCCGCGCGAGGTTTTGCTGCAGCAGTTGTTGCCCGCCGCGGTGCCGGAAGTGTTCACCCAGGGCATGGCGATGTTCGGCGGCGCGCTGATGCTCATCCTCGGCGCTTTGACGGTCGGCAGCGGATATGGCTGGGGCACCTGGAAGACCGTGTTCACCCAGGGGCCTTCACGGGTCAAGGCGGTCGCCGCGGTAGTGGTGAGTCTCGCGGCCGTGGTGGTGGCGCTGGTGTGCACGGCATTCGTCGCCGACCTCGCGGTGGCCGCGCTGATCGCGGCGTCTCGGTCGCAGCCGCTCACCCTGCCCGCGCTGGACCGGTCACTGCTCGGAATCCTCACGGGCGTCGTCATTCTCGGCATGTGGACACTGGCGGGAGCGCTGATCGGCGCGATCGCCCGCGGGCCCGCGCTCGCCGTGGGGCTCGGCCTGGTCTGGGTGCTGGTGGTGGAGAATTTGCTGCGCGGCGTCGCCGGGATCTTCGCGCCGATCGGGGTGATCGCCGATCATCTGCCCGGCACGGCGGCCGGGTCACTGGCGGGGGCGATGCGCACTGTGGACGGTCCTGCCACGCCAGGCGTGCTGCACGTGCTCTCCCGGACCGAATCGATGGTCGTGCTGGTGGCCTACCTGGTGCTGTTCGCGGGCGGCACGATCTGGCTGCTGTGTCGACGGGATGTGGTGTGAATTACGACTCGACGGCCGTGCTCACCTCTGCGTGAGCACGGTTTCGGCGATCACCTGGAGCGCGTCGGCGATCTGTCCGGAAGTGAGGCCGCGCTCGCGTTGCTGCCGATAGACCTCGGCCGCCAGTGGTGCGAGGAGCGGGTCGACCAGTGCGTCCGGTTCGCGAATCCCCGCCGCCACCACCAACGCTCGCACATGGGCGTACCAGAACCCGTAGGCCCCGGTCGCGAAGCGGGCCCCGCCGATCTCCGCGCCGAGCACGAGATGGGCGTGCGCCTCCAGCAATTCGACCATCGCGGCGTAGAACGCGCCCAGTCTCTGCGCTGGGGGAGCTCCGGGCCCGAGCGGCGGCGGACCGGAGAGCAGTTTCTCTTGCAGCGCTCGCTCGTGTTCGTCGAGCAGGGCTACGGCGACCGAATTGGTGTCGGGATAGCGCCGGTAGAGCGTGCCGCGGCCGACGCCCGCGGCCTTCGCGATGTCGTCCATCGTCACCGTGCGTGGGTCCCGGGCGGCGAACAACTCGGCCGCGGCGGCGAGCACTTTGGCTCGGTTGCGGGCCGCGTCCGCGCGTTCCGGGGCCGCCGACCGGCCGGAACCGAGGTCGGCGAGCAGATCGGATCGGGGGTGCATGCCGTGACTGTAGCCGATCGGACAATAAGTGGACAATGTGTCCAGATTGCGCGTACGGTGGGCTCGACGCTAATCGGACAATATGTCCACTTAATCGGAGGTCGGATCATGAGCACCCTGTTGCACCTCGACGCCAGCGCCCGGCGACGGTCGATCAGCCGGGAACTGAGCGGCGCCTTCGCCGACGCGTGGCGCACACGTCATCCGGACGGCGGCTACCACTACCGCGACCTCGCCGCCGAGCCGGTGCCGTTCATCGGCGAGGCGTGGACCGAACTGTGCGACGCCGTGCTCGCCCTGCCGAGCACCGACCCGGCGCGGCTCGGTGCCTTGGTGCGCACCCCGGCGCAGGCCGCCGCATGGAAGGTCGTCGAGCCGTTGCTCGCCGAGCTGCTCGCCGCGGATGTGATCCTGATCGGTACCCCGATGTACAACTACTCGATCCCGGCCTCGCTCAAAGCGTGGCTGGACCAGGTGACCTTTCCGCGAATGTCGCTGGGCCACCGTCGGTTCGTCGTGACGAGCGCGCGCGGCGGTGCTTACTCGCCCGGCGCACCCAAAGCCGCCTACGACTATCAGGAGCGCTTTCTGCGCGACTTCTTCGCGGGCCATTTCGCCGTCTCCGACGCCGTTTTCGTGCACGCGGAACTCGCGAATGCCCGTCAGGACCCGGCCCTGGCGCATCTGCGCGCCGAGCACGACGCGTCGTATGCGCGCGCTTCGGCCGCCGTCCGTGCTCTTGCCGGGGGGTACTGACATGAACTGGGTAGTTCTCGTCGCCGCCGGGCTGGTGGAGATCGTCTGGTCGCAGAGCATCAAACCGACCGAGAATTTCACCAGGCTGGTCCCCACCCTGGTCTGTTTCGTGCTCGGCGCGACCGCTGTCTACCTGCTGTCCCGCGCCATGCAGACGTTGCCGGTCGGTACCGCCTACGCGGTGTTCACCGGCATCGGCGCACTCGGCGCGATCACCCTCGGCGTCGTGGTCCACAAGGACCCGCTCGGTGCCGGGCGCTTGCTGGCGCTCGCGTTGATCCTCGGCGGCATCGTGCTGGCCAGGATCACGAACCCGGAGTAGACCCCCGACCGCGCGGATTCGTTTGGGCGTGGGGCACTTACCGCTGACGCGTCCACCGTGTCCGAGCGCCGCGTCGCGGCGAACGCGATCGGTGAACCGGTGGGCCGGGGCGCGTCGGCCGGGGTAGGTTCGTCCTGAATCGTCAAATGATCATCGGCGAAAGGACCGTGATGCCCACACGTACCGCGCGTACTGCCTGGACCGGCACCCTGCAGGAGGGTTCGGGACAGGTCGAACTGGCCAGTTCGGGGGTCGGTAAGTACGACGTGTCGTTTCCCAAGCGTTCTGCCGAGGAGGCCGACGGCACCACCAGCCCGGAGGAACTGATCGCGGCCGCGCACTCGTCCTGCTACGCGATGGCGCTGTCGGCGCAGCTCGGCAACGCCGGCGGCACCCCGGAGAGCCTGGACGTCACCGCCGATGTGACCCTCGGCCCCGATCCGGCGGGCGGCTTCCGGATCACCGGGATCAAGCTGACCGTCCGCGGTCGCGTCTCGGGCATCGACGCGGACGCCTTCCATGCCGCGGCCGAGGCCGCCAAGGCGGGTTGCCCGGTCAGCAAAGCCCTCTCCGGCGTCGACCACATCACCCTCGACGCGGCCCTCGCGTAGCACGCCGTTGCCCCGCATCCGCCATGGGTGCGGGGCACGCAGCGTGTGCGGCGGATCAGCGCTCGCGGAAGTAGCGGCGCGCGGGCCGGATGTAGAGCGCCGGGATGGCGATCAGCACGGCGATGACGTGAACCGCGCGGAACGCGGCGAGCAGCAGCGACGCGGGTGCGGCAGCCCGGACGAGGTCGCGCAGTTCGTTCGCGGACATGGCCGCGGCGAGCGGCTCGATGATCAACGACAACAACCCGAAGACGCCGATGCCGACCGTGAGCAGCAGGCGGGCCCATCGGTCGCCGCGGGTCATCCGCACCGCGACGGCGAGCACCAGAAGGTAGATCGCCATGCGAAGGCCCAGCCCGGTCGCGACGCTCGCCGGGTCGGCCGCGGGGGACAGAAAGGCCCGCGCGATCGTCTCCGCGACGCCCGCGACCAATGCCACGACCAATGCGATGAACGCGACACGGACAGCGCGTGGTGGTCCAGCAGGGTAGCCGCGCAGGGGCTCGGTCCAGACGGGAAAGGCAGTGCCGGTCATGGGACCGACACTGCCGCAGCGCTGCTAGGCGCGAATCACTCCGCGGTAGCGGCCGCGACCCGTACCGGGGTATCGGTGCGTGTCGCGAACTCACTGAGCGCCGCGAAACCGAGGGCCAGGCAGGCCCACAGGGTCGCTGTCTCGGCCAACGACGCCACCCGGAATTGCCACAGCAAGGTGGCGGGGAAGTCCGCGCTCACCTCGTTCACGCCGGGCAGCAGGAGGTAGCCGAGCGTGGTCACCAGGACGAACGCCGCGACGCCTCCGATCAACCGGAACGTGGGAAGTTGCCCGCGCAGCGCGGTGAACACCGCCACCGCCGCGCCGACGGCCACGAGGCCCAGCACGACCGCCGCCACCCACAGCAGGGTGCGCTCGTTGATGGTGTCCGGGTCGCCCACCGCCGGTGGGTTGGCCGGGTACTTGAAGAAGGGCACCGCGACGATCGCGGCCCAACCCGCCACGCCGAGCGCCAGTGCGAGCCGTGGGCCGGTAAGCGTGGTGTGGCGGCGCGCGAAATGCGCGACCGAGGCGTAGATGGCGCCGAGTGCGAGCCCGGCCAGGCCGAGCGCGAGAAACTGCCCGAACTTCTGGCCGCCGCGGCTCACCAGCGGTTCTTCCTCGTCACCGTGGGAATGCCCGCCCGGCGCTGGGGCGTGCTCGCCGTGCGCGTGCGGCGATTCGGCGTGCGCGTGTTCGCCGGCGGAGCCGGCTTGCTCGATGGCGATGGCGGCGTCCACCTTGGGTTCACCGACGAAGTAACCGACTGTGGCGGCCAGCAGTCCGGCGATCAATCCGGCCAGCAGGCCGCGCAGCAGCAGGGTTCGGAGCGAACCGATCAGTGGCACGGAAGCCCCAGCAGGTGGCGTCCGTCGTGCATCAGCTCATGCAGGTACATCCCGCTGCGCGAGATGACGCCCTGGTCGAACCCGACCAGGTACAGCGTGAGCAGTGCGAGAAGAACGACACCGACCGTGACGAGCACGGTGGCCAGGGAATCGGTTGCCCGGCTGGGTGAATGCGCGATGGCCATTCGAGTCCTCCTTGGGATACGCGTCCCGTCGGGTGGTGGCGCGACGGTGCCGGTGTCTGGCTTTCCGGCACCGGACTCGGTGCGTGGAACACAGTGGCGCGACCGCTCCGGAATCTCACCGGAATTACCGCGTCACCCTCGCGTTTGTCCTTCGAACTGTGACACCCGCACCGCCCCGGCGTCAACCGGGTCCGGCACGGGCGTACCACGGCGTCGGGCGAGTCGCCGGGCAGGCGGGCCTGCCCGGCGGTAGGTCTCGGACTCAGTTCGCGGGCTTGGCGTCGACGTCGAGCACGACCTCGAACTCCAGCAGGGACGCACCAGTCGAGACCGGCTTCTGCCGCTCGCCCGCGTGCGCCTCGCGCGCAGGCCCATCCCGCCAAGCCGCGAAGGATTCTTCCGAATCCCATTGCGTCACCACGAAATAGCGCTTCTCACCGGCCACCGGACGCAGCAACTGGAAGCCGAGGAAGCCGGGGGAGTTCTCGACCGCGTGCGCACGGTGGGCGAACCGCTTCTCCAGCTCGGGGCCCGCGCCCTCGGGAACCTCGATCGCGTTGATCTTCACAACAGCCATGCGTCCAAGCTAGCGGCTGCTGCCGAGCAGACAATCGGTGACTCGTATTGTCGAGGCGATGTTGTACGACGAAGGCGGAGCAGGCACGCCGCTCCTGCTGCTGCACGGACTGATGGGCCGCGCGCGCACCTGGCGCGATCAGCTGGGCTGGCTGCGCGAATGCGGCCACGTCTACACCTTCGACGCCGCCGGGCACGGCAGGCCCGCGCCGGAGCAGTTGACGACCGAGGCGTTCGTCGCCGACCTCGCCGCGAGCACCGCCGCGATCGCCGAGCCGATGGTGGTGATCGGCCATTCGATGGGCGCGCTGCACGGCTGGGTGTTCGCCGCGACCCACCCCGAGCGGGTCCGGGCGCTGGTGATCGAGGACATCGCGCCGGACTTCACCGGGCGCACCGCCGCGCACTGGGCGGCCATGATCGAGGCTTGGCCGCAGCCGTTTCCCGACGACGAGGCGGTGCTGTCCTTCTTCGGACCGGTCGCCGGGCGGTACTTCCTGAATTCGTTCGAGCGTGGGCCGGAGGGGTACCGGTTGCACGGCTCGGTCACCACCTTCCGGGATATCTCCGAGGAGTGGGGAACGCGCGACTTCTGGCGGCAATGGCATGCGGTGCGAGTCCCCGCCCTGCTGCTGGAAGGCGAGCACAGCATCACCCCGCCGGGGCAGATGCGGCAGATGGCCGCCGCACACCCGGGCGCCGACTACGTCCTCGTCCCCGGCGCGGGCCACCTCGTCCACGACGACCAACCGGAGCGCTATCGAGCGGAAGTCGAGCGCTTCCTGCGACGGGTATCGGGCAGCTAGGGACTTCGGCGCTTCCGTCGGGCGACCCGATGTCGGTTCAGCTGATCACCTCGGGATGTCCGCCCTCGCCCGCCAAGGCGAACAAACCGTCGGGTGTCTGTTCGATCAGACCGTCCACCAGCAGCGAATCCAGAGCGCGGTCGCGCTGGCCCGGATCGCGGGTCCAGGCCAGATCCAGGCGCATCCGTTCCACCGGACCGCTGGCGTGCCGCAAGACGTCGAGCAGGCGACCACGCGCTTGCCGGTCGGTGCCCTCGTACTTCTGGGTGCGGCGGACCACATCGCTCACCGGACGGCCCGCGGCGACCCACGCGCAGCTCGGCAACGGGCAGCGCGAGCAGTCGGGCGTGCGCGCAGTGCACACGGTCGCGCCGAGCTCCATCAGGGCGGCGGAGAACACCGCCGCGCGGTCGATCTGGAGCGGCAGCAGCGCCTCGGTTTCGGGGAGGTCCCGCGACGACGGATTGCCCGCCTCGGCGCGCCCGTGCACCGCCCTGGCAACCACCCGCCGGACGTTGGTGTCCACCACCGGAACACGCTGACCGTAGGCGAAGCAGGCGACGGCGCGCGCGGTGTAGGCGCCGATACCGGGCAACCCGAGCAGCACCTCCACATCGGCGGGCACCTCGTCACCGTGCTCGGCCGCCAATACCCGGGCGCACTCGTGCAATCGCAGCGCGCGGCGTGGATAGCCCAGCTTGCCCCAGGCGCGCAGCACTTCCGCCTGCGACGAGGCGGCCATCGCCGAGGGGACCGGCCAGCGCGCCACCCACTCCCGCCAGATCGGCTCCACCCGAACGACCGGCGTCTGCTGCAGCATGATCTCGCTCATCAGAATCTGCCACGCGGTGACGCCGTCGCGGCGCCACGGCAGATCGCGCGCGGTCGCTCCGTACCAGTCCAGCAACGTGTCCGCGTCGATGCCATTCGGTGCGCCGTTCCGCACTGTCCTCACTATCCCCGTCCTACGGCCGCCAGGCGGTATTTGCCCACCCGTAACCGACCGAACTCGCTGGTAGCACAACCATCCTGCACAATGGTCGGTATGCCGGATTCCAACCCGATCAGTGCCTGGAAGTCCCTGCGTGAAGGCAACGACCGCTTCGTCAGTGGTGCGCTGCTGCATCCTAGCCAGGGTGCCGCGGACCGGGCCAAACTTGTCAGCGGCCAGCATCCGCACGCGATCTTGTTCGGTTGCGGCGACTCCCGGGTCGCCGCCGAACTGATCTTCGACCAAGGTCTCGGCGACATGTTCGTGGTGCGCACCGCGGGCCATGTGGTCGACAGCTCGGTGCTCGGTTCGATCGAGTACGGGGTGCAGGTGCTCAACGTGCCGCTCATCGTAGTGCTCGGGCACGACAGCTGCGGAGCCGTGAAGGCCACCATCGACGCGCTCGACGGCGGCGAGGTCCCCGGCGGGTTCATCCGCAGCGTGGTCGAGCGAGTCACCCCGTCCATCCTGGTCGGACGCCGGGAAGGACTGTCCACCGTCGACGAGATCGAGGCCAGGCACGTGGTGGAGACCAGTCGCCTGCTCATGCAGCGGTCGATGATCATCTCGCAAGCGGTCGCGACCGGCGCGTGCGCCATCGCCTCCGTGACCTACAAGCTGGCCGAGGGCAAAGTGCAGCTGCACCGGGTCGTCGGCAACATCGGCGAGGAGGCCTGAGGCCGCGATCGGCCCAGCGTGCCGGCGGAATGTACTCGTCGCCCGCGGGTGCGGGCGGCCGACACGCCGTGCCCCTGAGACGATGCGCCCGACCATGCCCTTACCGTTGAGGCGTGCTGGAACCGAATGGACCGCTGCCACCGGAGATCTACTGGCGTCGACGCGTGTTCGCCATCGGAATCCTGGTGGTGGCCCTGGCGCTGGTGATCTGGGTCGTGCTCGCGGTCGCGCGCGGCGGCGACTCGCCCGGTGACTCCCGCACCGCCGGGTCCAGCACGGTCACGGCCGCGCCCGCCGACGCCGCGGCCAAGCCGTCGGGCGAGTCCGGCGCGCCGAAGACCTCCGTGGCGGCGAGCAGTGCCGCGGCAGGGCCATGCCCGGACCAATCGCTGGCGATCAAGGTGACCGTCGAGCAGCCCACTTACAAGACCGGCGAGCAGCCGGTGTTCGGCATCGTCATCACGAACATCTCGGCGGTGCCGTGCACCCGGGACATGGGCTCCGGCCTGCAACAGGTCTCGGTGCACACGCTCGACGGCCAGCGGCGTCTGTGGTCGAGCACCGACTGCTATCCGGACGGGCAGCCCGACGTCCGCACGATGAGCCGTGGCGAACAGGCGGCGTTCACCGTGACCTGGTCGGGCACCACGTCCCAGCCCAGCTGCGCGGGCGAACGCGTCCAGGTTCCCCCGGGGGCGTACAGCGTCGTCGCGCAACTCGGTTCGGTACGCAGCATGGCGGAGCCGTTCAACATCGCGTGAGAAAAGCGGTCAGCCGGCGGCCTCTTCGGGCGCGGCCCGTAGTTTGCGCAGGCCGGCTATGCGGATGGCCGAGCGGAGATCGTTGACTTCGTAGACCTTCATGGTGCTCTGCACCGGCGCGAGGCCGGGCGGCACCAGGGCCGTGGTGAAGCCGAGCCGTTCGGCTTCGGCCAGCCGTCGGTTGAGGCCGGTTACTTTGCGGACCTCGCCCGCGAGCCCCACCTCGCCGAGGATCACCCAGCCCGGCGGGATCGGAACGTCGGACTCGGCACTGGCGATGGCGAGCGCGATGGCCAGGTCGGCGGACGGCTCGACCAGCCGCATGCCGCCGACCGTCGCGGCGTAGACGTCGCTCTTGCCGAGGAACACCCGGCCCCGGCTCTGCAGGACGGCAAGCACCATGGCGACGCGGTTGTAGTCCAGGCCGCTCACCGCGCGGCGCGGCTGCGGGATCTCGGTCTTCACGGTCAGGCCCTGCACCTCGCCGACCAGCGGACGCTTGCCGTCCATCGCGACGGTCACCGCGGTGCCCGGCACGGAATCCGTCCGGTGGTGCAGGAACAGTCCGGACGGGTCGTCGACGCAGGCGATGCCGTCCTCGTGCAACTCGAAGCAGCCCACCTCGTCGGCGCTGCCGAAGCGGTTCTTGATGCCGCGCACCATGCGCAGTGTGGAGTTCTTGTCGCCTTCGAACTGCAGGACCACGTCGACCAAGTGCTCGAGCGTGCGCGGGCCCGCGACATTGCCGTCCTTGGTGACATGCCCGACCAGCAGCACCGCGATCCCGCTCGCCTTGGCCAGCGAGGTCAGCGCGGCGGTCACCTCGCGGACCTGGGTGACGCCGCCGATCACGCCGTCCACCTCCGGGGCGAGCATCGTCTGCACCGAGTCGACCACCAGCAGCGTGGGGCGCACCTGCTCGACGTGTCCGAGCACGATCGACAGGTCCGATTCCGCGGCCAGATAGACCCGGTCGTGCACCGCGCCGGTGCGATCGGCCCGCAACCGGACCTGCCCCGCCGATTCCTCGGCGGTCACGTACAGCGACTTCTCCTCGCGCTGGGCCGCCCAGCGATGCGCCACCTCGAGCAGCAGCGTCGACTTGCCCACCCCCGGCTCGCCGGACAGCAACACCACCGACCCGGGCACCACACCGCCGCCGAGCACCCGGTCCAGCTCGCTGACGCCGGTCGGCCTCGCTTTGGTGACCTTGGAATCGATCTGCGAGATCGGCGCGGCCGCGGTACTGGGCAACATCGCCTTGCGCCCGGGAGCCCCGACCGCCCCCGCCCCGGTGACCACCTCGTCGACGGTGCCCCAGGCCCCGCACTCAGGACACTTGCCCACCCACTTGGCGACTTCGTGTGAACAGGCGGAGCACCGGAAGGTCGGCTTGGTCTTTGCCACACGGGCACCATACGCACCACCGCCGACAGTGTTTGTTTTTCAGCGCCTGCGGCGCTGGGTGTTCGCGGCCCCTTTGTGGCACGCGTTTGCCCGACCGCCGCTTGCTCCTTCGTCGCCTACGCGGCGGCCGCGCAAACGCGAGCCGGGCCGCGAACCGGCAATGCTCGGTCTCGCTCCGCTCGGAAGACGTGGTCGGGGTGAGCCGGGTGCTTCGGTAGCGCGGACACGAAGGGGTACGCGGATCAGCTGTTGGAGCCCGTTCGGCGGGGGTCTTATGAGCGCCGTTCACGGAACGGTTCGTGTCCGGGTGGCGACGCAGTCGCGAGTCTCACCCGCCCGGACACGAACCGCTGAGGGGCCGCGAACCCGCCGCGCCGTAGGCGCGGCGGATCAGGGACGGCTCAGTGGCCGCCGGAGTGCTCGGCTTCGGCCGGGCCGGACTTGTCCGACTCGTGGCGCTCGGTGTGCTCGCCGGCGTCGACCGGGACCTGGACCTGGACGGTGCCGTTCTGCTTGAAGTTGAACGAGACGTTGTAGGTCGGGCCCGGGGTGACGTCCCTGGTGAGGCCGGTGATCTCGATCAGGATCGGATTGGCTTCCGGGTCGTCGGAGGCGGCCGGGGAGCCGTGCTCGCCGGCGCCGTGCGAGTCGGCGGTGGTGGTCGGCGCGGCGGAACGGGGCGCGGAGGTGGGCGCGGCGGCGCTCGTGGTCGGCGCGGCGCTGGTCGTGGTGGACGCGGCTTCGCGCTTGACCGGGTGGTCGGCCGCGACGACGGTCTGCTGCGGGGCGAGCTCGACGACGGACTTGCCGGAGGCCGGGGTGATCTTGACGGTGCCGAGGTCGGTGGTGATGCTGGTCAACTCGTCGCGGACGGACTCGCTGTTGTTGATGATGGACAACGCGATGAGCGCCTTGCCGCCTTTGGCGTTGTTGTAGGCGGTGCCCTCGGTGGGGTACACGATGTGCACGTTGCGCAGCGCGATGCGGCCGACGTCGGCGTGGTTGCCGTTCACGGCGGCGACCTGCTCCGCGGTCTGCGAGATCTGGCCCGCGCCGCAGCCCGACAGCGCGATCGCCGCTCCGGCGGCGAGTGCGGCAACCGTCACCATGCGACGTCGCGCCCCCTTCGGGGCGGTCACAGCTTTCAGGGCAGTCACGGGTTGTCCCTCCATGTCGACCGGGCTCTGGCTCCGCGCGGGAGCGTAGTAACTAGGCAGCGTAGTAGTTCCCTCGGCGGACCGGGCGCGGGGGCCGTGGGAACGCGGACGCGGCATCGCGAAGCGAAGGTGCGGTGTGCGGCGGGCCACCGGACATCCGGGCCGACACCCGGCGTGTCGATAACGGTTCGATCGAGCTTCGGAGGTTGCCGCGAAGGTGCCGGCGCGCGGGAGGCGAGCGACTCGGAACGAGCCGGGAGATAACCCCTTCTGGCACAACGTAATGCACACCGCCTGGCATCTGTCAAGCCCCACGGTAGCCTCGTTGTGGCCCTGACCTGCACAGTTGATCGCGCCGTTATCGAGTCGCATGTTAAACTGTGAACATCGAAAGGGGCACGGGACACATGATTTTTAAGGTCGGAGACACCGTCGTTTACCCCCACCACGGAGCGGCGCTGATCGAAGCAATCGAGACTCGCACCATCAAGGGTGAGCAAAAAGAGTATCTGGTCCTGAAGGTCGCCCAAGGCGATCTCACTGTTCGGGTTCCCGCGGAGAACGCCGAATACGTCGGCGTGCGTGACGTCGTGGGTCAGGAGGGTCTCGATCGGGTCTTCCAGGTGCTTCGCGCGCCGCATACGGAGGAGCCGACCAACTGGTCCCGCCGCTACAAGGCCAACCTCGAGAAGCTCGCCTCCGGCGATGTGAACAAGGTGGCCGAGGTCGTTCGCGATCTGTGGCGCCGGGAACAGGACCGCGGCCTGTCCGCAGGCGAGAAGCGCATGCTCGCCAAGGCGCGGCAGATTCTTGTCGGTGAGCTCGCGCTGGCCGAAGGCACCGATGACGGCAAGGCCGAGACCCTGCTCGATGAGGTCCTCGCAGCGGCTTCCTGACCGTGAACACACCTGACAACGGTGTCCGTTCCACCGACGGACCCGTCGTTGCTCTGGTGCCTGCCGCCGGCCGTGGCGTGCGTCTGGGTGAATCCACACCCAAGGCGTTCGTCCCGGTCGGCGGCACGCCCATGGTCCGGCTCGCCGTCGAAGGCTTGATCGCCTCCGGCGCGGTCGACCGCATCATCGTGATGGTTCCCACCGAACTCGTCGACAGCGCCGTTGCCCTGCTGCCGCCCACGAGTTCGGTTCAGGTGGTCGTCGGCGGCGCCGAACGCATCGACTCGGTGCGGGCGGGTATCGCCGCGGCGCCCGACGCCGCCTACTTCCTGGTGCACGACGCCGCCCGAGCCCTCACCCCGCCCGAGCTCATCGCGCGGGTCGCGGCGGAACTGCGCGCGGGCCGCCCCGCAGTGGTTCCCGGGCTCCCGGTGGCCGACACCATCAAGTCCGTCGACGCGGTCGGCGCCGTGACCGGTACTCCCGATCGCGCCTGCTTACGCGCGATCCAGACGCCGCAGGGCTTCGCGGCGGATCTCCTGCGCTCCGCGTACGCGCCCGAGGGCATTCAGGCCACCGACGACGCGGGGCTGGTCGAGCGGCTCGGCGTCGCGGTCCACACCATCCCCGGCGATCCGCTGGCTTTCAAGATCACCACTCCGCTCGACCTCCGGCTCGCGGGCGCGGTGCTCGACGGCGCCGGCCTCGGACGGGTGGTGGCGCCGTGACCATGCGCGTTGGCATCGGCAGCGACGTCCATCCGATCGAAGCGGGCCGGCCCTGCTGGATGGCCGGTCTGCTGTTCGACGGCGACGACGGCTGCTCCGGTCACTCGGACGGCGACGTCGCCGCGCACGCGCTGTGCGACGCGCTGCTGTCCGCGGCGGGTCTCGGCGATGTCGGCGCGGTGTTCGGCACCGGCCGCCCGGAATGGGCGGGTGTCTCCGGCGCGGCCATGCTGAAGGAAGTGCGCAGGCTCCTGGACGAGGCTGGCTTCGAAGTGGTCAACGCCGCGGTGCAGGTCATCGGCAACCGGCCCAAGATCGGGCCCCGGCGCGCCGAGGCGCAACAAGTGCTCGGCGAGCTGCTCGACGCGCCGGTCTCGGTGTCCGGCACCACCACCGACGGGCTCGGCCTGACCGGTCGGGGCGAGGGCGTCGCCGCCGTGGCGACGGCTCTGCTGCAAGCCTGTCGTTGATCCAGCTCCGGCGGACCCGAGCCGGTCCGTGAACGACCTTATACACCAGCTAGGATCGACTGCCGTGACGCTGCGCCTCTTTGACACCGACACGCGGACCGTGCGCGATTTCGCGCCCTTGGTCCCCGGCCGTGCTTCGGTGTACCTCTGTGGCGCCACCGTGCAGGGCGAGCCGCACATCGGCCATGTGCGCAGCGGAGTCGCCTTCGACGTGCTGCGACGCTGGCTGCTCGCGCACGACATCGACGTCCTCTTCATCCGCAACGTCACCGATATCGAGGACAAGATCCTGATCAAGGCCGCCGAGGCGGGCAGGCCGTGGTGGGAGTGGGCTGCCACGCACGAGCGTGCCTTCGATCGCGCCTACGAGCAGCTCGGTGTGCTGCCGCCGTCCGCGGAACCGCGCGCCACCGGCCATATCACCCAGATGGTCGAGATGATGCAGCGGCTGATCGAGCGCGGTCATGCCTACGCCTCGGCCGGCAACGTGTACTTCGACGTGGTCAGCTATCCCGATTACGGCAAGCTGTCCGGCCACCGGCTCGACGACGTGCACCAGGGCGAGAGCGCAGGCGAGGGCAAACGCGACCCGCGCGATTTCACCCTGTGGAAAGCGGCCAAGCCGGGCGAGCCGACTTGGCCCTCGCCGTGGGGTCATGGCCGCCCGGGGTGGCACCTGGAGTGCTCCGCGATGGCCGAGTTCTATCTCGGTCCGGACTTCGACATCCATTGCGGCGGTATGGATCTGGTGTTCCCGCACCACGAGAACGAGATCGCTCAGTCGAAGGGCGCCGGGGACGGCTTCGCCAGGTACTGGCTGCACAACGGCTGGGTGACCATGGGCGGGGAGAAGATGTCCAAGTCACTGGGCAACGTGCTGTCCGTGCCGAACGTGCTGAAGCAGGTCCGTGCCGTCGAACTGCGGTTCTACCTCGGGAGCGCGCACTACCGTTCGATGCTGGAGTACTCGGACAAGGCGCTGCACGACGCGGCGCAGTCCTACCAGCGCATCGAGGCGTTCGTGAACCGGGTGGTGGACCGGGCCGGTGTGATTCCGGTGGGCAAGTGGACCGACGCGTTCGCCGCCGCCCTCGATGACGATCTCGCGGTGCCGAAGGCGCTGGCGGAGATCCATCGGGTGGTGCACGAGGGCAACAAGGCGTTGGAGGCAGGCGCGATCGACTCGGCGCGCGACTTGGCGAGCCAGGTGCGCGCCATGCTCGCCATCCTCGGTGTCGACCCGCTGGACCCGCACTGGTACACCCCTGGTGATTCCTCCGCCGCGCTCGGCGCTCTCGACGTGCTGGTGCGAGCGGAACTCGACCGCCGTCAGGAAGCGCGCGCCACGAAGGACTGGGCGACCGCCGACGCCGTGCGCGATCGCCTGCAGTCGGCGGGTATCGAGGTCACCGACACCGCCGGCGGTCCCGACTGGGCGCTCGGCGCACCGCAATCCGGAAAGGCCCAGTGATGGCAGGCAATTCACAGCGCCGAGGTGCGGTGCGCAAGAGCGGCACCAAGAAGGGCGCCGTGGTCGGCTCCGGCGGCAAGCGCAGGCGCGGATTGGAGGGGCGTGGCGCCACTCCGCCCGCCGAGATGCGGACCAAGCATCCCGCCGCCAAGCGCGCGGCCGCGAAAGCCAAAGCGACGCAAGCGCGCTCGACCGCCCGCGGCGGGACCGCCCGGCCCGCCGGACGCAAGACCGACGACGGTCCGGAGTTGGTGCTCGGGCGCAATCCGGTGGTCGAGTGCCTGCGCGCGGGCGTGCCCGCGACGGCGCTCTACGTCGCGGTCGGCACCGAGAACGACGACCGGTTGACCGAGAGCGTGCGGCTCGCCGCCGACACCGGCATCTCCATCCTGGAGGTACCGCGCACCGACTTGGACCGGTTGAGCGCCAACGGACTGCATCAGGGCGTCGCCCTCCAGGTGCCGCCGTATCGCTACGCCCACCCGGACGACCTGCTCGACCGGGCGCGCGGATCCGCGCAGCCCGCTCTGCTCGTCGCGCTGGACAACATCTCCGACCCGCGCAACCTGGGCGCGGTGGTGCGTTCGGTGGCGGCCTTCGGCGGCCACGGCGTCCTGATCCCGCAGCGGCGCAGCGCGAGCGTCACCGCGGTGGCCTGGCGCACCAGCGCGGGCGCCGCCGCTCGGCTTCCGGTCGCGCGCGCGACGAATCTCACACGCACACTGAAGGATTGGGCGGCTCAGGGCGTTCAGATCGTCGGCTTGGACGCCGGGGGCAACACCTCGCTGGACGATTTCGACGGCCGCGAGCCGACCGTGATCGTGGTCGGTTCGGAGGGGAAGGGCCTGTCCCGCCTGGTCCGGGAGTCCTGTGACGCGATTCTGTCGATTCCGATGGCGGGTCCGGTGGAATCGCTGAACGCGTCGGTCGCCGCAGGTGTCGTGCTCTCCGAAGTCGCCCGCCAGCGCCGCGCCTGAGCGCGGTTTCCGCCTCGTACGCCTAAAAACCCGGAGAGGCCGCCCCGCCCAGTAGAATTCGGCTGGTGGTGATACCCAATCAGCCCATTGGTGCGCCGGTCGAGCATCCGAACGCGACGGCGGTGTTGTTTCTCGGCGCGGCGAGCGTCCTTTGCTGCGGGGTGCTCGGGCCGGTGGCGTGGGCGCTGGGACGGCGCGCGCTCGACCAGATCGAGGAATCCGGCGGCGCGTACGGTGGCCGGGCCCAGGTGCTGGTGGGCTACGTCCTCGGCGTCATCGGCACCGTCCTGATGATCATCGTCGCGGTGCTGTTCCTGCTCATCCTGATCGGCGGTAATGCTTGAGCGATGCCGCGGGGCCACGCTGTGGGCCGACGGGACCTAGTCCAGACTCGGCCGGTCACCCTCCGCGGCGTCCCAGGCGGGCCATTCCGAGCTGACGCTGCCCGACCAACTGGGCTGCCTGCGATCCCGGAACGCGGCCATGGCCTCGCCGCCGTCGACGCTCTTGGATGCGTGCTGGTTGAGTTCGGTCTCCATTTGGCCGACCACGGCCGGGCTCATCCCGAGCCCTTCCCAGAGCAGCCGCTTGGACAGTGCCACCGGTAGCGGCGCCGAGCCGTTCGCGATGTCGTGCGCCACGGCCAGCGCGGTGGGTAGCACCTCGCCCGCGGGTAGCGAGCTGTTGGCCAGGCCCATCGCCTTCGCCTCGTCACCGTCGAACGTGCGGCCGGTGAGCATGATGTCGGCGGCGTTGGCCATGCCGACGAGCCTGGGTAGCGTCCAGTGCGCGTAGCCGTCGGCGAGGACGCCGCGACGCACCTGGTTCAGCCCGTACACCGCGTCGCGGGCGAGGTACCGCAGGTCGCACTGCAGGGCCAGGGCGAGGCCGATGCCGACCGCATGGCCGTTCACGGCCGCGATCACCGGCTTGCGCACCCGCCACGGCGGCGGATCGATGGTGGCGCTGACCTCGCCCACCCGGTTGGACAGATCCGCGCCCGCGCAGAACGCGGGCGGGGTTCCGGTGACGACCACGGCACGAATGGCGTCTTCCGCATCGCAGCGCTGCAACGCAGCGCCCAATTCGGCGGCCATCGTGGGGGTGAAGGCGTTCTGCTGGGCGGGCCGGTTGAGCGTGAGCACGGCGACGCCTCGCGAGACGTCGACGTGCAGTTCCGAACTCATGCCACAGGATGTTAGCCGACGGACGCGCAGCTGACCCGGGGCCGAAAGTCCTCCGCTATCCGCGCAGCACCTTCCGCCCGATGGCGTACTTGTGCACCTCGGTCGGCCCGTCGTAGAGCCGGAAGGCGCGCATGTCCCGGAAGATCATCTCGACCACCGTCTCGTCGCTGATCCCGATCCCGCCGAGCACCTGCACGCAGCGGTCGGCGACCTTGAACAGTTCCTCGGAGACGAACGACTTGGCGATCGAACTCTCGTGCCGCGCTTTCTGGCCGTTGTCCATCAGCCAGCACGCGTGCCAGATGGTCAGCCTGCACTGGTGCAGCGCGATCTCGTTGTCGGCGAGCATGAACGACACGCCCTCGTGTTCTCCGATCGGTTTGCCGAACGCGGTGCGGGTGCGGGCGTGCTCGATCGCGATGCTCTGGGCGCGTTCCGCGGCGCCGAGCCAGCGCATGCAGTGGGTCAGGCGAGCCGGGGCGAGCCGGAGTTGGGCGTAGCGCAGCGCCTGGCCCGCCTCGCCGAGCAGTGCCTCGCGCGGCAGCACCAGATCGTCGAAGCGGACCACACCGTGCCCGGCGACGTAGTTGCGGTCCATCGTGTTCATCGTGCGCTCGATGACGATGCCGGGCCGGTCGCCGTCGGCCAGGAACAGCGTGGGGCCCTCGGGCAGGTGCGGGTTGGCGGCCAGGCGCGCCATGATGATCCAGGTCTTCGCGCCGTTCGCGCCGGTGATCAGCCATTTACGGCCGTTGATGGTGAAGTTCTCGCCGTCGAAGGTCGCGGTGGTGGCCAGCTGGGCCGGGTCGGAGCCGGCGCCGTCGGGCTCGGTCATGGCGAAGACCGAGCGCTGGTGCCCCGCGACCACGGGGGCCAGGTAGCGCTGGACCTGGTCGGGGTCGGCCACCTTGGACAGCAGGAACATGTTGCCCTCGTCGGGCGCCGCGCAGTTCATCGCGACCGGGCCGAGCGTGGACCAGCCCGCGGCCTCGTAGATCACCGCCTGCTCGATGTGGGTCAGGCCGCGCCCGCCGAGCGACTCCGGCGCCTGCACGGTGAGCAGTTTCTCGGCGCGGGCGAGCTCGACGAGTTCCTGCCGCAGTTCGTCGGTGGGGCCGTGCGCGGTCAGGCGCGGATCCCGCTCGTAGGGGACGATCTTGTCGACGACGAATCGGCGTACTCGGTCGCGTTCGGTGGCGAGGTCGGCGGGAATCGCGAAGTCGATCATCGTTGGTCACCATTCGTTCGGGGGCGCGACGTGTCGAGCATACGAAAGCATCCGGCAATGACTGAAGGCGGCTGCCATCAATGGTGTCCTGCTTTCTCTGGACACGTCCTGAGCTGCGCCGACAATGGCTGAATCGCGGCCTCGCGTCGCCGAAAAGCTACCCCGATCGCGCGGGCCTCCCTCGAGCAGCCGAGCTCGAACTCGGTGCGCGGCTGCCGGAGTCGGTACGGCGATCAGCCTGCGGCGACGTGTGGCCGACGGCGAGCGACGACCCTCAGGGCGACGCTCCATAGCAGGCGGCGATCGCGGCGGCGCGGTCGCGCAGGGAAGTGCGCAACCACTCCGGGGCCAAGGCTTCCGCGTCCGTGGCGAGCTGCCACAGCGCCCATTCGGCATGCCGGGAATCCTGGAAGGTCACCTCCAGCCGCAACCGGCCGTCGGTCTCGGCTTCTTCGGCGCGGACGGTGAGTGCGGTGCTCACCAGGTCCTCCCGCCGGCCCGGGGCCACGCGAACCAGGACGGTGACGCGGTCGCCGCCCATCCGGAACCGTGTGCTGCGTTCCTGCCAGGCCCGGTCCAGATCGACCCGGTCCGGTCGCTGTGCCGGTTCGGGAAGTTCCTCGGCGGCCAGCACTCGCGACAACCGGTAGGTGCGGTCCGCGCCGGACCTCGTGGCCAGCAAGTAGCCCTGGCCGCGGGCGGTGACCAAGCCGATCGGGTCCACCGTGCGCCACGTCGGGGTCTGGTCCACGGCCGCGTAATGGATGCGCAACTTGTGTCCGGCGAATACCGCGCGGCGGATCTCGGTCACTATGCCGTCGGGCACCTCTTCGGCGACCAGCCGCCGGGAGAGGAGGTCGGTCTCCGGGTCGATGAGCAATCGCTGGGCCGCGTCACCGGCGGTGGCCCGATAACTTTCGGGCAGCGCGTCGACCACCTTGAGCATGGCCGAAGCGAGCGCCGAGCCCAGGCCGAATGCTTGCGCGCCGCGCCGGGTTCCGGCGACCAGCAGGGCGAGCGCCTCGTCGTGGTTCAGACCGGTGAGTTCGGTCTGGAACCCCGGTAACAACGCGAAACCGCCGTGCCGCCCGCGTTCTGCGTAGACCGGGACGCCGGCCGCGGACAGGGCTTCGATGTCGCGCAGCACCGTGCGGGTGGATACCTCCAGCTCGCGGGCGAGCGCGTCCGCGGTCAACCGACCGCGCTGACGCAGCAGCAGCACCAGCGAGACCAATCGGTCGGCGCGCATCCGAAAAACCTACCGGAATACACGACGGAGGATGTCGTGATTTGTTGGGAGGCTGTTGCGTGTACGGATTCTCGATGGATGGGAGCTGATGTGGGAGCGCAACGAACGGCGGTCAACCCGGTGACGTGGGCGGCGGAAATGGGTTTCAACCAGGGCGAGCTGGTGTCCGGGCACACCCGGACCCTGTACTGCTCCGGACAGACCGCGATGAGCGGCGACGGCAAGCCCCAGCATGACGGTGATATGGCGGCGCAGTTGGCGCTGAGCCTCGACAACCTGGAGGCCGTGCTCGGCGAGGCCGGCATGTCTCTCGCCAACCTCGTTCGGCTGAACGTCTACACCACCGACGTCGATCTGCTGTTCCCGCACTACGGTGTGCTGGCGTCGCGGTTGGGCGCCGCCGGGGTGGCGCCGGCCACCACGATGCTCGGGGTCACACGGCTGGCTGTCCCCGGCCAGATGGTCGAGCTCGAGGGCACCGCCGTCGCGTGATGCGGCGCCGCTCCTCGTGCCGGTCGAACCTGCACGAGGAGCGGGAAGGTGGTGGTTTCCCACTCCTCAGCGGCTCTGGAGCGCGTGCCGAACATCCGGGCGAACGTCGAGCCGCGCGACCGGCGCGACGCCGGCAGCGGTAGGCCGGACCGGTGCGGTGGCTCAGCGGGCGCGGGCGAGTCGGCGGTTACGGCCGCCGAGCACGCGGCAGGCGAGATAGATCAGGAACGAGATGGTGGTGACGAATGTCGAGACGGGAACGCCCGGCGCGAGCGACAGCAGGATGCCGCCGACGGCGGCGACTTCCGCGAACACCACGGCGAGCAGCGTCGCGCGGATCGGGTCCGCGGTGAGCTGGGCGGCCGCGGCGGCCGGGGTGATCAGCAAGGCGAGGACCAGCAGCGCGCCGACGATCTGCACGCCGAACGCCGCGGTGATGCCGAGCAGCACGGCGAACACGATGGACAGCGCGCGCACCGGAACACCGCGCGCCACCGCCACCTCCGGGTCGGAGCTGGCGAACAGCAGCGGCCGGTAGACGAACGCGAGCACCGCGATCACCCCGGCGGTGCAGACGGCGAGCAGGCCGAGACCGTTGTTGCCGACGCTGACCACCTGGCCGGTCAGCAGCGAGAATTTCGATCCCGCGCGGTCGGGCCCCAGCCACAGGAACAGCACCGACAGACCCAGACCGAACGAGAGCACCACCGCGATCACCGAATCGCGTTCGCGCGCACGGGTGCCGAGCAGGCCGAACAACACCGCCGCGACCACCGATCCCGCGATGGCCCCTAGCCCGACGCCGACTCCCGCCAGCAGCGCGGCGGCGGCGCCGGTCAGGGACAGCTCGCTGGTGCCGTGCACGGCGAACGACATCTGCCTGCTGATGATGAGCGGGCCGATTACTCCCGACAGCAGCCCGAGCAGCGCCGCGGCGAGCAGTGCCTGCTGGACGAAGCCGTAGGACAGCAGATTCGCCGTGGTGCCGAAGTCGAGCATCTTGCCGAGGACGCCGGAGAGCTTGTCGGTCACGACTGTGCTCCGCTCTGTTCCGGATCCGTGGGCCGGGCGGGACGGTCGCCGTTGCCATCCGGAGAGTCCGCCGAAGCCTGAGATGCCGACGGCGCGCCGTTGCCGTGTAACGAGCCGATCGCCCCGTCAGCCGCACGGTCATCCGGGAATTCGGGCGCTGTCGCCACCGCGGTGACCAGGCTCGGCGGCGACGCGTCGTCTGCCGCTCCGGTGCTCGCCGACCAGTTCGAGTTCGCGCGGTCGGCGGTGGGTGGAACCGCCGATGTTCGGGCGCCGTTGGTTGCCGGGCGGGTCGCTTGGTCGGTTCGTGCGCTGGTCTGGAAATCTGCCGAAGTTGCGGTGGCGGTTGTTTCGTTGTCGGTCGACGGTGCTCGTGGAATCGGGCGGGCGGACGCCCGGGCCGTAGCCGTTTGGTCGCCCGCGGCGGCGGCGCTGGTTACCGAGTGGGTTGTGGACAGGCCGCCCCGCGCGCTGGTTCCGGAGTCGGCCGGTATCGCGGGGGCAGCCTCGGCGTCGGTGATCGCCGGGGTCTGTGTGGTGGGTATCGGCTCTGCTGCGGACGCCCCCGTCGCGGCATCGTCCGCCGGTGCCCAGGCGGAGGCCGAGTCGCCGTGCGGGAATTCGTCACCGGCCGGGCCGTGACAGTGACCGCCCGCGGTGCCGAGCGCGTCCATGGTGTCGCCGGTGCCGACGACCACCAGACGCCCGCGTACCCGCAGGACGTCCACCTGGGTGCGGTACAGCTCCGACAGCACCGCCGAAGTCATCACCTGCTCCGGCGTCCCGATCCGGAACCTGCCGTCGACCAGGTAGAGCACCCGATCCACCAGCGGCAGAATCGGATTGATCTCGTGCGTCACGAACAGCACCGCGGTGTCGTGGGTGCGCCTTCGGCGATCGATCAGTTCGGCGACCAATCGCTGATTCGCCAGGTCCAGGCTGAGCAACGGTTCGTCGCACAGCAGCACCTTCGGATCGCCGACCAGCGCCTGCGCCACCCGCAGGCGCTGCTGCTCGCCGCCGGACATCGATTCCAGCGGCGCGTGGGCGAAGTGTTCCGCTCCGACGTCGGCGATGGCCGCGGCCACCTTGCGCTTGCGCTCGGCGCGCGAGCGCAGGCCCAGCCCCCAGCGATGCCCGTCGACGCCGAGCCCGACGAGGTCGACGCCGCGCAACTGCACCCCGGCGTCGATCGTCTTCTGCTGCGGCACATAACCGATGTCGTGATTGCCCGCGCGCGCGGGCGATCCCGCGATCCGCGCCGTGCCGGAACTCAAGCCGACTTGGCCGAGCAGCACCTTCAGCAGCGAGGTCTTGCCCGACCCGTTCGGGCCGAGTACGGCGACGAATTCGCCCGGCGCGACGGTGAGATCCAGCCCGTCCCACAATGTTCGGTCCCCGAACGAGAGGCGGGCCGCCTCCAGCCGCACTGCGGCCGAGTCGCCGCCGCTGTTCGATTGCCGCCGGTCCACCCCGTCGGTGTGCTCGGTCAGCGCGGCTCCCTCGGTCATCTGCTCAGCCCAGCGCGGCGGCCAGCGCCTGCGCGTTCTTCGTCTGCCACTGAATGTAATCCACGCCTTCGGGCAGGGTCTCGGTCACCTCGACGATGGTGACGCCCGTGTTCTGCGCGGTGCCGCGCAGGTCCTTGGTGATCTTGTCCTCGGTCTGCACGTTGTAGATCAGCGCGCGGACCCGTTTGCCCGTGAGCAGATCCTGGGTCGCCGCGACGGCCGCGGGCGCCGGGTCGGTCTCCTGCTCGACGGCTTCCTGGAACTCGTGGGGAGTCAGGTCCTCGGCGCCGGTGGCGGCCACCAGGTAGTGCGCGAGCGGTTCGGTCTGCAGCACCGGCGTCTTCGGGTGTTCGGCGGCGAGCTTGCCGGTGATGGCGGCGACCGCGGCGAGCCGGTGTTTGAAGGTCGCGGCGCGCTCGGCGTAGGCCGCGGCCTTGTCCGGGTCCAGTTCGCCGAGCTGGGCGGCGATCCGGTCGGCGACCACGTCGACGGTGCGCACGTCGTACCAGACGTGCTCGTTGTCGTCGCTCTGGTCGACGCGCACGGAGAACGCGTCCACGGTGCGCTTGTTCGTGCCCGCCACCGCTTTCTCCGCGAACTCGTCGTAGCCGCCGCCGTTGTAGACCACGAGGTCGGCATCGCTGAGCGCGGCCGACTCGACGGCGGAGGTCTCGTGGGAGTGCGGGTCGGCGGACGGATCGGTGATCAGCGACCGGACGGCGGCGTCGGGGCCTGCGACGGCGGCGGCGATGTCGCCCCATACGTCGGTGGAGGCTACGACGGTGGGCCGTCCGTCGTCGTTCGATCCGCCGCAGGCGGTCAGCGTCAGGGCGGAGGCGACCCCCACAGCGATGCCTGCGCAGATGGCAAATCCGGTTCTCACGTGGGGGTACTCCTGGCAGTGCTCTAGATCATAATGGAAATCGTTCCCGTTTAACTCTAGCAGGGGACGTCGAGGCGCGAGCCGCGAAGCCCCGCGAAAGAACGGAATGCGAAGGGCCCGGGAACGATTCCTCGTTCGCGGGCCCTCGGCTCGATACGCGCTGTCAGACCAGCGCGGCCTCCACCGGTTGTCCGAGCAACTGCGCGCAGCGCAACAGACCCAGATGGCTGTAGGCCTGCGGGTGGTTGCCCAGCGAGCGCTCGGCCACCGGGTCGTACTCCTCGCTGAGCAGCCCGGTCGGGCCGGCCACGTCGACCAGCTGCGCGAACAGCGCTTCGGCGTCGGAGCGCTTCCCGATCAGCAGGTACGCCTCGACCAGCCAGGCGGCGCACAGATGGAATCCGCCTTCGCCGCCGGGCAGACCGTCGTCGTGGTGGTAGCGGTACACCGTCGACCCGCTGCGCAGCTCGGCCTCGGTCGCCACGACAGTCGCCGCGAAGCGCGGGTCGGACGGGTCGATCAGGCCGCTCAACCCGATGTGCAGCGTCGCCGCGTCCAGGTCGGTGCCGTCGTAGGCCGCGGTGTAGGACTGGACCTCGTCGTTCCAGCCCTTCGCCTTCACCTCGTCGGCGATGGTGTCGCGCAGCACCGACCAGGCCGGATCGACCTCACGGTCGAACTTCTGCGCCAGGGTCAGCGCCCGGTCGACGGTCAGCCAGCCCATCACCTTCGAGTACACGTGGTGGCGCGGGTTGCCGCGGATCTCCCAGATGCCGTGGTCGGGCTCCTGCCAGCGCCGCTGCACGGCCGCGACCATGGCGCAGACCAGCTCCCAGTCGGCGTCGGGGAGCACGCCCGCCGGATCGGTGACGCCGCGCAGCTCCCTGGCGTGCGCCAGGGTGGCGATGAGGTCGACGATCGGACCGAAGACGTCCAGCTGCACCTGCATGTTCGCCGCGTTGCCGACGCGCACCGGGCGCGAGCCCGCGTAGCCGGGCAGCTGGTCGATCGAGGCCTCCGGCGGCAGCGTCTCGCCGTACAGCGTGTACAGCGGGTGCAGGCGCTCGGGGCCGGGCAACGTCTCCAGCACCCGGTGCACCCAGCCGAGGTAGTCCTCGGCCTCGGCGAGCGAGCCCAGCGAGACCAGCGCCTGCGCGGTCAGCGCCGCGTCGCGCAGCCAGCAGTAGCGGTAGTCCCAGTTGCGCACGCCGCCGATGTCCTCCGGCAGCGAGGTGGTCGCGGCCGCGAGGATCGAACCGGACGGCGCGTGCACCAGGCCGCGCAGGGTGAGCGCGGAGCGCTTCATCAGGTCGGGCTTGAGCGGGGGCAGCGTGAGCGTCGCGGCCCACTCCGACCAGTACCGCTCCGCCGCCCGCCGCCGCTCCGTCTCACCGGTCGCGGCGGGATCGAGATCGGCCGTGCCGCAGCGTAGTTCGAGCACGACGGGGCCCTTGGACGGGTCCACCACGGCCCGGGCCGATTCGTGGGTGCCGTCCGAGACGATCTCCCAATGCACGCCGGGGGAGCGCAGCACGATCGGGTCGTTGGTGCCGTACACGCGCAGCCCGCCCTCCTGCGCTTCGAGGTTCACCGGCACCTGGCCGAACTCCGGCCGGGGAGCGAAGGTGATCACGGCCTTCGCGTCACCGGTGATCACCCTGGTGAGATCGGTGCGGGTGGGCGCCACGTCGTGCGGCAGGTAATCGGTGACCTGCAACTTGGCCCAGCGGGTCTCCACGGTCATCGTGCCGTCGACGTAGCGTTGCGAGAGCGGCAGGCCCGGCCGTTCGGGCTCGATGGTGAAGTGACCGCCCTGCGGGCCGCCGAGCAGGTGCGCGAACACCGCGGCGGAGTCCGGTTCGGGGTGGCAGAACCACGTCACCGTGGCGTCCGGGGTGAGCAGCGCGACCGAGCGCGGGCTGGCCAGCATGGTCAGCCGCTCGATGCGCGGCGCGCTCGCGCCTGCCAGCCAGGTCCGGCGCTCCTCCAGCAGGTAGGCCAGCGCGCGGGCCACGGCCTCGGTGCTGTCCACCCGGAACTTGGCCAGGCTCTCGCCGTCGCCGACCTTGATGCCGACATCGGGCCCCGACAGCACGCGGAACGCCTTCTCGTCGGTGACGTCGTCACCGAAGAACACCGCGGCCGACGCCCCCGCCTGATGCCGGACGGTGTCCAGAGCCGTGCCCTTGTCGGTCTGCACCACGGCCAGTTCGATGACCGCCTTGCCCTCGGTGACCTGCACGCCGAACCAGCAGGCCGGGCCGAGCCGGACCTGCGACAGCGCGCGATGACCGATCTCCGGGCTGGCGTTGCGCACGTGCAGCGCGACGCTGGCCGGCTTGATCTCGACGGTGACGCCCGGATTGTCCGAGGCGATCTGGTTCAGGGCGGTCTGCACCTCTTGGAGCAGATGCTTGGCGTCGTTGTCGATCGCGTGCACGAAGCCGACGTCGAATTCCGAGCCGTGGCTGCCGATGAGTTGCACCTCGACGGGCAGGCGCGACAGCGCCGCGAGATCTCGCAGCGCGCGGCCGGAGATCACGGCGGCGGTGGTCCCGGTCAGGCCGGCAAGGGCTCGTAACGCGCTCACCGATTCCCGATGGGGGAAGGCTTTGGCCGGGTCGGACACGATGGGCGCGAGTGTCCCGTCGTAGTCCGATGCGACCAGCAGCCGTGGCACGCGCGCGACCGTCGACAGTGCACGGCGAAGTTCCAGTGGCAGATCCTGTGCGCTCACGCATCCAACCTAGTGATCGGAGGAGTTTTTTCAGGGGCGGGCAAAACAATACTGGGTTGAATTTGCCGCACAGCAACACACCGGTCCGCGTGCGCACCATAACGCACGAGCTGAACCGGTGTCCGCTGGATCTGCCCAGCTGACGCCAACGGGATCCGGGTAGGTGAGCTTCGTCGCAGCACGCGAGCCCTTCGGGCCCGGCGCGGTGACCGGGCGCCGAAATCACTCGATGTGCGCTGAGAGATCCGCCTAGAGCTTACTGGTTGCGCTCGCCCAGTAGCAGGTCGACGGTCAGTTCCAGGCGTTCGGTGACATCGGTGGCCGAGGCGCGCCGGGTGAGCCAGGCGACCAGATTCGACAGCCACACGTCGCTGATCACCCGGGCGATGGCCAGTTGGCGCTCGGTCGGCTCGCCGTCGTTCATGGCGCGGGCGAAGACGCGGTCCATGACCTTGCCGACGCGGTCCACCTCGGCGGCGGCCGAGGCGTCGGCGAACATGAACGCCCTGGTCATGGCCTCGGTGAGCAGCGGATCGCGCTGCATCATCCGGGTGATCTGGGTGAGCAGCAGGTGCATGCGCTCCTGCGGAGACTGTCCGGCAAGCGGCTTGCGTTTGCCCTCGATCTGCTCGAACTCGCGCGACAGCGCCGAGACCAGCAGGTGCACCTTCGACGGAAAGTAGCGGTACAGCGTGCCGACGGCGACGTCGGCGCGTTCGGCCACCGCGCGCATCTGGACCGCGTCGTAGCCGCCCTTGGACGCGAGCGCCAAGGTCGCGTCCAGGATCCGCTTGCGCCGTTCGCGCTGCGCCGCCGAGCTCAGCTCGTCCTCGCTGAGCGTGGTGACCGTGGCCGCGGGCCGGGCCGCGCTCGGGTCGGCTGGCTGCGATCGGGACGGACTGGCCATTGATGAAAGTCCTTTCCGGAAACGTCGTTTCGTCGGCTGCGTGCGCGGTGTGGCCGCGGCGGCGATGGTCTCTTGACTTCCGCCCGGCTAGGATATTAGAACATGTTCTAGGTGTGGGAGTCACGCCGGAAAGGCGGTATGGAGTGTGACCATCGCCACCACTGACGAGCATAAAGCCGTCCAGGAGTCGATGCGCGGATGGGCTGCGTCGGTCCGTCCAATTGCAACAATGCGGACCGGTGCGGCCGACTTCTGGCGCGCCTACTGGCCCGCGCTGGCCGAGATCGGGATCTTCCGGGTCGCGGTCGCCGAGGACGCGGGCGGTGCGGGCGGGTCGGTCGCCGATCTGGCCGTGCTGGTGGAGCAGGCGGCGCACGACTTGGTCGGCGGCCCGGTGCTCGCAACGGCTTTGGCCAATCTGATCACCGCCGGGCAACTCGACGAGGACCTGCCGTGCGGTGTCGCACTCGACTTCGTCGTCGGTTCGACGGTGAGCGTACCCGCCGCAAGCGATGGGGTGTTGCTCGCGGGTACCTGGGATTCCGTGCTTGGCGCCGCGCCGGGGACCGCCGTGCTGCTGCCGATCGACCAACCTCAGGGGCAGCGCTGGTGCCTGGTGCCGCCAGACGCCGCAGGCCTACGGGTGGAGGCGCTCTCGCCGCTGGACCAGAGCACGCCGCTGGCGCGGGTGCACTGCGCCGACCTGCGCGTGCCCGCCGAACGCGTGTTCGTCGCGCCGCACGCCGCCGGGGATCTGCTCATCGCGCTGGTCGCCGCCGAACTGTCCGGTCTCGCGGGCTGGTGCCTGGAGACCGCGGTCGAGTACGCCAAGGTGCGCGAGCAGTTCGGCCGCAAGATCGGTTCGTTCCAGGCGGTCAAACACATCTGCGCCTGGATGCTGTGCCGCACCGAGCTCATCCGCGCCGTGGCGGCCGACACCGCGGCCGCCGTGGACGACGGCGGCGCCGAGCTGCCGATCGCCGCCGCCATCGCGGCAGCGATCGCTCTGGACGCCGCGGTCGAGACCGCCAAGGACTGCATCCAGGTGCTCGGCGGTATCGGCTTCACCTGGGAACACGACGCGCACCTGTATCTGCGCCGGGCGGCGGCGCTGCGCCAGCTGCTCGGCGGTTCGGCGCGCTGGCGAGCCCGGGTCACCGAGCTGACCCGCCGGGGGCTGCGGCGCACCACCGGCGCCGACCGGGTCTTCGCCGAAGAAGGCGTGGCCGCCGTGGACGGCGATCGCGCGCACGAACTGGCGGCCGACGTCGCACGGATCGCGGCGCTGCCCGCCGACCGGCAGCGCGCCGCGCTGGTCGAAGCCGGCCTGGTCATGCCGCATTGGCCGCGCCCGTACGGGCGCGCCGCGGACCCGATGACCGGCCTGGTGATCTCCGAGGAACTGCGCCGCGCCGGGCTCACCGCGCCCGACCTGGCCATCGGAGGCTGGGCGATTCCGACGTTGTTGCAGCACGGGACGCCGGCGCAGATCGAGCGCTTCGCTTGGCCGACCTTGCGCGGCGAGGTGGTCTGGTGCCAGCTGTTCAGCGAGCCGGAAGCGGGCTCCGACCTGGCGGCGTTGCGCACCACCGCGAAGAAAGTGGACGGCGGCTGGGTGCTGCGCGGTCAGAAGGTGTGGACTTCGCTGGGCGACAAGGCGAATTGGGCGATCTGCCTGGCGCGCACCGACCCGGACGCGGCCAAGCACCGGGGCATCACGTACTTCTTGGTCGACATGCACAGCGCCGGGCTCGAAGTGCGCCCGCTGGTGCAGATCACCGGGGAAGCGCGTTTCAGCGAGGTCTTCCTCGACGACGTGTTCGTGCCGGACGACTGCGTGGTCGGCGCGCTCAACAACGGATGGAAGATCGCCCGCTCCACCCTCTCCACGGAGCGGGTGGCCATGGGCGGCAACGGAATCGGGCCCGTGCTCGAAGAGCTGATCGCGAAGTCGCCCGCCACCGGCCCCGGCGCGGAGCTGGTGAACGACCGGCTGGGCGGTTTCGTCGCGGAGGCGATCGCGGGCCTGCTGCTCGAACAGCGCGCCGCGGTGAAGATGCTGGCGGGCGGGGACCCCGGCGCGCAGAGCAGCGTTCGCAAGCTGGTCGGCGTGCGCCACCGCCAAGCGGTCGCCGAATTCGCCGCGGAGGCGGCGGGCCCGCTGGGCGCGCAGGACTCCGAGGTGACCAAGGAGTTCCTGCTCACGCGCTGTCTGTCGATCGCGGGCGGAACCGAGCAGATCCTGCTCACCGTGGCCGGTGAGCGGATTCTGGGGCTGCCCCGTGACGCGGACAGCTAGCCCTACAGTCGATCGGGAGACAAGCGTGGACTTCACCAGGGACGAGGGCCAGGACGCCGTGGCCGAGGTCGTCGTGAGCTTGCTGGAACGTGAACCGGCGCGCGACATGCGGTTGTGGCCGAAGCTGGCCGACTCCGGCTTGCTCGTGGTCGCGCTGCCGGAGCGGTACGGCGGGGACGGCATGGGGCTGCTGGAGGTGTCGGCGCTGCTCACCGAGCTGGCCACCGACGCGGTGGCGGTGCCCGCGTTGCCGACGCTGGGCTTCGGCGTGTTGCCCGTGGTGGCCTGCGCGCCGGAGCGCGTGCAGGAGCTCGTGTTGCCCGGGGTCGCCGAAGGCGCCGTGCTCACCGCGGCGCTGAGCGAACCGGCGGCACCTTTCACCGTCAAGCCGGAGACGACCGCGATCGTCGACGGCGGCACGGTGCGCGTCACGGGCCACAAGGTCGCCGTGCCGTACGCCGAGGAGGCGAGCTGGTTGCTCGTGCCGACCAACGCGGGCATCGCCGTCGTGGACGCTCAGGCCGACGGGCTCACCCGGACGCCGACGCCGGTCTCCGGCGGCATCCCCGAGTGCACGGTGCGCCTGGAGGAGGTGGAGATCCCTGCCGACCAGCTGTGGCCGGTCGGGCTCGCCGACCTGCACCGGCTGGCGGTCGCCTCGATCGGCTCGGTTGCCGATGGCTTGCTCAAGGGGGCGATAACGCTCACCGCCGAGCATCTGCGCACCCGTCATCAGTTCGGCAGGCCGCTGGCGGAGTTCCAGGCGGTAGCCCAGCAGATCGCGGATCTGTACGTCGTGTCGCGCACCCTGCACGTCGCCGCCATCTCCGCCAATTGGGCTCTGGCGCAGGAGGATGCGAGCCAGGAGCATCGCGAGCGCACCGACGACGACCTGGAGATCCTGGCCTACACGGTCGCCGGGGAATTGCCCGCGGCCATGCAGAAGTGTCACCACCTGCACGGCGGCCTCGGCGTCGACGTGACCCACCCGATGCACCGCTACTACTCACAAGCCAAGGACATCGCTCGCTGGCTCGGCGGCGCGTCGTTCCGGCTCGACCGATTGGGGGCCAGATGTTCATCGACCTGACCATCGAGCAACGCCGGCTGCGCGACGAACTGCGCTCCTACTTCGCCGATCTCGTGACTCCCGACGAGGAGGCGGAGATGGCGGTGAACCGGCACGGCGACGCCTACCGCGCCGTGGTGCGCCGGATGGGCCGCGACGGCTGGCTCGGCGTCGGCTGGCCCAAGGAATACGGCGGCCAGGGCTTCGGGCCGGTCGAGCAGCAGATCTTCTTCAACGAGGCGGTCCGCGCCGACGTTCCGCTGCCGCTGGTGACGCTGTTGACTGTCGGACCCACGTTGCAGCAGTTCGGCACGGACGAGCAGAAGCAGCGGTTCCTGCCCGGAATCCTCGCCGGAGACATCCATTTCGCGATCGGCTATTCCGAACCGGAGGCGGGCACCGACCTGGCCGCGCTGCGCACCTCGGCGGTGCGCGACGAGTCAGGGGACTGGATCGTCAACGGCCAGAAGATCTTCACCACGGGCGCGCACGAAGCCGACTTCATCTGGCTGGCCTGCCGCACCGGCTCCACCGAGTCGCGCCACCGCGGCATCACGATCCTGATCGTGGACACCACCGATCCCGGTTACTCCTGGACGCCGATCATCACCTGCGACGGGGCCCACCACACCAACGCCACCTATTTCGACGACGTGCGCGTCCCGGCGAGCATGCTGGTCGGCGAGGAGAACCGGGGCTGGAAGCTGATCACGACGCAGCTCAACCACGAGCGGGTGAGCCTCGGTCCGTCGGGCAAGATCGAACAGCTCTACGACCGGGTGCGCGACTGGGCGCAACCGCGCGGCGTGCTCGCCGAACTGGACGTGCGGCGCGCGCTGGGCCGCATCCACGCCATGGTCCGGTTGAACGAACTGCTGAACTGGCAGGTCGCGGCGTCTGATGGGCGGCGGTCGCAGGGCCCTGCGTGGTCACGCTCCGCTACCGCCTCCGGGCCCGGCGCTCCCGCCGCCGGGACGGTGGACGGCGACCAGGCCCAGGTGATCGCCGACGCGTCCGCCACCAAGGTCTACTCCACCGAATCGCTCCAGGAGGCGGGCAGACTCGCCGAGGAGATCGTCGGCCGCTACGGCGACCCGGCCGACCCGGCCACCGGCGAGCTGCTGACCTGGCTGGACCGCAGGACCAAGCAGAACCTCGTGGTCACCTTCGGCGGTGGCGTCAACGAAGTGATGCGCGAGCTGGTCGCCTCGTCCGGACTGCGGCTGCCGCGAGTACCCCGATAACCGATGAAGGAGCCGCGCGTGCCGGAAACCACTACTCCGGAAGCGATTCTCGACGCAGCCCGGGCGATCCAGGCGGCGGGTGAGTGCGCGCCCCGTGTCGGGCGCGATCCGGTGAACCAGCCGATGATCAACAACTGGGTCGAGGCGCTGGGCGATGCCAACCCGATCTACGTCGACGAGCAGGCGGCGCGTGCGGCGGGACATCCCGGCATCGTCGCGCCACCCGCCATGGCTCAGGTGTGGACCATGTTCGGGCTCGGGGGCTCCCGGCCCGCCGACGACCCGATGGGGGCGGCCACCGAGCTGCTCGACGCCGCGGGGTACACCTCCGTGGTAGCCACGGACTGTCAGCAGACTTACCACCGCTATCTCAACGTCGGCGAGCAGGTCTCGGTCACCAGCACGCTGTCGGATATCCGCGGCCCGAAGCGCACCGCGCTGGGCGAGGGATGGTTCGTCACCTTCCAGACCAGCTGGCGGGTCGGTGACGAGGTGGTCGCCGAGATGCTGTTCCGGCTGCTGAAATTCGCTCCCGGCACCGCGGCGCCGAAACCCGAAGCAGGCGAGCGGGTCAAGCCGCTGGTCTCCTGGGACACCGAATTCTTCTGGGACGGAACCAAGGCCGGTGAGCTGCGTATCCAGCGGCTGCCGGACGGATCGCTGCGGCATCCGCCGATTCCCGCCATCTGGCAGGACAAGTCGAAACCGACCGACTACATCGTCGCCTCCGGGCGCGGCACCGTGTTCAGTTACGTCGTGCATCACGCGCCGAAGGTGCCGGGACGGCAGCTGCCGTTCGTGGTGGCGCTGGTCGAATTGGAGGAGGGCGTGCGCATGCTCGGTGAACTGCGCGGCATCGACCCCGCCGAGGTGCGGGTCGGCCTGCCGGTGGAGGTGGGCTTCGAGAAGCTCGACGACGAGGCGGTCCTGCCGGTCTGGCAGGTGGTCGCATGACCGCGGCCGTCGAACCGGACGCCGTGCGCGTCGGCACGGTGCTGCCGGAGCTGGTGATCCACGCCGATCCCACTTTCGTGATCAGTACCGCCCTGGCCACCAGGGACTTCCAGGACGTGCATCACGATCGGGACAAGGCCGTCGCCCGCGGCTCGAAGGACATCTTCGTCAACATCCTCACCGACACCGGTTTGGTGCAGCGGTTCGTCACCGATTGGGCGGGCCCGCGCGCGATCGTCAAGTCGATCGCGCTGCGCTTGGGCGTGCCGCTGTACGCAGGCGACACGCTGACGCTCACCGGCACGGTGACCGCGCTGGAGGGCGACGACATCCACATCGCCGTGGTCGGTACGGACAGCCTCGGCGACCACATCACGGCCACGGCCGTCATCGCGTTGCGGAGGGCTGATGTCTGATCAGCGGATCTCCGGCCGGGCCGCCGTCGTCGGCATCGGCGCCACGGACTTCTCCAAGGACTCAGGGCGCAGCGAACTGCGTTTGGCCGCCGAGGCGGTCACGGCCGCGTTGGCCGACGCGGGCCTGACGCCCGCCGACGTGGACGGCCTGACCACCTTCACCATGGACACCAACACCCAGGCCGCGGTCGCCAGGGCGGTCGGCATTCCGCAGTTGAAGTTCTTCAGCCACATCGGGTACGGCGGCGGCGCGGCGTGCGCCACCATCCAGCAGGCCGCCATGGCGGTGGCCACCGGCATCGCCGACGTGGTCGTGGCCTATCGCGCGTTCAACGAGCGGTCGGTGTCGCGGTTCGGGCAGTTCTCCACGGCGCTGGCCACCGCGCCCACGTCGTCGGGCATCGACGCGGGCTGGTCCTACCCCCAGGGGCTGGGGACGCCGGCCGCGCAGGTCGCGATGGTCGCCCGCCGCTACATGCATGTCTACGGCGCCACCAGCGAAGACTTCGGCCGGGTGGCCGTGGCCGACCGCAAACACGCCGCGGTGAACCCGGCCGCCTTCTTCTACGGCAAGCCGATCACTCTGGAGGATCACCAGAACTCCCGCTGGATCGCCGAGCCGCTGCATCTGCTGGACTGCTGCCAGGAGTCCGACGGCGGCGTCGCGATCGTGGTCACCAGCGTGCAGCGGGCCCGCGATCTGCCGCAGCGTCCCGCCGTGATCGCCGCGGCCGCGCAGGGTTCCGGGGCCGACCAGTACGTGATGACCAGCTACTACCGCGACGCCATGACCGGTCTTCCGGAGATGGGGCTGGTCGGCGAGCAGCTGTGGGCGCAGAGCGGATTGCGTCCGCAGGACATGCAGGCCGCCATCCTCTACGACCACTTCACCCCGTTCGTCCTCATGCAACTGGAGGAACTCGGGTTCTGTGGCCGGGGCGAGGCGAAGGACTTCATCGCCGGGGGCGCCATCGAGGTCGGCGGCCGGCTGCCGCTCAACACCCACGGCGGCCAACTCGGTGAGGCGTACATCCACGGGATGAACGGCATCGCCGAGGCTGTGCGCCAGATCCGGGGTACCTCGGTCAATCCGGTCTCCGACCTGACCAACATCCTGGTCACGGCGGGCACCGGCGTCCCAACCTCCGGCTTGGTGCTCACCACCGGCTGATCGGTTCGGTGTCGCCCGCGCGCGGACGATGGGTGGGAGTCGCCGAGGCGTAGGTTGGGGTCGGTGGTGGACCGGCATCTGGTGGACGTGCACGTGCTGTTGCTGCGCGGCGCGGAGGTGTTGCTGAGCAGGCGGCGCAGTGCGGACGAGTTCGACGGGCTGTGGCACCTGCCGGCCGGAAAGCTGGAGGCGGGGGAGTCGGCGCTCGCCGCGGCCGCCCGCGAAGCCTGCGAGGAGGTCGGTGTGGTGATCGCCCCGGCGGATCTGCGGCACGTCCACTCCGCGCACGTGGTCGATACCGGGCGGGAGGCGCGGATCGGGTTGTTCTTCGAGACCCGCCGCTGGTCGGGCGAGCCGGTCAACCGCGAGCCCGACAAGTCGTACGAATTGCGCTGGTTCCCCCTGGCGAACCTGCCGGAAACACTCATCCCGTACCCGGCCGCGGGCATCCGCGGCTTTCTCGACGGCGTGACCTACAGCCAGCGCGGCTGGCCGGACTGAGCGCGGCGGTCACGCGTTCAGGTGTGCGGTGAGGATGCGGGCCAATTGCCGCACACTCTCCGGCGTGCCGGGGCGCAAGGCGGTGCGGATGCCCGCGAAGCGGTCGAAGACGGCTCCCTCGACGACGGCGACGAAGTCCTCCGCCCGGGTCCGCGGGTCGGATGCGCCCATGGCGTGGAAGAGCTCCCGGGCGCGGTCGACCGAGAACAGACTGTGCGCCAGCCGGGGATGCAGGTCGCGATCGTCGAGCAGATCGACCAGCAGGGCATGGCGGGCGATCAGATGCGCGCGCCGGTCGGCCAGCAGCCGGTCGAGCCGGGCGGCGATGGCCTCAGCGGCCGATTCCGGCGCGGTGGCGGAGGAGGGCGCGAGCGCGGCGGCGGCGAAATCCGCCCGGGATCGGTCGGTGATCCGGTCCACGACGGCCTCGATGAGCGCGCGTTTGGTGCGGAAGTAGTACGAGGTCGATCCCAGGGGCAGGGCCAGTTCGGTGTCCAGCGCGCGGTGGGTGAGCGCGCGCAGGCCCTTGGTCGCGATCAGTTCGATGGCCGTGTCGATGAGGAGCACGCGCCGGTCGCCTGTGGACATCATCACCCTTCCTGGCGGCCGGGTGGCCGGTCCTCTACAAATGTAGAGGACTCAGGAGGTGTCATGGAACCCGATGTCATCCGGTGGGATTCCGATCAGGCGCGGGCGGCGGCGCGGTTGCGCGAGTTGGTCGATCGGCGCGGTCGCCCGGTCCGGCGTCATCGGGGCGTCTATCTGCACGGCAGACCCGGACGCGGCAAAACGATGCTCATGAACCGGTTCTTCGCCTCGGTGGCGTCCGAACGCAAGCGGCGCTACCACTTCCATCCATTCTTCGCCGAATTACACGCCACGGCACACGCGTCCGGCTCCATCGATGCCGCGGTGGACGCGCTGCTCGGCGATGCCGTGCTGATCTGCTTCGACGAATTCCACGTGCACGACATCGGCGACGCGATGCTGCTCGCACGGCTGCTCGACGCGCTGTTCGCCCGCCGCGTCACGCTCGTGGTGACCTCGAACTACCCGCCGGAAGGCCTGCTGCCGAATCCGCTGTTCCACGACCGGTTCCTGCCGACGATAGACCGGATTCTCGCGCACATGGACGTGGTGCCGGTCGACGGCGCGATCGACTATCGCTCCCTCGGCGCGTGCGCCGTCCGCTCCGGATTCGCCGCCGGACGATACGTCGTGGCGCGCTCGGCGGCCGCTGTCGGCACGGGAAAAATCGCTGCGTCCCAACGCGACAACGAAGCGTCGGCCGAGATTTTCCTCGGTGCCCGTAGATTGCACGCCATTGCCGGAGACGACGGTGCTCTCGTCATCGACTTCGCCGCATTGTGTGGAGTCCCAACTTCCGCACCGGATTATGTTGCGCTGGCCCAACGATTTCCGCGCTGGGAAATCCGGGAAGTGCCACGGCTGTATGAAGTTCCGCCCGACTGGGCGATGCGTTTCGTGAACGTGGTCGATGTTCTCTACGACAGCGATCGGGAGCTCACCGTCGTCGCGTCCGCGCCGCTCGCCGCGCTCGTGCGAGACGTCGCGGAAGTGCCGGATATCTCACGTTTGGCGAGCCGGCTTTGTGAATTGTCCCAGTCCTCGTCCGATATCACCGGCTAGTCGCCGCCATGATGGACGGCCGGTCGACTTCCCGCACAGCTGCGCTTTAAGAGGAGAGACTCCGAAGTATTCCATTCCATCCCGAGCGGACCGCCCGGCATGTAACTATGTGGCTGTTTTGTGCAGTACTCAGATTTGGTGGTAACCAGTGGCCCGGGCGCGAGCGCCGATATCGCGCGTGATCGTCCTGATCACGCTGCTGGCTTTTGCCGCCATCGCCCTGCACGGATACATCCCAGGAATTACCGAAACCGAGTCGCGCAGGCACGCACCGTCCGCCCTGTCGGTCGCGCTCATGCCGGTGCTGCTCACCGTGTCCATCGTGATCCTGCTGGCCGGGGTGATCGCCAGTCAGCACCGTTTGCCACTGGCCATGCCGGAGCCGGAGCGGGAGGAGGAGCGCACGCAGTGGCGTCTCGGGCGTGTCGGCCTCGCGCTGCTGGGCGCGCTCGCGCTGCTCGGCGTGCTGTTCGCGGCCGCGGCGGCGATCTACTTCCTCGGCGCGAGCAGGTCGAGCGAGCCCGCGCGCCCTGCGGCGCCCGCCACCACCACGGGCACGCCGCCAGAGCACGGGACGCCACCGTCCGCCGAATCCGACCCGAGGTCGGCGGAGTTGACCGGGACAGCGCTGGTCCTCGCCGGAATCGCGGCCGCGGGCTTGGTGACGGTGGCGATGAGCGGTCTGGTCGTGGTCGCGGTGTCGACCCGGCGCAAGCCCGCTCCCGTGCCCGCGCAGACGGTCGCGGCGGCGCCCACCGTGGCGGATTCGCTGGCCCGCGCGGCCGAGATGGGTCTGGCCGCGATGAACGCTCCGGGTCAGGACCCGCGCACCGCGATCATCGCCTGCTACGTCGCGATGGAGCGCGGTCTCGCCTCCGACCGCGCCGCCGCACCACTCGTCTCGGACACCCCGATGGAAGTGCTTGCCCGCGCGTTCGAACGCGGCGCGCTGCACGACGCGTCCGCCCGCGAGCTGGTCGCTCTCTTCGAGGAGGCCAGGTTCAGCCCGCACGCCATGCTCGAATGGCAACGGATGCGGGCCGAGCAACTGTTGCGCATCGTGCTCGCCGATCTGCAAGGGGAGGTGCCCGCGTGACCGGACGGGCGAGAGAGGACCTCGCGTGAATCGGATGGGGGTGGTGATCATCGCCGTGATCGTCATCGCGCTGGTCGAGCTGGTCGCCGTCGAGCGCGCCCGCGGATTGCTGCTGGTCGTCGCCGGGATCCCGGTGGCGGTGGCACTGGTCTGGCTGGTCTGGTCGCTGTTCGAGCGCTCGGAGGCCGCGGACGACGAGGTCGAGGACATGGAGAACGGGCCGGCGGAGATGCTGCAACGCTGGCACGCCAGGGCGCAGATGCTCGCGGACCGCGCGGACGGCAGCCGTGCCGATTGGGACCGGCACCTGCGTCCGCTGCTGGCCAAGGAGTTCGAGCTGTCCAGCGGACAGCGGGTGGCGAAGAACCGCAGAGCGGTCGAGGCAGCGGGTATCCACCAGTTCGGGCCCGAGCTGTGGCGCTGGGTGGACCCGGCCAACTCGGCCCTGCGTGATCAGACCGGCAGGGCACCGGGACGTGCGGCGCTGGACGAGATCCTGAGCCGCCTGCAGAGAATGTGAAATGGGTTGAGGCAAGTGCGGGTACACACATGACCATGCCGATGGACGTGACCATCCAGCGCAGTGAGGCCGTGCTCCGGGAGCTGTCCCGGGTCGTGGTCGGCAAGCAGGACGAGTTGCAGTTGATCATGATCGCCGTGCTGTCCGGTGGGCACGTGCTGATCGAGGACTTACCCGGCCTCGGCAAGACGCTGATCGCGAGATCGTTCGCGGCCGCGCTCGGGCTGCAGTTCACCCGGGTGCAGTTCACGCCCGATCTACTGCCCGCCGACCTGCTGGGGTCGACGATCTACGACATGTCCTCCGGCCGGTTCACCTTCCGGCGCGGGCCGGTGTTCACCAACGTGCTGCTGGCCGACGAGGTGAACCGCACCCCGCCGAAGACGCAGGCCGCGCTGCTGGAGGCGATGGCGGAGGGGCAGGTCAGCATCGACGGCGAGACGTTGCTGCTGCCGCAACCGTTCATCGTGCTGGCCACCGACAACCCGATCGAGTACGAGGGCACCTATCCGCTGCCGGAAGCCCAGCTCGACCGGTTCGCCATCCAGCTGCGGCTGGGGTACCTGTCCGAGCGCGACGAGACGCAGATGATCCGCCGCAGGCTGGAACGCGGCGCGCAACAGCCGCAGGTCAACCAGGTCGTGGACGCGAACGGGCTGCTGGAGATGCGGCAATCCGTCGAATACGTGACCGTGCACCCAGACGTGGTGAGCTACGTCGTCGCGCTGGCGTCGGCCACCAGGGGGCACCCCCAGGTCGAGGTCGGCGCGAGCCCGCGCGCGGAACTCGACCTGGTGCAGATGTCCCGGGCTCGGGCGCTGCTGCTCGGCCGCGACTACGTGATCCCCGAGGACGTGAAGGCGCTGGCGATCCCGGCCATGGCGCACCGGATCACGCTGCGGCCGGAGATGTGGGTGCGCCGCATCCGCGGCGAGGACGTCATCACCGAACTGCTGCGCCGTCTGCCGGTCCCGCGCGCCACCATGACATGAGGCACCGCGACGCCAGCTCGGCGGTCGACGCCGAATTGCGGTGGCGGCCCGCCCCGCTGGTCTTCATGCTCGCGGGGTGCGCCGCGGCGGCCCTGGTGCTCGCGGTGGTCCTCGGCAGGTGGCAGCTGCTGGTCTTCGCCGCGCCGCTGCTCGGCGTGCTGGCCACCGCGCCGTGGCAGCAGTCCTCCACCCGGATCCAGGTCGACGGCGGCGGCACGCTGCGCTGTTTCGAGACCGAGGAGGTGACGCTCACCGTCGCCGCCTTCGTCGAGAAGGGGCACGCGCTGCTGCGCCTGAAACCGCAGAGCTCGGCGGGGCTGGGGATGCAGGTCGAAGAGGCCAGCGATTCCGGAGTCGCGCCCGCCGGGTTGCGCCTGGCCCTCTCAGCGGGCCGGTGGGGGCGCTACCCGGTGTCGGTACGGGTTTCCGCGCTGAGCCCCGCCGGGCTCGCGGTCGCCACCGCGATACTGCCCGCGGGCCAGTTGTTCGTGTATCCGATCACCGATCCGCAACGCATGCGCTTGCCGCGCACGGAACTCCCCGAGCGGCTCGGCACCCACCTGACCCGCAGGCACGGCCCCGGCGTCGAATACGCCGACATCCGCGCCTACGCGCCCGGCGATCAGTTGCGCATCGTGAACTGGCCGGTGAGCGCGCGGCGGGGACGGTTGTATGTCACCGAGCGGCTGACCAACCGTTCCGCCGACGTCGTGGTGCTGGTGGACACCTCCCAGCAGGCGCCGGGACCGGCCACCGATTCACTGGAGCTGTCGGTGCGCGGCGCGGCGCAGGTGGTGCAGTCGACCCTGCAGGCGGGCGACCGGACCGCCGTGGTCTGCCTCGGCCAGGCGCCGCGCTGGCTGCGGCCGGACATCGGACGCCGCCAGTTCTACCGCATCGTGGACACCGTGCTCGACGTCGGCGACGAGCACATCCCCACCACCGGCACGCTCGCGCCGCACGCGGCGGTGCCGCTCGGCGCGATCGTGGTGGCGTTCTCCACGCTGCTGGACACGCAATTCGCGCTCGCGTTGATCGACCTGCGCAAGCGCGGGCACGTAGTGGTCGTGGTGGACGTCCTGCGCGGCACGCCGTTCCGGGAGGACCTCGACCCGATTCTGGCCAAGATGTGGCAGCTCGAGCGCGCGGCCATGTACCGGGACATGGGCACCGTCGGCGTCGACATCGTGGCGTGGCCGGAGGACGCGCGCCTGGACCAGATCATGCGGGCGCTGCCCGAGCACCGCAGGGCCGTACGGGTGCGCCGATGACCAGATTCCTCGCCGTTCTCTCCGGGGTGCTGCTGGCGGCGTCGGTGGCGCTGTTGGAGCCGTGGATCGGCATTCCGGCCCTGGTCTTCGTCGCGCTCGGCTGGTGGCTGCGGCCGCTCGCGGTCTGCGCGGTACTGCTCGCGGTGGCCGTGCTGGCGATTGCCGACGCGGGTGTGCTCGCCTCGGCCGCAACGGGATTGGTCGCCACTACCTATCTGCTCAACGCGGCGACGGTGACCGCCCCGCACGGCGTGGTGCCGACCACGATCCCGTCGGTGACCGGTGCGGTCGGCTTCGCGGCGGTCGCCGTCGCCGCCGCTCTGCTCCCACTGCGCTTGGCCTGGGCGCCGCTGGCCGCGCCGGTGCTCGTGCTGGTGCTGTACGCCTTGGTGATCCAGGGCGCCGCCGCCCGGCGCGGGCATCGCGATCGGGAACTGGACCGTCGGGCGGAGCCTGAGACGCCGTAGCCCGGTAGGCGTTCGTCCGTCTAGGGGCTATCCAGCCCGTGTTTCCAAACGTGCTGCGGATCAGACTCCCGGCCGCTTCCCCCGTAGGGGCCGCTTCGCGAGGGCATAGAACGCGCGTCCGCAGAAAGCGATCTCTCTCGGCTGCACGTTTCGCGGTCAACCCAGATACGGACTCGTGCGCTGTTCGGCGTGGTGCTGCAACCGGAGCCGGACAGTCGCGTGCACGGGCAGCGTCTCGAGTTCGTCGAGTCGTAGGAATTCGACAGAGGTCGATTCATTGGACACGGAGATTTCCCCACCGGTCACTCTGCCGTAGTAGACCACTGCGAACTCTTGCCGAACCTCACCGTCCGCGTGTTCGATCACGTGCTCAGGATCGGTGTAGATACCGAGCAAACCGGTGATCTCTATGTCCAGTCCGGTCTCTTCGCGGGTCTCCCGAACCGCGCAATCCTCCAGAGTCTCGCCTACTTCCATGATTCCACCGGGCAGAGACCAGTTACCCGAGTCGCCACGGCGCTGCATCAGTACACGCCCGTGCTCGTCGGTCACCAACGCGGAAGCTCCCGGCTTCAGCGAGTTCGGCCGTGGCGCGTTCGGATCTCGGTAGTAGTCACGCCGTGAGCCCATTGGCGAATCCTTGCGTCGTTGTGTACGGGGTGACAGTGCCCCATATCTGTTCGAACTGGTCGGCGAACGACTCGAATATCCCGTGCTGCGACAACCGGCGCAGATGCAGCGCCGTGTGCTGGTAGCCACGGGCCCGGAACAGGTACGGCGTGACGATCATTTCGGAGTCGAACCGGAACACAGAGTTATACAGATGGGTCGAGTGACGTCCCACGGTGCAGCCAGGGGTATCCGCAAGTGGTCCCAGCATCGACAGCGCGTTACGTATCCGGCCAGGGAGCGTCCCGCCCATCTGCTCTAGCGCGTCACGTTCCAGGACGTGAGCGCAATCCGGATCGGCGAAGCCTAGCCGGACCTCGCATCCTGCGCGGCACTTGGCGGCGATGATCTCGGCTGCCCTCGGCAGCAGTTCGAACACGAACGGGTACGCATACCCGATAATGTCAATTCGCTCGGTTGCCTTGTGTACCAAAGAAATCCATAGATCGCTGGGAATGTCTGCCCGGTGCGCATATGCGCTGATGACCTCTGCGGTGGCCGGTGCGCCGGATTGCAGGTCCGGTCGCGTCGCAGGCCATAGGGTCTGTTCGGTCTCCTGGAGTGCTTCAGCTATCCGAATCCTGGTTCGGCGGTGCGGTACCCGACCGGCAAGCCAGCGGTTGACGGTCTTCACGTCCACGCTGGCGAGTGCTGCCAGCGCTGCTGAGTCGAGTCCGGCCCTCAGCATCGCGGACTCGAGCCGAGATGTCATACGCACATCTTCCCAAAGGTCGCGTACCCGGGTGAGAACCAAGCACCGGGACGAATGTGACTCTGTTATCGGACGATCGGGTCGTTGCCAAACATGTGCCGTTGTCTCGGTGCCGCTGGTGGAAGACGGCCGACGGCCCATCGAACGGATGGGGAACACTGACCGATGTCCGTTGCCCCGATCGGCTGTTCTGTCTCCACCTCGTTCCGGTCGTAGACGGCCGGATCGGACGGCACGAACGCAGCGACGGTCGCCCGTGCCGGTGGTCCGGTTCCCGGATCGAAGACGGCCGGCCGGAGGGTATGCGATGAAGCCGAACCCGTCGCACATCACGACGTCCCCGGATGGCTCAGCATCGGTCGAATGGAAGCTGATTGGACGCGTAGCGCGTATCGCCCACCTGACGACCGAGACCTCCACTGTGTCGTTCAAGCCGTGGCCGGATCTGTCGGAGGCTCGGGAACGCTACCCGCGTCTTGCTGGACTCTGGGACCGGGTTCGACACGACTACTGGGCCGAGATGCTTAACGCTGGAATGCTTCCAGGAGAAGAGCCCACGGCCACACAAGACGCCTTACGGATGCGCTCACCCACATCTGGCGCGCCGTCATGCGAGGGAGACTGCTCAGGCGGGGCGGAACCGTAGCGAGACGTCGCCGAGGACCGATGCGTCGTCGCGTTCGACCACGGTCGCGGCGATGACGAGCTGGTCGTCCTGGCGCCAGATCCGGGTGCGGATCGTCTCGCCCGGGTAGAGCACACCCGCGAAGCGGGCGCGGAAACCGGTGACGCGGCTCGCGTCGGAGTCGAGCACGGTATCGGTCACGGTCTTGCAGACGATGCCGTAGGTGCACAACCCGTGCAGGATGGGCGCGGGAAACCCGGCCGCGCGGGCGAATTCGGGGTCCGAGTGCAGCGGGTTGCGATCACCGGACATCCGGTAGAGCAACGCCTGCTGCGGCAGCGTCGGCGTGGTGACGTCGAAATCCGGTGCGCGATCCGGCAGTTCGGCCTTGGTGCGCGGTCCGCGCTCGCCGCCGAAGCCGCCCTCGCCCTTGGCGAAGATCGAAGAGCGCTCGGTCCACAGCGGCGCTCCGTCGGAGCCGGTGACGGTGTGCTCCTGGACGATGACCGCGGCCGAGCCCTTGTCCCAGATCTCGGCGATCCGGCTGGTCTTGGTCGCCTTGCCCGCCGCCGGGATCGGCCGGTGCACTTCGACCTCCTGGTGACCGTGCACCACCTTCGCCAAGTCGATCTCGACCCCGGGGAAGCTCACCTTCGGCGGCTCGGTCTCGTGCACCGTCGCCGCCACGGTGGCGAAGGTCGGCAGCACCTGCGGTTCGCGGTCGTCGAGGTAGCGCAACTCGGCCGGGTCGGTCCAGCGCGTGCCCGCGCCGAGGCCCAGCTGGTAGAGCTGCACGTCCGAGGGGGTCCAGGCGAACTCCCGGCTCGGCAGTTGCGCGCCGAGCGCGATCTTCGGGTCGATGGGCATCAGTTCTCCTTGTGCATGATTGTGGATCGATCCGGCCCGTGCGCGCCGCGCGTGCGGTCGTGCCGGAACTCGGCAGCGCCCGGGTTCGATCCTGCGCGTCCGGACACCGGCTCGCCAGTGTGTCGTCCGCTCCGCGGGATCGTTCCACGGCTGCTCATCGGCCTGGGGATGGATCGCGGTGTCCCGCCCGCGAGCCGTAGCCCGCACCGCGATCCCTGCTCACGCTTCCGCGGTGGCGGTGGCGGGCTGCTCCTTCTTCCGCTTGACGATGTCCAGCACCGCGAGGTATCCGAAGGTGATCGCGGGGCCGATGGTGGCTCCGGGCCCGGCGTAGGTGTGGCCCATCACCGGTGTGGAGCAGTTGCCGGAGGCGTACAACCCCTCGATGGCGCTGCCGTCCTCGCGCAGCACCCGCCCTGCGGTGTCGGCTACCAGCCCGCCTTTGGTGCCCAGATCGCCCGGCACGATCTTGGCGGCGTAGTACGGGCCCTGCACCAGCGCGGCCAGGCACGGATTGGGCCGCACGGTCGGATCGCCGTAATACCGGTCGTAGTGGCTGTCGCCGCGGCCGAAGTCCTCGTCCTTGCCGGTCTCGGCGAAGCCGTTGAACCGGGCCACGGTCGCGGCCAGCTCGCCGGCGGGCACGCCGATCTTGCTTGCCAATTCCGCGATGCTGTCGGCCTTGACGATGAAGTCGTTTTCCATCCACCGGGACGGAAACCGCTGACCGGGCTGTAGTCCGGCGAAGATGTAGCGGTTCCGGTAGCGCTGGTCGAACACCAGCCACGCGGGGATGTTCTCGCCCGGCCCCTCACCCTGCCCGTACTCGCCGCCGTACATGGTGTGCACTGCCTCGACGTAAGGAGCGGACTCATTTCCGAATCGCTTCCCGTCGGCGTTCACCATGATGCTGCCGGGCAGGTTCCGTTCGGCCAGCGCGAACCATGGTCTGCCGCCTTTGAAGATGGTCGGCCCCCACCAAGCGTCCTCCATGAAACCGATGGCCGCGCCCGCCGCCATGCCCGCTTGGATGCCGTCGCCGGTATTGGCGGCCGCGCCGGTGGTCCACTCGGTGGTGATGGGCTGGCGCTGGTATTTGGTGCGCATCTCCGCGTTGTGCTCGAAACCGCCGCTGCCGAGGACGACGCCGTAGCGGGCGGTGAACGTGACCGGCTCGCCCTCGTGCAGCGCACGGACGCCGGTGACGACGCCGTCGGTCACGACGAGGTCGGTCATCGGGGTGTTCAGCAACAGCGGCACGTTCGCGTCCATGAGCCCCTTGCGCATGCCCGCGATGATGGCCTGCCCCATGCCGACGATGTGTTTGCGGGTGAACTTGGCCCAGTAGGTGCGCGCGCCCACGCGCATCGCCCGGAGCATGCCCTTCGGATGACGCCGGATCAGATTGAGCCGGACGAAGTCGGCCTGCATGACCACGACGTTCAGCGGAGCCTTCGCGTACGGCGGCTCCAGGTGGAACCGCTCCTCGCCCAGGATCTTCGTGTCGAACGGCTTGGGCTCGCACGAGCGGCCCTCGGGCCGACCGCCCGGCGCCTCCGGATGGTAGTCGGAGTAGCCCGGCACCCAGGTCATCTTCAGCGGCGAATGATCGAGCACGAAGTCCATCGCCTCGGCCCCACGATCGATGAAGGCGTCGATCCGTTCGGAGGGCACGACGTCGCCGATGATGCTGTGCAGATAGGTCCGCGCGTCCTCGCGGTCGTCGGGCCGACCGGACGCACGCAGCGCCTTGTTGCCCGGGATCCATACGCCGCCGCCGGAGCGCGCGGTCGACCCGCCGTAGTGCGCGGCCTTCTCGATGACCACCACGCTCAGGCCGTTGTGGGCCGCGGTGAGGGCGGCGGTCATGCCGGCGGCGCCGCTGCCGACCACCACCACGTCGTATTCCCGATCAGTCATGTAGAACACGTTATAGAATGGACGCGCCATTGGTCTATGTTGTGTGGCAGAAGACTTGCTCGACGTTCCGTTTGTCGAGGAAACTTGTTTCAGTTTCAGACCGGAGTTAAGAACATGGGCCTCGAATGGGACCTGGCCACCGACGTTGTCGTGGTCGGATACGGCGCCGCGGGTGCGGCGGCCGCGCTGGAAGCGACCGCGGCGGGCGCGCAGGTGCTCGTGCTGGAACGTTTCGCCGGAGGCGGGACGTCGGCGCTGTCCGGCGGGATCATCTACGCGGGCGGCGGCACGTCGGTGCAGCGCGAGGCGGGAGTCGAGGACACCCCCGAGGCCATGTACGCCTACCTCGAGCGGGAGGTCGGCGACGCGGTCGCCCCCGAGACGCTGCGCCGGTTCGTCGACGAGAGCCCGGAACTGATCGAGTGGCTGAAGGCGCACGGAGTCCCCTTCGAAGCCTCGCTGTGCCCGTACAAGACCTCCTACCCCAACGACCGCTACTACCTGTACTACTCCGGCAGCGAGATCTCCGGCGCGTTCCGCGACATCCCGGCCGCCCAGCGCGGGCATCGGGTGAAGGGCAGGGGCACCTCGGGAAAGAAACTCACCGGCCCGCTCGCCGCGGCCGCGTCCAGGGCGGGTGTGCGCGTGGAGACCCTCACCCGAGTCACCCGGCTGCTCACCGACGGCGCGGGCGCCGTGATCGGCGTCGAATGCCACACGCTGCGCGACGCGCCCGGCCGGGTCCGGGACCGCTACACCCGCATGGCAAAGGCCGCGGCCAAACCCGGCATCTACTACCCGCCGCTGCGGCGGGCGCTCGAACAACGGCTGGAGGCGCTGGAACGTCGCTACGGCAGCACGATTCGCGTTCTCGCGCGGCGTGGGGTGGTGCTCGGCGCGGGCGGGTTCATCGCCAATCGCGACATGGTGCGGCAGTACGCGCCGGCGTTCCAGGGTGGTCTCGCCCTCGGCACCACCGCCGACGACGGCAGCGGCATCCTGATGGCGCAGCAGGTCGGCGCGGCGGTGGACCACATGGACAACGTCTCCGCGTGGCGATTCCTGCTCCCGCCCAGCGCGTTCACCGGGGCGCTGCTGGTGGACGCCGAAGGTCGCCGGGTGATCGACGAGACGCGCTACGGCGCCGCGGTCGGCAACAAGCTGATCACCGAACACGGCGGCAAGGGCTGGCTGCTGGCCGACGAGCCGCTGATGCGCACCGCCATCGGGCAGATCGGCAAACAGGGCGCCTGGTTTCAGCGCGGGCAGTTCGAGACGATGCGGCGCACCGCCGTTCGCGGCGCGACGCTGGAGCAAGCCGCCGCCGAGGCGGGCATCGACCCGGCCGGACTGCGCGCGACGGTCGACGCGCACAACACCGCGATCGAGACCGGCGCCCCCGATCCGGTCGGCAAGCCCCCGGAGTTCACCGGACCGATCCGCACCGGCCCGTTCTGGTTGTTGGATGTGGGCATCAAACCGAGCCTGACCAACCCGTGCCCCATGCTCACCCTCGGCGGCGTCGTCGTGGACGAGCGCACCGGTGCGGTCAAGACGACCGAGGGGGCCGACATCCCGGGGCTCTTCGCCGCCGGGCGCACCGCGGTCGGCGTCTGCTCCGAGTCCTATGTCAGCGGGCTGTCGCTGGCCGATTGCATCTTCTCCGGCCGCAGGGCAGGCCGGTCCGCCGCGGGCGAGCAGGTCTCGGCGCTGGAAAAAGCAACTGTGGAAGGGAAATAGCGTGCTGTCCGACGCGGTACGAACCGAACTGGCCGACGAACTCGAGTGCGCGGAGCGCGACCGGGTGGCGATCGATCCGCTGATCGCCCGTCACCCGGACATCGACGTGGTCGACGCCTACGAGATCCAGCTGATCAACATCCGGCGCAGGCTGGACGCGGGCGCGCGCGTGGTCGGGCACAAAGTGGGCCTGTCCTCGAAGGCCATGCAGCAGATGATGGGCGTGGACGAGCCCGACTACGGGCATCTGCTCGCGGAAATGGAAGCCTACGAAGACGTTCCGGTCGAAGCGGGCCGCTACCTGTTCCCCCGGGTGGAGGTGGAGGTCGGGTTCGTGCTCGGCGCCGACCTGCCCGGCGCGGAATGCACCGAAGCGGACGTGCTCGCGGCCACCGTCGCGTTCGCGCCCGCGATCGAATTGATCGACTCGCGGATCAAGGACTGGAACATCGGCCTGGCCGACACCATCTCCGACAACGCGTCCTCCGCCGGTTTCGTGCTCGGCGCCCAGCGCGTCGCGCCGAAGGACATCGACGTCAAGGCCATCGACGCGGTGCTCACCCGCAACGGCGAGGTGGTCGCCGAGGGCCGCAGCGACGCCGTGCTCGGTGATCCGGTGATCGCGGTGGCCTGGCTGGCGCGCAAGGTCGCGAGCTTCGGGGTCCGGTTGAAGGCAGGCGACATCGTGCTGCCCGGCTCGTGCACCCGCGCCATCGACGCCCGTCCGGGCGATGAGTTCCACGCCGAGTTCGCCGGACTCGGCTCCGTCCGTCTGCAATTCACCTAGGGAGGCTGTCGTGTCCAACGGGACCGTCACCGCCGCGATCGTCGGGTCCGGCAACATCAGCACCGATCTGCTCTACAAACTGCTGCGGTCGCAGAAGATCCAGCCGCGTTGGATGATCGGGATCGACCCGGACAGCGAGGGCCTGAAGCGGGCGCGCGGGCTCGGACTGGAAACCTCGCACGAGGGCGTGGACTGGCTGCTCGGGCAGTCCGAACTGCCCGACCTGATCTTCGAGGCGACCTCGGCGTACGTGCACCGCGCCGCCGCGCCGCGCTACGCCGAAGCGGGCATCCGCGCCGTCGACCTCACCCCTGCCGCCGTCGGCCCCGCCGTCGTGCCGCCGGTGAACCTGGGCGCGAATATCGACGCGCCGAACGTCAACATGATCACCTGCGGCGGTCAGGCGACGATCCCGATCGTCGCCGCGGTGTCGCGGGTCGTCCCGGTGCCGTACGCGGAGATCGTCGCGTCGGTGTCCTCGGTCTCCGCGGGACCCGGCACGCGAGCGAACATCGACGAGTTCACCAAGACCACCAGTCGCGGCGTCGAGACCATCGGTGGAGCGCAGCGCGGCAAGGCCATCATCATCCTGAACCCGGCCGAGCCGCCGATGATCATGCGCGACACGATCTTCTGCGCCATCCCCGACGACGCCGACACCGACGCGATCGCCGACTCCATCCACCGGATGGTCGCCGACATCCAGCAATACGTCCCCGGCTACCGGCTGCTCAACGAGCCGCAGTTCGACGAGCCCTCGGTGGTTTCCGGCGGCATGGCCAAGGTGTCGGTGTTCGTCGAGGTGGAGGGCGCGGGCGACTTCCTGCCCCCGTACGCGGGCAACCTCGACATCATGACCGCCGCCGCGACACAGGTCGGCGAGGTCATCGCCGAACAGATCGTCACGGCCCGGGTGTAAGGAGCTTTCGTCATGGCCTACTCAGCAGAACTCGACATCCGCGTCACCGACACCTCGCTGCGCGACGGATCCCACCACAAGCGCCACCAGTTCACCGCCACCGAGGTGCGCGATATCGTGGCCGCGCTCGACGGCGCGGGCGTGCCGGTGATCGAGGTCACCCACGGCGACGGCCTCGGCGGCTCGTCGTTCAACTACGGCTTCTCCAAGACCCCCGAGCAGGAACTGGTCACCATCGCGGCCGAGACGGCCAAGCGGGCGAAGATCGCCGTGCTCATGCTGCCCGGCGTCGGGGTGAAGGAAGACATCAAGATCTCGCAGGACAACGGTGCGTCGATCTGCCGCATCGCGACGCACTGCACCGAGGCCGACGTGTCGATCCAGCACTTCGGTCTCGCACGGGAACTCGGGCTGGAGACGGTCGGATTCCTGATGATGTCGCACACCCAGCCGCCGGAGGTGCTGGCCAAGCAGGCGCGCATCATGGCGGACGCGGGCTGCCAGTGCGTCTACATCGTCGACTCGGCCGGCGCGCTGGTGCTGGAACAAGTCTCCGATCGGGTCGCGGCACTGGTGGCCGAACTCGGCGACGACGCGCAGGTCGGCTTCCACGGGCACGAGAACCTCGACTTGGCCGTCGCCAACTCGGTCTACGCCATCCGCGCGGGTGCTACGCAGATCGACGGCAGCGCACGGCGTTTCGGCGCCGGCGCGGGCAACACGCCCGTCGAGGCGTTGGTCGGTGTGTGCGACAAGCTGGGCGTGCGGACGGGCATCGATTTCTTCGCCATCGCCGACGCCGCCGAAGACGTCGTCCGCCCGGCGATGCCGCAGGAATGCCTGCTCGACCGCCAGGCCCTGATGATGGGCTACGCGGGCGTGTATTCCAGTTTCCTCAAGCACGCCGAACGCCAAGCCGAGCGCTACGGCGTCTCGGCCGCCGAGATGCTGGTCCGCGCGGGCAAGCGCAAACTCGTCGGCGGCCAGGAAGACCAGCTCATCGACATCGCGCTGGAGTTGCAGCGGGAGAAGGCGACCGTCTCCGCCTGACCGGCGGCCGAAGGGTGACGCGCCCGGTCCAGGGCGGGCTCCGGCCGGGGTCTCGAGGGTTCCGGCCGGTCCGGCCCGTGGTCGCGGAACACGCACCGCCCCTGGCGGATCGGCGGAGTCCCGTGACGGCCGCGGTGTCGAGTGTGCGGGTTCTGGATAGTCGCACAGGCGCGGCTGTGGACGACTGTGCACAATCTCGCGTCTACGGCAACGACGGGAGCGGGAAGCGCAGTAGCGCCGCGGCCTGGTGTTCCTTCAGTTCGGTGTCGGCCTTGACGTGCCGGACGGAGCCGCTCTCGTCGATGACGCTCTGGGCGAGTTCGTCCAGGATGTCCTCGGTCGGGCGGGGCCGGTCGCCCGAGACCGGGCACTCGTCGCCGGACAGGCCCAGCCAGCCGCAGCTGTCGCAGACCACCCCGTGGACCATCGCGCCGTCCTGGATCAGCAGGGTGTCCACCGCCTTGGCGGTGGCGGCCCGCAGGCAGTTCGCGACGTCCACGACGGCCGGGTTGCCGGTGGCGATCCGCTCCAGCACCTCGCCTACCCGGCGGACATCGATATCCCGCTCGTAGTGCGTCACGATCTCGGTCGCGTTCTGTTTCACCTCACCGACCGTCGCCGAGCCGGTGTCGATGGTGAACGTGCCCGCGACACGCTCCCGGAGTTCGCGCGGCAGGGTGTCCACGAAGTGCGGTATCTCGTCGCGATGGCCGCCCACGGCGAGCAGGTCGTAGTCGTCCTCGGCGAACATCTCGGCGATTTCGGCCGCCGTGTGCCGGTAATGCTTCTTGAGCAGCTCCTCGGCCTTGTGGTGCACCTTGTTCTCTTGCCGGTTCGCCGCGTAGTTGGAATCGCGCAGCGCGGGATCCCGGATCTGGCGCGCCTCCTCGATCTCGTCGGCGAACAGCTCCCACACCGCCGCGCTCGCCCGGTCCACCACCGCCACGCAGCAGCGGGCGTATTCCTCCAGCACGGCCAGCAGCGGCCGGGTCCAGGCCACCGCGTCCACCACGACGCGGTCGTGGACGGCGTGCGGGAGTTGCACCGCCTCGAACATGTTCTTGCCGCCGCAGGCGAACATCGCGACCGCGCCGGGCTGCCAGATGTCCGACCGGACGGTCTCGCGCATGCGGTCCAGGTCGTCGCGGACCGACAGCCTGGCTTCGTGGTCGGACGACTTGTCCTTCACCATCGGGTTGACCTCGTCCGCCATGCTGTTCACCCGGCTCACCAGCCCCGAGCGTTCGCCCGGATCCACCGGAACGTGCGCGTACATCGATACGACGGGAATGCCGTCACCTTGCATCCGGCGTATCCGTCCGATCGTCTCGGCTGTGATCATCGCTCCTCGCTTCCACCGTGGTTCGCGTCCACCGTGTTCGCGCGGGCCTTGGTCTGCGGCGCTTCGTACACCACGGTGTCGAGTTCGGCGCGGTTGCCTCCGTCCGCCCGGACGACTCGCTCGACCTGATTGTTCTCCCTGTCCTGGTGGACGCGCCTCGACCTACTGGGTCCAGTGCCGGGGCGTGCGTTCACCCGCTTGGGCCGGGAGCGGGTGGCGATTGTCGGCGAAGGGGACCGCGGACAAGTGGCGGTCGATGTGCCGGCTTTCTGTCAACCAGTGCGGAGCGCGGTGATCAGCTCCTCGGGCGGGATCGTCCGGGGGCGGTCGCTGACCTGGCCGTCACCGAGTTCGACGAGACGCCAGACCCGGTCCTCGCGCAGCACGAAGTCGGCCGTGACGAAGCGAAGGCCGAGTGCGGCGATGGCATGCTCGGCGGCGCCCGGATCGAATTCGACGCCGGGCAGTTCGTCGGGAGTGTCCGGGTGCGGGCCGACCAACCGGCACTTGCCGTCCACCCACCAGGTGCGGACTTCGGGCGACCGGAAACGCTCGAAGCGGCGCAGGACGAAACCACCGGTCAGGTCATCGCCACGAAGTTCGTGGAATCTGTTCGCCACGCGCCAGGCCGCATCCGCATCCGTGACGTCCGGGATGAACGCCGCTTCGTGCCAGTGGTGCTTCATCGACTTCGTGTAGTCGCGCAGGACGGCGGGACCCGTCCCCAGTTCCTGACATGCGTGATCGAATGCGGCGCGGTCCTTTCCGGTGGTCCACACCGATCGCGGAGTCATCCCGGCCAGTGCGGGATACCACCCTGGCAACTCGTGAGCGCGCCGGTACTGTTCCGCGTCGGTGCGTAGCGTGACGCCCCGCTGCCGCAAACTCCGGTCGAACGCGGCGTACTGATCACTACGCAGCATCCAGCCGCGATAGACAGCCGTGCCGCCCGCGCGAACACGGCGAACGGCCCCGTCCGCGCCGCCGGTGCGGGTCAGCGCGTCGTGATCGACCACAGCGACTTCGAGCCCGGCGTCGCGCGCCGCATCCGCTTCCGCGGCGAAATGGTCGTCGACACTGTGGGGGCGAAGCACATCGGCGGGCACAAGCAGCAGCACAGCCCATATCATCGCGGTCGGCCGCGCGATTCCCCACCGATTTCCACGCGCGTCGCGGCGAGATCATCGTGGCCACGGTGCCGTTGAGTCACCTGCCCTCGACCGAGACAGTTATCCGCTCAACTCCGCGACGATGCGGCGCAGTTGGGTGGCGCGCTCGGCAGGCTTCCGCGACTTCATCAGTCGCAGCAACAGCGCGTACCGCGCGGTGCGGTCGAGCTGATTGAAAGCGTCTCGCGCGCGGCGACTTTCGCTGAGGGCGGCGGTCAAATCGTCGGGACAGGTAGCGGTGCGCTGAGGCGCGTAGGCGGCCTGCCAGCGGCCGTCGGAGCGGGCGGCGGCGATCGCCGCGAGGCCCGGTGTACGCATGCGGCCCGCCGCGATCAGCGTTTCGGCTTTGTCGACGTTGATCTGCGACCACGGACTCTCCGGCCGGCGCGGCGAGTACCGCTGCAGGTAGTGGTCGGCGTCGAGACCGCGGCGGTGGCTGTCGATCCACCCGAAGCAGAGTGCGCCGTCGAGCGCCTCACCGTTGCTGATCGTCCTGCCTGCCGCGCCCTTCTTCGCGATCTTCAACCACACGTCGGCCGCGCGGCCGTGATTGGCGGCGAGCCACTCCTCCCACTGCGCGACGTCGGCGCATGTGAGGATTCCTGTTTTCTGATCCACGGTGCCTCCCGAGATGCGATGCCGTCTTCTTGCCCCATCCTCCGTCCCAAAGTGCTCATCAACTGAGCACTTCTTGTCGGTAGCAAGCGTCAGCAACGAGGATGAGGACGCCCAACGGCCGGCCCGGTGGTTGAAGGAGAACTACATCGATAAGGGCAAGCTCGGCCTCGCCACCGGCGAGAACTTCTACAAGTACTGACCGGCGAGCGCGGTGAGTTCGGGTTTCGCCGCGCTCATACACCACTCGTGGAGCAAAGGCGGCTGATCGAGGTCGAGCACTTCATGCGCTACACCGCGACGATCTCGAGCATGCTTTCCAGCCCGCGGAAATCCGCGCTGTTACGGGTGTACAGCGGTAGCCCGCGTGCTGATGCGATTGCCGCGATGAGCAAATCCATCCGGCGGGGCCGCGGGTCGCGCTTCGCCGCCAGGGTGAGTGCTACCAGGGTGCCGTAGCGTGTCGCGGCGTCCTCGTCGAAGGGCAACGGGTCGAAATCCACGATGGCGGCACCGAGTTGCTCGGATCGTGCGGCTCGGGTGACAGTGTCCTTCGCCATGGCGACGCCTTGGTGCAATTCGGCTAACGTGATCGCCGTTATCTCACACAACTCCGGCAAAGAAGCGGGATCCAGCGTGCCCAGGTCGATGTAGGCGCAGGTGGCCAATACGCCTGATGCATGCCGCTCGGTCATGAACGCGATCCCCATGCATCGTCGTCGCCGACTCGATCTTCCGTTCCGAAGAATTCGTCGGCCTCTTGCCGCATGCGGGCGAAGTCGACACGCGGGAGTTTGCGGTGCCGTTCAACGAGTTCTTCCGTCGGCAGGCGGCGCTTGCGGCTGACCGGCCGCACTTCGGCGACTTCGACCCCGTTTCGGGTTACGCGGAAGGTCTCCCCGGCCTCGACCGCATCCATGACCGCCGCTGAGTGGTTGCGGAACTCGCGCTGCGTGATCACCTTCATGGCGCTATTGTAGCCCGCTGTAGCGCGCAGAGCTACGCGCTGCTCGCACCGCTACAACCAGGTGTCCAGGGTGGTTGTGGTGAGGAAGTGCTCCAGGTCGGCGCGCCAGGGGGCCGGGGTGGTCTTCTCCGGTTCGATGGCGGTGTATTGGCCGCGGTAGAACAGCAGCGGGCGGCCGGTGGTCGTGGTCTCGGAGAGGGTCTCGACCCGGCCGATGACGATGTAGTGGTCGCCGCCGTCGACGACGCTGTCGACGGTGCATTGAATGGTGGCCAGCGCCTCGTCCAGGACGGGGAGTTCCTGGTCGGAGGTGTGCCAGGCGGCACCGGCGAACTTGTCGGGTTCGCGGGAGCCGAAGCGGGCGCACAGCTCGCGCTGCTGTTCGGCGAGAACGTTCACGCAGAAGCGCCCGGACTTCTCGATGGCCGCCCAGGATCGGGACGCCTTGGTGGGACAGAACAGCACCAGTGGCGGTTCGAGGGAGAGGGCGGCGAAGGACTGGCACGCGAAGCCGATCGGCGCCCCGTCATCATCGAAGGTGGTGATCACGGTGATGCCGGTGCAGAACTGCCCCAGCACGTTCCGGAACTGCCGTGGATCGATCTCGGATCCGTCCGCGGTCATCGTTTCGCTCGCCCTCTCGGTCACTGCTGCCGTTGTCCGACGGTGAAGTCGTGCCCCCACAGGCTCACCGCGGTGGATTCCCGCGCGATCCAATCGTGGTCGTCGACTTCCAGCCCCTCACAACCGAATTCGACGTCGAATCCACCCGGCGTCTTCATGTAGAAGGAGAGCATCTTGTCGTTGACGTGCCGTCCCAGCGTCGCCGACATCTTGACCTTCTTGCGCAGCGCGCGGTCCAGGGCCAGCCCGACGTCGTCGGCGTTCTCCACCTCGATCATCAGGTGCACGATGCCGCTGGGCGTCGGCATGGGCAGGAATGCCAGCGAGTGGTGGCGCGGATTGCAGCCGAAGAACCGCAGCCACGCGGGCTCGCCGTCGGCGGGACGGCCGACCATCTGCGGTGGCAGCCGCATCGAGTCGCGCAACCGGAAGCCGAGCACGTCGCGGTAGAACTCCAGCGCCGCCTTGTCGTCCTTGGTGGAGAGCACCACGTGGCCGAGCCCTTGCTCCTCGGTGACGAACTTGTGCCCGTACGGGCTGACCACCCGGCGATGCTCCAGTGCCACACCGTGGAACGCCTCGAGCGTGTTGCCGGAGGGGTCGTCGAACCGGATCAGCTCGTACACCCGGCGATCGGCCAGTTCGGCGGCGGTGCCCTCCTTGAAGGGCACGCCCGCCGCGTCCAACCGGTTGCGAATGTCCTGTAGTTCTTCGGCGTTCGCGGTTTCCCAGCCCGAGATCTGGAGCCGGTCCTGCTCGCCGGGGACGATCACGAGCCGGGCCGGGAACTCGTCCATGCGCAAGTACAGCGCTTCGGGATCGGTGCCCTTGCCCTCGACCATGCCGAGGACTTTGAGCCCGTACTCCCGCCAGGCGGCCATGTCGGTCGCCTCGATACGCAGATATCCCAGTGATCGGATGCCCATCACTTCTCCTTGACGCCCGCGAGGAAATCGATCGCGAGCCGGTTGAATTCGTGGAACTTCTCCAGCTGCGCCCAGTGTCCACATCCACCGAAGACGTGCAACTGCGCGCGCGGGATCAGCTTGGTCGCCACCAGGGCGCCGTCGAGCGGGTTGACCCGGTCCTCGCGGCCCCAGATCAGCAGTACCGGCTGACGCAGCTTGTAGGCGTCGCGCCAGAGCATGCCCTTCTCGAAGTCCGCGCTCGCGAACGACTTGCCCATCGCCCGGGTCGCGGCCAGCGCCTCGGGCGTGCTCGCGGAAGCGAACCGCTCGTCGATCAGCTCGTCAGTGACCAACGACTGGTCGAAGACCATGATGCGCAGGAACGCCGCCAGGTTCTCCCTGGTGGGCTCGTAGTTGAACTTGGAGAGCAGTTTGACGCCCTCGGTCGGGTCGGGCGCGAACAGGTTGGTGCTCAGTCCGCCCGGGCCCATCAGGATCAGCTTCCCGGCGCGATCCGGGTAGTCCAGCGCGAACCGGACGGCCGCGCCGCCGCCGAGCGAGTTGCCCAGCAGGTGCACCCGGGAGGTGATCTCCAGGTGGTCGAGCAGGTCCTTCAGCGCCGAGGCGCTGTGCACGAAATATTGCGGGTGCTCGGTGGGCTTGTCCGAGCGGCCGTAGCCCGGCTGATCCACCGCGAGCACGTGGAAGTGCTCGGCCAGCACCGGGATGTTGCGCGCGAAGTTCGACCATGAGGACGCGCCCGGTCCGCCGCCGTGCAGCAGGACGATTGTCGGCCCGTTTCCGACGCCCGCCTCGTGGTAGTGCAGCCGCAGGTCGGGCCGCACCTGGGCGTAACGCGAGGTCGATTCGGCGGTGAGTTCCGCGGTCGAGGTCACGGGCACCCCCCTACACCATGCCGTCGGTGACGGGAAGGCCGAACTCGTGCGTGCCGTACATCAAGTAGGCGCGCTCGGGATCGTTGGCCGCGTGCACCCGGCCGGCGTGCGCGTCGCGCCAGAAGCGTTGCAGCGGGGTGCCGTTGGCGAGCGCGGTAGCGCCGGAGCTCTCGAACAGCTTGTCGATCGCGGCGATCGAGCGGCCGGTCGCGCGCACCTGGTCGCGGCGGGCCCGCACGCGCAGGTCGAACGGGATCTCCTGGCCCGCCACCAGCAGCGCGTATTCGTCGGCGACGTTGCCCGACAGCTGTCGCCACGCGGCGTCGATGTCGCTGGCGGCCTCCGCGATACGCACTTTGGCGAACGGATCCTCCTTGGCCTTCTCGCCCGCATAGGCCGCGCGCACCCGCTTGCCCTGGTGCTCGACGTGCGCCGCGTAGGCGCCGTAGGCCATGCCGACGATGGGGGTGGAGATCGTGGTGGGATGGATGGTGCCCCACGGCATTTTGTAGACCGGATCGGTGTTCTGCTCCAGACCGGGCGACTTCAGTTCGCTCATGGCGCGGAAGCTGAGGAATCGGTGCGACGGCACGAAGACGTCTTTCACCACGACCGTGTTGGAGCCGGTGCCGCGCAGGCCGACCACGTTCCACACGTCGTCGATGCGGTAGTCGTCGCGCGGGATGAGGAAGCTGCCGAAGTCGACCGGCTTGCCGTCCTTGATCACCGGGCCGCCCAGGACCGCCCAGGTGGCGTGATCGCAGCCGGACGACCAGGCCCACGCGCCGTTGACGAGGTAGCCGCCGTCGACGACCGTGCCCGCGCCCATCGGCGCGTAGGAGGAGGAGATCCGCACTTCGGTGTCCTCGCCCCAGACGTCTTCCTGCGCCTGCTGCGCGAACAGCGCCAGGTGCCAGTTGTGCACGCCCACAATGCCTGCCACCCAGCCGGTGGACCCGCAGGCGCCGGCGATCTTGCGCACGGTGTCGTAGAAGACCACCGGATCGGCGGCGTGACCGCCCCACTGCCTGGGCTGGAGCAGCCGGAAGAAGCCGGTCTCCTGCAACGCCTTCATGCTTTCGTCGGGGATGCGCCGCAGGTCCTCGGCCTCCTGTGCGCGTTCGCGCAACGTCGGCAACAGCGCTTCGACCCGTTCGGTCACTTCTTGCGTCATCTCGGGACCTGCTCCTGCCTGGTCGGTTGATGTCCGGAATCTCATTTGCCTCTGAGACTAGAACAGGTTCCTATTTCTGTCGAGAACCGGTGTCCACCCCTGCCTGGACATGCGCTCATGCAGGAAGTGGGGCGAATCGCTGGCATCAAGAGCGCCAGTTTTGTAACGTGTTCTAGTACAGATGGAGGAGGAAACGCGATGGCAGTTACGCCACAGGGCGGTGCGAAGGTCCGGGAGCTGGATGTCGGCGCCGCACCGACTCGCTATGCGCGGGGATGGCATTGCCTGGGTCTGGCCAAGACGTTCCGGGACGGCAAGCCGCACGCGGTGAACGTCTTCGGCACCAAGCTCGTCGTCTGGGCCGACAGTAACGGTGAACTGCGGGTGCTGGACGCCTACTGCAGGCACATGGGCGGCGACCTGAGCATGGGCGAGGTCAAGGGCGACGACATCGCCTGTCCGTTCCACGACTGGCGCTGGTCGGGCACCAACGGCAAGTGCACCGCGATTCCGTACGCGCGCCGGGTGCCGCCGTTGGCGCGCACCAGGAAGTGGACCACGCTGGAGCGCAACGGTCAGCTGTTCATCTGGCACGACCACGAGGGCAGCCAGCCGCCGCTCGAGGTCACCATCCCGCACATCAAGGGCCCTTACACCGACGCCGACGGCAACCCCAGCGAGCAGCTCGACAGCGGGTGGACCGACTGGACCTGGAATTCGATGCTGATCGAGGGCGCCAACTGCCGCGAGATCATCGACAACGTGGTCGACATGGCCCACTTCTTCTACATCCATTTCGCCTTCCCGACGTACTTCAAGAACGTCTTCGAGGGACATATCGCCACCCAGTTCCTGGAGACCAAGGGCAGGCCGGACATCGGAATGGCCTCCAAATACGGCGGTGACACGCTGCTCAAGTCCGAGGCCTCGTACTTCGGCCCCTCATACATGATCAACCCGCTGATCAACATCTACAGCGGTTACGAGGTCAAGAGCGTCCTGATCAACTGCCACTACCCGGTCACGCAGGACTCCTTCGTCCTGCAATGGGGCATCACGCTGGAGAAGCCCAAGGGCGTCGAGGGCGAGATGGCGACCAAGCTGGCGGAGAAGATGACCGAGGGCATCAGCGTCGGCTTCCTGCAGGACGTCGAGATCTGGAAGCACAAGTCCAAGGTCGAGAACCCGCTGCTGTGCGAGGAGGACGGGCCGGTCTACCAGCTGCGCCGCTGGTACGAGCAGTTCTACGTCGACCTGGCCGACGTCACCGAGAAGATGACCCAGCGCTTCGAGTTCGAGGTGGACACCACCAAGGCCAATGAGGCGTGGGAGGCCGAAGTCGCGGAGAACCTGCGGCGCAAGCGCGAGTCCGAGGAAGCCGAGGCCGGCGTCTGATGGCGGCCACCTGGGCGAAGGCACCCGATTTCGCCGACCAGCCCGCTCGGCGAGCCGAAGTGCGCGCCCAGACGGTGGTCGACAAACAGCGCTACCTGGAGGACGGCCTGACCCCGCTGCGGTGTCAGGCCTGCCAGAGCCAGGTGCTGGTGCGCAAGAGCAGCACGCACCAGACCTCGGTGCAGTGGACCGGCGATCCGGCCGAGCGCTGCCCGGTCTTCGCCGAACTGAGTGCGCACGGCCACGGGCCCGGCCGCCCCGACTCCTGTCCGAATCTCGAGCGCACCATCGCCTGGGCCGTGGACGAGGGCGTGCTCGAAATCCCGGAGTGATCCGGCTACGCGGCGCGGTAGGCACCGATCGGGTTGCCCGCCGATCGCCGCGGCGGCGACCGCGCTGTCGCCGCCGAGCCGTGCTCCGGCTACGTTGACGGGAACAAAAAGGACCTTCGTGCCGGAACGGATACCGTCCGATCCGGCGCCGCAGGAGGGAGTTTCCGCGATGCTGGTGCGGCATCTGGACTGCGCGACCATGTGCCCGGTCGGCGGGCGCGCGCTGCTGGGCAGCGGTGGGCTGCTGACCGGTGGGCTGGTCGGTCATTGCCTGCTCGTCGAGTCCGAGGACGGACTGGTGCTGGTGGACACCGGATTCGGCATGGCCGATGTGCTCGACCGCGGCAGGCTGGGCGCAGGCAGCGCGCGGCTGCTGCGTCCCCGGTTGCGTCCGGAACTCACCGCGCTGCACCAGATCCGCGGGCTCGGCTATCGGCGCGAGGACATCCGGCACATCGTGCTCACCCACCTCGACCTCGATCACGCCGGCGGGCTGTCGGATTTCCCCGACGCCACGGTGCACGTCTTCGCGGACGAACTCGACGCGGCGACCCAGCGCCCCACCATCGGCGAGAAGCTGCGCTATCAGCCGCGCCAGTGGGAGCACGGGCCCCGCTGGCTGGCGCACGAGACCGGCGCGGACACCTGGTTCGGTTTCACCGCCGTCCCGGTGCTCGAGGACATCATGCTGATCCCGCTGGTCGGACACACCCGCGGGCACAGCGGCGTCGCGGTCCGGCAGAGCGACGGATGGTTGTTGCACTGCGGTGACGCCTACTTCCACCACCGGCAGCTGACGGAGGGGAGGGCTCATCCGCCGATCGGCCTGGGTGTCTTCGAGGTGCTCGCGAGCACGCTGGGGCGCGCGCGGGTGGAGAATCTGGAGCGCCTGCGCACGCTGCACGCCGATCACGGCGACCGGGTGCGGATGTTCTGCGCGCACGATCCGCACGAACTCGCGCAGTTCGCCACGGTGCCGGCGCGCTGAACCCGGTCAGTCCAGCCGGAAGTCGGCGAAGTCGAAACCCGGTGCGACGATACAGCTGACCAGCACATATTCCGCGCCTGCTGGCCGCGCCGACTGGCTGACGCCGCCGGGCACCACGGCTTGCAGCAGGTGACCGCGCTCCACGTCGGGACCCAGGGTCACCACTTCGCCGCCGATGTCGAGCGCGAGCGGCCCGCCGCGATGCCAGAGCCATAGCTCGTCGGAGCGCACCGTGTGCGGCGCGGACCGCTCGCCCGGCAGCAGCAGGAAATGGATCGCCGTCGCCGCGGCGCGCGGGGCCGGGTAACCCTCGGGCGTGAATTCCACCGGGCTGCGCCAGGTTTCGCGGTACCAACCGCCTTCCGGATGCGGCGCGAGATCGAGTGCGGCGGCGAGCGGCGGTCGAGTGTCGGTCATCGTTCGACTATGCCCGATCGGCGCCGCCGCTCAGCTCTCCTCGATCCGCCAGGTGATGCCGAACGGTGCGAGCGCGTCGAGGAAATCGGCGGGGTCGAACGCTTCGGCGGGCGCGAGCGCACCCGGTGCGGCGGCGTTCCCGGCCAGCCGGACGGCCGTCTCCACGGCCATCAGCGCGGAATCGCGGTAGGAGTCGACGCCGCTGAGCACGCCGCGGGCGTGCCGTCCGTCGGCGCCGAACGCGTCCACCACGAGGTCGTAGCGCAGGTCTGCGCTGGGCGCGTCGGGCAGTGTGTCGATGAGTTCGGCGGTGAACCCGCTGAGCGTGTCGAGAATCGACGTGGCGAGGACGCCCTCGACGTACGAAACGTTCGAGTGACGGGGAATGGTCAGCACCGGGGGCTGGGGAAACTTCGCGACGGTGGTCGGCTCGGTGTCGCCGGGGAAGGTCACCTTGTCGTGCCGTGCCCCCGCGCCCGTGCGCAGTTCACCGTCGGCGTAGTGCCAGCCGCCGCCGCGGAACCAGTCGAGGCTCGCGAAGACCGTCTTCGCACTGCCTTTGGAACCGTTGCCGCCACTCTTGCTCAGGTGGCTCAGCACCACCTCGGCCGGACCGGTCACGCGGCGCGTGGCGAGGTGAGCGAGCAGGTCGCCGGGGAGATTGCTGTCGGTGACGCCGGAGACGAGGGTGACGCCCGCCGCCGTGGCGCGCGAACCGAACTCGTCGAAGACCCGTTTCAGGAACAGTTGCTCGCCGGACATGTCGGTGTAGTGGGCACCGGCGTCGATCGCCGCGGCGAGCACCGCCGCGCCGTGCTCGACGTAGGCGGGCAGGCTGCTGATCACCACGTCCGCACCGCTGAACGCGGTGACGAGGGACGCGTGGTCGGACAGCTCGGCAACCCGTACGACGGCGTCGGGCAGGTCGGCGGCGTCGGCGGCGGCACGGATGCGATCGGCGTCGCGGCCCACCACGATCGGTGTGAGGCCGCGGCGGCGCAGTTCGGTGAGCAGGTAGCCGCCGGTGTGTCCGGTGGCGCCGTAGACGGCGATGGTGCGGGGGTCTTCGGTGGATGTCATGCGAAGAAATCTATTGTCTTTCGATAAGTCATCCAATGCTTATAGAGCTCGATAACTTATCCCAAACGCTCAGAAGTAGAGTGCTACGGTGAGCGAGTGGACATTCTGAGCGAGGCCATCGCGGCGATCCGCACCGGCAGCCCCACCTCCGGCCTGTTCATTCGGCACGCCCCGTGGGGTCGGCGGTATCCCGTGGTTCCCGGCGCCGGGTTCCACGTGGTCCTGCAGGGCTCTTGCTGGGTGGTGCCGCCCGACGGCGAACCCATGGCGCTCGGCATGGGGGATGTCTTGTTCATGCCGCGCGGGGCCGACCACGATCTGCTGGACAGCCTGGACAGCCTGGTCACCGAGACCGCGCTGCCCGGCGAGCCCAGGGAGATCACGGGGCCCGGCGTTCGCACCGCCTTGCTCTGCGGCGCTTACGAACTCGGCCGTGGTCGCAGCCATCCGATCCTCGACGAGCTGCCCGAGTTCATTCATCTGCCCGCGCGCCCGGGGCGTCATCCCGCGCTGCGCGGCGCCGTCGACCTGCTGGCCGCGGAGATCGCCGAGCCGCGCCCGGGTAGCGACGCGGCCGTGCCCGCGATTCTCGAGACGTTGCTGTTGTTCATCCTGCGCGCTTGGTTCGACGAGCAAGCCGATGCGCGATCGACCGGCTGGGCAGGCGCTTTCGCCGATTCCGCGGTCGCGGCGGTGCTGCGCGCCGTGCACGAGGAACCCGCGCGCGCGTGGACGGTCGCCGATCTCGGCGATATCGCGGGCGTCTCCCGCGCGACTCTCGCCCGCCGCTTCCTCGCGACGGTCGGCGAACCACCCTTGGCCTACGTGACCCGCTGGCGCATGCTGACCGCCGCCCGCCTGCTGCGCGATACCGACGCCGGCCTCGGCGCCGTGGCCCGCCGGGTCGGTTACGCCTCGGAGTTCGCTTTCGCGAAAGCGTTCAAACGCGAATACGGCATGGCTCCGGGGCAATACCGCCGCGCGGCCGACAGCCCGCCGTTGGTCGCGGTCTGAGATCGCCGAACTCAGCTGAACGGCGAGCTGGGCCGTTCCTGGAGTTCGTCGTCCACGTAGATGTCGACTTTCTCGTTGTAGAAGCAGACCAGCCCGGCGACCTTCTGGCTCTCCGGAAGCGGCGTGCGGTAGCCCCACACATAGTCGGGATACTCCTTGCCCTCGACGCGGACCGTCCAGTAGTCGGCGGTGCCCTTGTACGGGCAGCTGGTGTGGGTGGCCGACGGGTACAGCAGATCCATGCGGACGTCTGTCATCGGCAGGTAGTACCGCGGCGGCAAACCGGTCTCGAACAGAATGCGCGGCGTGCGCGAATCGGCGACGGTGACGCCGTCGATCTCCACTCGCACGTGTCGCGAGCTGGCCAGGATGTCGACGCGCGAGTAGGGATTGCGCGGGTGCACGTAAATCGGTTCGTCCTCCTCGAACCACTCGTCCATCGCGCCCCACTCCAGCCGGACGAGGTCGCGCAATTCGGTGAGCGGCGAGTCGTGGTACCGCAGCGCCGCCCCGCCCGCCGTGGTGCCGTCGACCATGACGTCGTAGACGGTCGCGTCGCCACGGCTGGCGGAATGCCGGGTCTGCCCGCTCGGTTCGAGCTTCGCGCGCAGATCCGCGACCGGCAGATAGTAGGTCGGGTAGTGCGGGTTCTCCCAGACGAGCACCGGCCGCGCACTGTCGGCCACCAAGTGACCGCCCAGGTAGACGCGCACGCGCTTCCGGCTGATCTCGACGCTGACGCGGCCTCGCTTCGCTTCGGTCATATCACTCGACCGTACTCCTCGCGCTGCCCGCGCCGGAGTGGAAGAACGACGAAGGCAGTCAGTCGCCGACCGTGATGGCCTGGGCTTCCTCGACGCTGTGTGGTGCGGGATCGTGGTCGTCGAGGTGGGCCAAGGCGGCGCGCCCGGCCAGCAGGACGACGACCGCGGCGGCGGTGCACGCCGCGCCCACCCAGAACGGCAGCGAGACGCTGTGCTCGCCGAGCTTGCCCGCGAGGTAGGGAGCCGCGGCGCCGCCCGCGAAGCGGACGAAGCTGTACGCCGCCGACGCCGTGGACCGCTCCACCGGCGCGGAGATCATCACGGCCTCGGTGATCAGCGTGTTGTTCACGCCGAGGAACAGGCCCGCCAGCACGGTACCGACGATCAGCACGGGCTTGTGCTCGGCGAAGACGGCCATCATCGCCAGGTCCGCCGCGAACAGCGCCAGCGACAGTCCCATCATCGGCAGCGAACCGAACCGGCGCTGCAACCGGGGAGCCAGGAACACCGACGCGATCGCCAGCAGCACACCCCAGCCGCAGAAGATGAAGCCGATCGCGTAGGTGCCCATGTCCAGCGGGAACGGGGTGTAGGCGAGCAGGGTGAAGAAGCCGAAGTTGTACAGCAGGGCGGTAAGGCTCACGATCAGCAGCCCCCGGTGGCGCAACGCGCGGAACGGCGCGGTGATCGACGTGCGGTGCGCCGGCTTGGGGCCCTCCGGCAGCAGGACGACGATGCTGATCAGCGCGACGGCCATCAGCGCGGAGACGCCGAAGAACGGCCCGCGCCAGCTGATTCCGCCGAGCACGCCGCCGACCAGCGGCCCGGCCGCGATGCCGATGCCGAGCGCCGCCTCGTAGAGGATGATCGCGCGCGAAACGCCGCCGCTGGCCGCGCCGACGATGGTGGCCAGCGCGGTGGCGATGAACAGCGCGTTGCCCAGGCCCCAGCCCGCTCGGAAGCCGACGATCTGCGCCACCGTGTCGGACACGCCTGCCAGCGCCGCGAACACGATGATGATCGCCAACCCGGCCAGCAGCGTCTTCTTGGCGCCGAAGCGGCTGGAGACCACCCCGGTGACCAGCATGGCCACCCCCGTGACCAGCATGTAGCTGGTGAACAGCAGCGACACCTGGGACGGCGAGGCGTGCAGTTGTTCGCCGATGGGTTTGAGAATGGGATCGACCAGACCGATGCCCATGAACGCGATCACGCTGGCGAACGCGACCGCCCACACGGCTTTCGGTTGTTCGGTGTCGTCCGCGACCGGGACGCGGGTGGGAGCCAAAGTGCTCATCAGTGTTCCCTCGAGATCGGATCGTGCTGTCGCGTAGCCGTTTTCAGGGCCTCCAGCAGGTCGTGCAATTCGGTGTCCAGCCGCGCCAGGCGTTCGGCGTCGAAACCGGGCAGGTGTCCGCCGATCGCGGCGGCGAATGCTCGGCGGAACTCGGTCAGCCGGGTCCGCCCGGCCGGGGTGAGTTCGACGATCACGGCCCGGAAGTCCTCCGGGTCCTTGTGCCGGGTCGCGAAGCCTTCCGCGACCAGCTTGCCGATCAGCGCCGTTGCCGCCGGCTGTGAACATCGGTCGATCCTGGCGAATTCGCTGACCCGCAGCGCGCCGTGTTCGTCGAGCACCGCCAGTGCCCGCAACACGGCCCGTGGCAGGTCGTCGCCGCTGATCACCCCGGCCAGCCGAGTGAGCTTGCCCGCGGTGACGAGAAGGTCGACGACGAGGTCGTCCGCTACGTTCACCTGAGCTTGCTGCACAGGAAATATTATTACATAGGCTAACTATTTATCTGTCGTGAAGTCGGCCACAGGCCAGGAACGCGCGGGCAGTCCCGTGTGATGGCGGGTTCGCGGGGCCCGTCGATCCCCGCGATCAATCCTGCTGTGCGGCAGCTCGGTCCGTGGCATGTTCCGGCACCTCGTAGCGGATGTCGTAGGCTGCCGCGATCGGATTGATCTTCACCGGGTCGAGTGCTCCATCGGTCAGCACCGACGCGCCGGCTTCGAAGAGGTCCTCCAGATAGCACTCCCAGCCGCCGGGTGAGGAGATCTGCAGCACCCGCGGTGGCGGTTGCGATCCGCAGCGCAGGGCGTGCGGGACGCCGTGCGGCAGCAGGACGAACATGCCTTTCGTCGCGGAGAGGGTCCGGTCGTCGAACTCGACCTCGAGCGTGCCTTCGAGCACGTAGATGCATTCGTCCGCCACCTGGTGGGTGTGCCGCGGAATATCGCGTGCGAGCGTCACTTCCAGCAGCGAGAACCTGCCCTCGGTGTCGGCGGTGGTCGCCTTCACCGCGAACGCGGGCGGCAAGGGCACCCGGCCGGGCCGTGCCTCGCCTGCGTCCAGGAGGTGGAAACGATTGTGGGACATGAAGTGCTACCCTTCGAAGCAGTTGAACGGAACCGGAATCCGATTCCGTTTGAAGCGTAAACATGGAGGGAGCGCCAGTGTCAAGGCCAACGCCCCGCAAGCCGCGCGCGGACGCCGCGCTCAACCGCGCCCGCATCGTGGCCGTGGCCCGCACGCTGTTCGCCGAGCGCGGCGGCGCGGTGCAACTGCCCGAGATCGCCCGCGCCGCCGGCGTCGGCATCGGCACGGTCTACCGCCATTTCCCCACCCATGCCGACCTCATCGAAGCCGCGGCCGAGCAGCGCTTCGCCGAAATCGAGGAGTTCGCCCGCACCGAATGTCTGCGGGCCGAGCCAGGGCAGGGGCTCGCCCGCTACTTACGTCATGTCGGTGCGGTGCTGGCGGCCGACCGCGGCTTGTCGGCGGCGATCGAGGCGGCTCGGCAGTCGACGGGCAGCGCGCCGCGGGGCGAATCCCGCGACAGGCTCGAGGGGGCGATCGCCGAACTCGTCGAGCGGGACCGGGCCGCGGGGACCCTGCGCGACGACTGCACGGTGGCCGACGTGTACATGATCGTCGGCGCGGTGTCGGCGACGATCGGCAGCGGAAGCGGTGATTGGCGCCGGTTTGTGGAGATCGTTCTCGACGGCCTGCGTCGCGGACGTCAGGACGAGTGAGTCAGCCGGGGGCTATGTTGGCGTTGCGGTGGAAGACGTTGCCCGGGTCGTAGTCGGCTTTGATGTGGGCCAGCTTCGCGTATTTGGCGCTTCCGTAGGATTCGCGGACCCGGTCGTGATTCGGGTCCGCCATGAAATTCACGTACCCGCCGCGATTGGAAGCCATCGGGCGCAACGCTTCCCACGTCGTGCGCACCCATTCCCGGTCGCGGGCGAGCGTTTCGGCGTCGGGAGCGATCGCGGTGATATTGCACCCGTAATGCGGGGTGCGCGCGCCGCCGAAGGCCGTGTCGTCCTCGCCGACGGTGGTGAACGCGCCGCTGAGCGGGAAGATCGGCATGAAGGACAACGGCGCGGTCTTCGCCGCGGCGTGCGCGGTGAGCACGGCGATGACGTCGTTGGAGAAGTCGTCCAGATCGAGCCCCTTCTCGTAGCCCCGCATCCCCCAGGGCGCGGCGGCGTCGAGCATCCGTTGCAATCCGGCGTACGGGATCGGGCCGAGGAACTCGAACAGCGGCGGGAGGGCGCTCCGGATCGGCGCTACCGCGGCGGCGTGCTCCTCGGCCGTGCCGAAACCGGCGACGATCAAGGCGTGACCCGCTCGGCCGTGGTACCGCTCCGGAACGAACGGCGCGGGCGGCGCGGTCATCGCCAGCGCTATCAACGCTCCCGACCGGCGCGGCAGGGTGGGAAGGAACTCCCGGATCAAGCGCAGAGCGTCGGTGCCGTCCGGCATATCCCAGAAGAACAGGCCGAGGTGCACTTCCGGCCCGACGTGATGCAGGCGGTATTCGAATTCGGTGACCACACCGAAGTTTCCGCCGCCTCCGCGCAACGCCCAGAACAGATCAGCGTTCTCCGTCTCACCGGCCCGTACCACCCGGCCGTCGGCGAGCACCACCTGTGCGGAGACGAGATTGTCGACAGCCAGCCCGGCCATGCGGGTCAGCCACCCCATACCGCCGCCGAGGGTGAGGCCGCCGACGCCGGTGTCGCTGATCACCCCGCCGGTCACCGCCAGGCCGTAGGCCTGGGTCGCGGCGTCCATGTCCGCCATCGTCGCTCCGCCGCCGACCCGGGCGCGTTCGGTCTCCGGATTCACCACGACGCCCGTCAGCGCGCTGAGGTTGATCATCAGGCCGCCCTCGCCGACCGCGGTCCCGCTGTAGGAGTGGCCGCCACCGCGCACGGAGATCTCCAGCCCGCGCTCCCTGGCGAAGGCCAATGCCGCGGCCACGTCGCGAGACGACAGGCACTGGGCTATCACGGCGGGTCGCCGGTCGATATCGGCGTTCCAGATGGCGCGGGCGCGGTCGTACCCGGCGTCCGTGGGGCCGAACACCGGCCCGTCCATGGTGGACCGTAGAACCTGGAGATCGGAATTCACTGTTTGCGTCATGGCATCCTCCCGGATGGTGGCCCCGACGACTTGTTGGGCGGCGAGTCGGCAACTCGACTCGCTACGGCACCGATCCCGACCTTGCGGTGCCACTCGAAAACGCATCCCCCGACCATGCGCGTGTGGCGCTTGTCACATCTTAGTTGATCGTGTCCAGGCCCGACAGCCTCCGGGACGGGGCGCGCCGTCGGAAGGGCCGGTGCGCCGCCGCCCGGACTCAGGCGGGCTGCCCCGCCGGACGGTGCGCGGCGCCGAACAGCTGAGCGTCGCCATGGGCGCGCTTGAAGAACAAATGCGCGTCGTGCTCCCAGGTAATCGCGATGCCGCCGTGCAACTGGACGGTCTCGGCCGCGATGGCGGTGAGCGCCTCCGAGCAGTGCACGCGGGCGACCCAGACGTCCTCGGCGGCCGACGGATTGTGCGCCGCCACCGCCGCGGTGGCGGCGACGGACGCGGAACGGGCCGATTCCAGCAGCACGTACATATCGGCCATCCGGTGCTTGAGCGCCTGGAAGCTGCCGATCACCCGGCCGAACTGCACGCGGGACTTGGCGTAGTCCACCGTCATCTCGAGGCAGCGGTCGGCGGCCCCCACCTGCTCGGCGGCCAACGCGGCCCAGGCGATCTCCCGCAGCCGGGCGACGGTCGCCGCCGGATCGTCCGACCCGAGCCGCCGCGCGGGCGCCTCGGTGAAGGCGACCTCGGCCAGCTTGCGGGTGGGGTCCATGGTGGGCGCGGACCGCCGGGTGACGCCCGCAGCGGTGGGCTCGACTTCGAACAGGCCGGTCGCGGTGACGACCACGAGAGTGTCCGCCGACATTCCGTCGAGCACGTAGTGCGCCGTCCCGGTCAGGGCGCCGTCCGTCTCGTGGACGCCCGGCTCGTCCCAGCCGCGCTCGCTCGCCCAGCAGACCGCGATCGTCCGCGTGCCCTCCGCCACCTCGGGCAGCAGCCGCTCGCAGGCTTCGGTATCGCCCGACAGCAGGACGGCCTGCGCGCCCAGGACGGCCGAGCCGAGCATCGGCACCCCGGCCAGCGTGCGGCCCAATTCCCCCACTACTAGCAGGGATTCGACCAGGCTCGCACCGAAGCCGCCGTACTCCTCGGGAATCGCGAGAGCGGCGACGCCGATCTGCTCGCACAGCAGCCGCCACAGGGCCTGGTCGTAGCCGAGTTCGGTGTCCTTCGCGGCACGCACCGCCGCGGACCCCGCGTGCTTGGTCAGCAGCGCCCGCACCGAGGCGAGGAACTCCTGGTGTTCGGCGGTGCTCATCGATGTCCTTTCGTGGTGACGCTGCGCTGCCTCCTGCGGGGCTGGCCGCTCATGCTGTGTTCGTTGTTCGCATGAGCGGGGCCCTGCGTGGTGACGCTGCGCTGCCTCCTCCGGGCCTGACCGCTCATGCGATGCCTCGCGCGGCGCGATCGGAGTCGGAGTCCTCCCGCAGCGCTCGTGCGATCCGGGCGCGATGCAGATCCGGTGTGCCCCATGCCGAGCGCAGCGCGGTGACCTTGGTCAGCCACAGCGAAAGGTCGTACTCGGCGGTGTAGCCGATCGCGCCGTGCACCTGCAGCGCCGTGCGAGCCGCGCGGTAGGCGGCGTCGCCGCAGGCGATCACGGCGGCCGAGACGTCGCGGCTCCGGGTGGTTTCGGTCATCGTCAGCGCGGCCCGCAAGAGCAGCGGCTCGGCCAGATCCAGCGCGATGAGCACGTCGGCGAGCTTCTGCTTCACGGCTTGGAACTCGCCGATCGGCTTGCCGAACTGCTTGCGCTGCTTGGCGTACTCGGTGGAGGCGTGCAGCAGGGCTTTGCCCGCGCCGAGCAGCTGCGCCGCGCAGGCCAGCGCGCCGGTATCGAAACCGGCGGCCGCGGCCGCGCGCGCCCCATCGCCCTCGGCGACGGTCTCGGCCGCCGCGACGGTGAACAGGCGCCGGGCGGGATCCACCGAGCGCACCAGGCCGGTGCGATGCCCGGTGGACAGCTGATTCTCCCCGGCCAGCAGGACCACCTCGGCGGTGTCGGCGTCCAGCGCGAGACCGCCGGGACCGGCTGACGCGAACACGACGGTACCCAGCGCCGTGCCCTCCACGAAGCCGGGCAGCCAACGCGCGGCGAGGTCCTGGTCCGGCAGCGCTTGCAGCAGAGCCGGAATCGCCGCGGCGGTTTCCACCAGCGGGCCGGGCACGGCCGCCCGGCCGATCTCCTGGAACGCCACGACCAGGTCGATCGGTTCGGCGCCGATGCCGCCGTGCTCCTCCGCGACGGCCAAACCCAGCACACCGGCCTCCGCCAGTTGCCGGGTCAGCGCGCGCCCGGGTCCGCTGTCGCCGGAGGCCCACGCGCGCACGGCGGCGGGCGCGCGGCCCGCCTCCAGCAGTTTGCGCAGGCTGACGCCGAAATCGAGTTGTTCGGGGCTGAGCGCGAATCTCATCGGCTGCTTCCTCTCGGTAGTCCGAGCAGCCGCTCGGCGATGATGTTGCGCTGAATCTCGTTGGTTCCCGCGTAGATCGGGCCGGACAGGGCGAACAGGTATCCGTCGGTCCACGGCCCGGAGCGCTCGGCCGCCGCACCGAGCACCTCGAGCGCGGTCTCGTGCATGGCGATGTCGAGTTCGGACCAGAACACCTTCGTGATCGACGATTCCGCGCCCAGCTTGCCGCCCTCGTTGAGCCGGGTCACCGTGCCGAACGTGTGCAGCCGGTAGGCCTCGCTGCCGATCCAGGCGTCCACCACCGCGTCGCGCTGCGCGGTGTTGTCCTCGTCGCCGGTCTCGCGCCACAGACCGATCAGCCGCTGCGCGGTGGCGCTGAACCGGCCGGGGCTGCGCAGAGAGAGGCCGCGCTCGTTGCTGGAGGTGCTCATCGCCACGCGCCAGCCCTCGCCGGGCGCGCCGATCACGTCGCGGTCGGGCACGAACACGTCGTCGAGGAAGATCTCGGCGAAGCCGGGTTCGCCGTCCAGCTGCGGGATCGGACGCACCGAGACCCCGTCAGCGGTCAGCGGGAACATGACGTAGGTGAGGCCCTTGTGCCGCTCGGCCTCGGGGTCGCTGCGGAACAGCCCGAATGCCCAGTCGGCGAAGGCGGCGCGCGAACTCCACGTCTTCTGACCACTCAGCAGCCAGCCGCCGGTGGTGCGCCGGGCGGTCGAACGGATACCGGCCAAGTCGCTGCCCGCTTCGGGCTCCGACCACGCCTGCGCCCAGATGTCGTCGCCGCGCGCCATCCGCGGCATGATCCGCTCCAGCTGTTCCGGCGTGCCGTGTTCGAAAAGCGTGGGCGCCAGCAGGAATATGCCGTTCTGGCTGACCCGTCCCGGCGCGCCCGCCGCGTAGTACTCCTGCTCGAACAGCACCCACTCCAGCAGCGAGGCATCGCGCCCGCCGAATTCCTCCGGCCAGGCCACCACCGAGAGCCGGGCGTCGGCGAGGGTGCGCTCCCACGCGCGGTGCGCCTCGAATCCCGCTTTGGTGTCCATGGAGGGCAGCGGTTTCGCGGGTTTGTTCGCGGCCAGGAATTCGCGGACCTCCCGCTGGAATTCCTGGGTCGCCTGGTCGAGATCCAGATCCACTAGGTCGTTCCGTTCTGTTCTGCGGTGCTCGCGGAGGCCTTCATCGACTTGGCGTTCATGCCGCCCAGCGAGTCGGCGCCGACCTCGGCGTTGTGCGCGTGGGCGAAGTGGTGCAGGCCGAACACCGAGTCCATGCCCGACCGCATGCCCATCAGATCCTCGGCCTGGTTGACCGCCTTCTTGGTCAGCGCGAGGCCGAATTGCGGCATGGCGGAGATCTTCTCGGCCAGCGCCAAGGTCTCGGCCTCCAGGTCGGCGCGCGGCACCACCCGGTTGACCATGCCCCACTCCTTGGCCTGCGCTGCGCCGAACCGATCGCCGGTGAACAGGAACTCCTTCGCCGCGCGTGCACCCATCACCCACGGGTGGGCGAAGTACTCGACGCCCGGGATGCCCATGCGCACCACGGGATCGGAGAAGAACGCGTCGTCGGAGGCGATGATCAGATCGCACACCCAGGCCAGCATGAGTCCGCCGGCGATGCAGGCGCCCTGCACCATCGCGATGGTCGGCTTGGGAATCTCCCGCCAGCGCCTGCACATGCCGAGGTAGACCTCGAGCTCGCGGGCGAAGCGCTGATCGCCGCCCGCGCGGTCCACGTGGTCCCACCACAGCGCGGCCTTGTTCTGGTACCGCACGTGGTGATCGCGACCGGGCGTGCCGATGTCGTGCCCGGCGCTGAAGTGTTTGCCGTTGCCGGCCAGCACGATCACCCCGACTTCCGGATCCTCCACGGCGCGCTCGAAGGCGGCGTCGAGGGCGTAGGTCATCACCGAGTTCTGCGCGTTGCGGTAGTCCGGCCGGTTCAGCGTGACGATCGCGACGCGACCGCGCCGCTCGTAGGTGACGACCTCACCCTCGTCCGGGATCGCCGGACCCTGGTCCGGGGTTGCCGGTTCCGACATTACGACTTCTCCTCACGTAGTTGACGCTTGAGCACTTTCCCGGCGGCGCTGTAGGGCAGCTGGTCGCGGAATTCGACGAACCGCGGCACCTTGAAATTGGCCAGCACGGTGGCGGCGTGCGTGCGCACCTGGTCCTCGGTGAGCGCGGCGCCGGGTTTGCGCACCACGTACGCCTTGCCCACCTCGCCCATCCTGGTGTCCGGGACGCCGATCACCGCCGACTCGGCCACGCCGTCCAGCCGGGCCAGCGCCTGTTCCACTTCGGCGGGGTAGACGTTGAAGCCGCCGGAGATGTACATGTCCTTGAGCCGGTCGGTGATCTTCAGGTATCCGCGCTCGTCGATCGTGCCGATGTCGCCGGTGTGCAGCCAGCCGTCGGCGTCGATCGTCTGCGCGGTGCTGTCGGGGTCGTCCAGGTAACCGAGCATCACGTTCGGCCCGCGCAGCAGGACCTCGCCCGCGTCGCCGAGCCGCAGTTCGAAGTCCGCGATCGGCCTGCCGCAGGTGTTCGCGATGGTCTCGGCGTCGTCTTCGACGCGGCACATGGTGCCGAAGCCCGCGCTTTCGGACAGACCGTAGGCGGTGATCACGACGTCGAAGGCCAGTTCCGAGCGCATCCGCTCGATCAGCACCACCGGCACCGTCGCCGCGCCGGTGACGGCCACCCGCAACGAGCTCAGGTCGAATTCGGAGCGTCGCGGGAAGTCCAGGATCGTCTGGTAGATCGTCGGCGGACCGGGCAGCACCGTGACCTGCTCCGCGCCGATCAGCCGCATCGTCTCCGGAACGTCGAAGGTGACCTGCGGGATGATCGTGGCTCCGGTGGTCAGGCAGGCGAGGATGCCCGCCTTGTAGCCGAAGTTGTGGAAGAACGGGTTCACCACCAGGTACCGGTCGTCCCCGCGCAACGTGGCGCATTCGGCCCAGGCCCGCACGACGGACAGCGCCTGCCGGTGGGCGACCAGGGTGCCTTTGCTGCGGCCGGTGGTGCCGGAGGTGAACAGGATGTCGGAGATGTCATCGGGACGGACCGACGCGGCGCGTTCCTCGGCTTCGGCCACGGTGACCGGCGCGGCGACGGTCGCGAGTTCCGACCAGTCCAGCGCCGCGATGTCGGTGTTCTCGGTGCCCGGTTCGACCGGGATCACCACCACCGTGTCGATGGCCAGGTCCGGAGCGGACGCGCGGAGTTCGGCGAGCCGCTCGCGGCCGAGGAAAGGACCGGCGATGAACAGCGCCTTCGCGTCCACTCGTCCGAGCACGTCGGCGGCCTCGTCGGCCACGTAGCGGGTGTTCAACGGCACCAGCGCCGCGCCGGCGTAATGGGCGGCCAGCGCGGCGACCACCCAGTGGTGCGTATTGGGCGCCCACATGGCCACGCGGTCGCCCACTCGCACGCCGCGCGCGATCAATGCCCGCGCCACTTCTTGGACCGCCTCGAGCAGCTGGGTCCAGTCCAGCCGGACCTCGCCGTCGGCGATGGCCGGTGCATCGCCGAAGGTCCTGGCGGCGTGGTGCAGGGCCATCGGTGTCGTCTGAGCAGGGGTTGTCACGGTTGTCCTTACCGTCCGCGAGCGACTTATGCGCACACTCTACAAAGCAAGTGCTTGGTAGGTTATCCTACCGGCGTGGGTGCGATCCAGACCTCAGAATCCGATACCGCCGCTCCGGACGGGCGGTTTTCCGCCGCACCGGACGAGCGATTCGCCGCCGACGTGCGCGAGTGGCTGGAGGAGAACCTCAACGGCGAATTCCGCGAGTTGCGCGGTCTCGGCGGTCCCGGCCGCGAACACGAGGCGTTCGACGAACGCCTCGCCTGGGACCGGCACCTGGCCGCGGCCGGGTGGACCTGCCTGGGCTGGCCGAAGGAATACGGCGGCCGCGAGGCCACGGTCCGTCAGCAGGTGATCTTCCACGAGGAGTACGCCAAGGCGAACGCCCCCGCGCGGGTATCGCACGTGGGCGAGGAACTGCTCGGCCCGACGCTGCTCGCCTTCGGCACGCAGGCCCAGAAAGAGCGGTTCCTCCCCGGTATCCGCACGGTCGGCGAACTGTGGTGCCAGGGCTATTCCGAACCCGGCGCGGGCTCGGACCTGGCCGCCATCACCACCGCCGCGCAATTGGACGGCGACGAGTGGTCGATCAACGGGCAGAAGATCTGGACGTCGCTGGCACACGTCGCGGACTGGTGCTTCGTCGTCGCCCGCACCGAGCGCGGGTCCGTACGGCACAAGGGCCTGTCCTACCTGTTGGTCCCGATGAAGCAGCCGGGCGTCGACGTGCGCCCGATCATCCAGCTGACCGGGACCTCGGAGTTCAACGAGGTCTTCTTCGACAACGCCCGCACCGCGGCCGACCTGGTGGTCGGCGAGCCCGGGGACGGCTGGCGCATCGCCATGGGCACGCTCACCTTCGAGCGCGGCATCTCCACCTTGGGCCAGCAGATCCGCTTCGCCCGGGAACTGGCCGACATCGAGGCATTGGCGCGGCGCACCGGCGCGGCCGACGACCCGCTGATCGCCGACCGCATCGACCGCGCCTGGGTCGGCCTGCGCGTACTGCGTGCGCACGCCATACGCACGATGGAGGGCGCGGGCGTGGACGACGGCGCGGGCCAGGCTTCGGTGGCGAAACTGCTCTGGGCCAATTGGCATCGCGGGCTCGGCGAGCTGGCGATGGCCGTGCTCGGCGCCCGCGGGCTGGTGGCGGGTGAGGACGATCTCGACGAATGGCAGCGGCTGTATCTGTTCACCCGCGCCGACACCATCTACGGAGGTTCGAACGAAGTGCAGCGCAACATCATCGCCGAGCGGGTGCTCGGCCTACCGCGCGAGGCCCGCCCGTGACGGGCCCGCTGTCGGTCGCCCCCGCGCCCGTCCCCGGGCACGGCCTGCTGACCGGACGATCGGCCGTGATCACCGCGGCCGCGGGCACCGGCATCGGTTCGGCGACGGCGCGCAGGCTGCTGGCCGAGGGCGCGGACGTGGTGGTCTCCGACTGGCACGAGCGTCGGCTGGCGGAGACCGCGACCGAGCTGGCGGCGCAGTTCCCGGACCGGCGGGTCGCCTCGATCGCGTGCGACGTGCAGCGCACCGAGCAGGTGAACGCGCTGGTGCGCGGCGCCGCCGAGGCCATGGGCCGGATCGACATCATGGTCAACAACGCCGGGCTGGGCGGGGAGACGCCCGTGGTCGACATGACCGACGAGCAGTGGGATCGCGTTCTCGACATCACGCTCAACGGCACGTTCCGCTGCACCCGCGCCGTTCTCGGCTACTTCCGCGACGCGGGCCACGGCGGCGTGGTCGTGAACAACGCCAGCGTGCTCGGCTGGCGCGCGCAGTACGGCCAAGCGCACTACGCCGCGGCGAAGGCGGGCGTCATGGCGTTGACCAGGTGCAGCGCGGTCGAGGCGGCCGAACTGGGCGTCCGGATCAACGCGGTGGCCCCGAGCATCGCCCGGCACGCGTTCCTGGACAAGGTCAGCTCCACCGAACTGCTCGACCGCCTGTCGGAGCGTGAGGCGTTCGGGCGCGCGGCCGAGCCATGGGAGGTCGCCGCGACGATCGCCATGCTGGCCAGCGATTACACCACCTACCTGACCGGCGAGGTGGTCTCCATCAGCAGCCAACGCGCCTGAGCCACCGCGTATCCCGGGCTCGTCCGCGCCGTGCCGAGCGGACGAGCGCATCCGGCGACCGTCGAGCAGCCACCCGGCCGCCGCTGCGCGCGAGACCCTTCGCGCCGTATTGCGATCGCCTTCTTTCATCGGGCAGGCCCGCGAAATGGGCGGCTGATCAGGTAGAAAAGCACGAGCCGGAGCGCCCTGCGGTGTGCCATGCTGAAGGAGATCGGATCCGCGCTCTTCAAGGGGGCGATGGCTATGGGCCTGGATCGCCCACCTGCCCGCGAACAATTGGAACTCGACGTGGTGCGCGAAGTCGTGCTCGCCAGGCGACGGATGGACAGCCTCGTCCTCTCCGCGCTCACCCTCGGCGCCGAACTCATCCGGCACACGTCCGAGAGCGCGGTCGCCACGGCCGCCGTCCGCATCCTGGAACAGCACGCCGTCGACGAGCGGGAAGTCGCCCGCGATCCGCGCGGCGCGCTGCGTGCCGATCTGGCGCGTGATCGCGAGCGCGCCCGCCGCGTCGGCCTCGGCGCGGACGGCGGGCAGACCGAGCAGGAACGGCGCAGACAGCGCCAGACGGCTCTGCTGTGCGAAGTGCGCGCCGACCTGCTGGCGGTGGTCGCGAAATGCCGGAAATTCCGCTTCGACCAGGTGACTTTCTCGGACGAGATCGCACAGGGACTGTGCGCGGCCACCGACAAGCTGGTGATCGGGGCCGACATGGACACCTACCACGCCTGGCAGCGCGGCATGGTCCTGAGGTTGAGCGAGGAACCGGTGCGGGGCGGCCCGCCGCGGGTGATGGCCACGGTGGACGCCGGGCCGGACCGCGGTCAGCTCACCGTGGAATGGGACAGCTGCGAACGACGTCTCGCGCTCGTCGCGCGGATGGCGCGAGCGGGTGTCTCACCCGTGATCATCTGCGATCGCCTGCTGGCGGATCTCTCCGTGTCGTCGCCGCTGCGCTACTCGGCCCGGTGAGCGCTCGACCAAGCAAATGCTTGGTTGTATGATGACCGTGTGCCCGCACCAGACGCTTCGAAATCAGCACGGCGCAGCGAGTTGCTCGCCATGGCGGCCGAATTGTTCGCCGAGCGAGGACTGCGCGCCACCACCGTGCGTGACATCGCCGACGCGGCCGGAATCCTCTCCGGGAGCCTCTATCACCACTTCGATTCCAAGGAGTCGATGGTGGACGAGATCCTGCGTGGCTTCCTGGACGAACTGTTCGGCCGCTACCGGGAGATCGTCGCCTCCGGCCTGAGTTCGCGAGACACCTTGGAAGCCTTGGTGCTCGCGTCCTACGAGTCGTTCGACCGCTGGCACGCCGCGGTGGCGATATACCAGGCCGAGGCGAAGCGACTGCGCGACTCGGAGCGGTTCGCCTACATCGCCGACTACAACCGCGAATTCCGTGAGCTGTGGCACCGGGTGCTGACCAACGGCGTCCAAGACGGCAGCTTCCGGGCGGAACTCGACGTCGAACTGGCCTACCGGTTCCTGCGTGACACGGTGTGGGTCGCGGTGCGGTGGTACCGGCCCGGCGGCCCGATCACTGTCGAGAATCTCGCAAAGCAGTACCTGACCATCGTGCTCGACGGGCTCACCGCCGGCGAGCGCACCACGTAGGAGTCCTTACATGTCAGCACCTTCCGCGTCCCGTCGTCCGTACGCCCCGCTGCGGGACGCCTACGTGATCGATGCGGTACGCACCCCGGTCGGCAAGCGCGGCGGCGCACTGGCGGGCGTGCACCCGGCCGATCTCGGCGCGGCCGCACTGCGCGGCCTCCTGGACCGCAATCCGATCGATCCGGGGAATGTGGACGATGTGATCGTCGGCTGTGTCGACAACATCGGCCCGCAAGCGGGCAACATCGGCCGCACCATGTGGCTGACCGCCGGATATCCCGAAGAGGTCCCCGGCGTCACGGTCGACCGGCAGTGCGGATCCAGCCAGCAGGCCATCAATTTCGGCGCCCAGGCCATCATGAGCGGCACCGCCGAGGTCATCGTCGCAGGCGGCGTGCAGAACATGAGCGCGATCCCGATTTCCGCGGCCATGCTCGCGGGCAAGGAGTACGGCTTCGACTCGCCGTTCGTCGGGGCGCAGGGCTGGGACCACCGCTACGGCACCGGGGAGGTGACGCAGTTCCGCGCCGCCCGGCTGATCGCCGAGAAGTGGGGCATCAGCAGGGAAGAGATGGAGCGCTGGGCGCTGCGCAGCCACGAGCGGGCCCGCGACGCGATCAAGAACGGCCGCTTCGACAACGAGATCGTGCCGGTCGGCGACTTCTGGATCGACCAGGGGCCGCGCGAGACCAGCCTGGAGAAAATGGCGTCGCTGCCGCCACTGGCCGAGGGCAGCCCGCTGACCGCCGCGGTCGCCAGCCAGATCTCCGACGGAGCCAGCGCCACCCTGCTCGCTTCCGAGTGGGCGGTGCGGGAGTACGGTTTGACGCCGCGAGCGCGCATCCACCACGTCAGCGCGCGGGGTGCGGACCCGATCTTCATGCTCACCGCGCCGATTCCGGCGACCAAGTGGGCGCTGGAGAAGAGCGGACTCACCATCGACGACATCGACGTCGTCGAGATCAACGAGGCGTTCGCGCCGGTGGTGCTGTCCTGGCTGAAGGAGACCGGCGCGGACCCGGAGAAAGTCAACGTCAACGGCGGCGCCATCGCACTCGGCCACCCCCTCGGAGCGACCGGCGCGAAACTCTTCGCGACGCTGCTCAACGAGCTCGAGCGGATCGAGGGCCGCTACGGCCTGCTCACCATCTGCGAAGGCGGCGGCACCGCCAACGCCACCATCATCGAGCGGCTGCCCCGCTGACCCGCGACGAGCGGCACGTCGGCGAATTCGACGTGCCGCTCGGTCGCGCATGATCGATGCCGGCGCGGCGACCGCCGCCGCACGACAGCCCGAAGGGATGGTCGGGTTGAAGTGCCCACGAACCGCGCCCGGCCACGATTCACAGCATGATGGTGGGATGGCCGAGCGGGTGAACGCATGCGCACATTGCTGATACTGATCGCCGTGCTGGTGATCGCGTTGATCGTCGGCGACCGGATCGCGGTCGTGCTGGCGCAGAACGAGATCGGCCGCGAGATCGCCGCCGAGTACGGCCTCCCGAACCAACCGAGCGTCGACATCGGCGGCTTCCCTTTCCTCACCCAGGCCGCCGAGGGCAACTATCACGACATCGGTATCCGTGTCGGTGATTGGAGCGGGCAGAACATCACCGTCCACGACCTCGACATCGCGATGACCGATGTATCGGCGCCGCTGGCCGACGTACTGCACAACCGGACATCGAACCTGATCGCGGCCACGGCGACGGCGACGGCCGTGGTTCCCTACGACACCGTGCGGGATTTCGCGCCGTCGGGCGTGGAGTCGATCTCCAACGGCCAGGATGGGCTGCGCGTCGCCGGGACATTCCCGGTGGAGGGCATCCCGGTACCCGCGACGGTCGTAGTCACCGTCGCGCCCACCGGCGAGGGCATTCAAGTCACGCCGGTCTCGGTCCAGCCCGCGGCCGGCGGGCCGAGGATTCCCCTGGCGATGCTGCGCCGAAACCTCACCTTCGTCGTGCCGTTACAGCGGCTGCCGCTCGGTGCGCAGCTGACGGCCATCCGGCCGAGCGCCGACGGCCTCCAGGTGACCGCCGTGGCCCATGACGTGCACTTCTCCGATCTGCCGTGAGCACCGGCGTGGCCATGCGACGGCCGTCGGACGACACCGGTCCGGACCTGTCGGCAAGCCTCGACATGATCACCGCATTCGCGCAGTAGGCGAAACGCAAGCGCCCGCCGTCACCCAGTGGGGCCGGGAGGAACGTCAATCGCCCGCCGGGATCGTCGTTGCCGCGGGTGCGCCGAACCAAGACGACAACGCCGCTCGCAGACCGTCCTGCGCGCGGTCTGCGGGTTCGTCGATGGTGGCGGCCCAGGCGATGTGGCCGTCCGGGCGGATGAGGAGGGCGTCGGCCGGACGGTTCTCGACTTCGCCGGTGCGGATGTCGATGCGGTGCCGCCAGTCTCGGGCGGTAGCTCGCAGGTCCGCACGATCGGCGAGGTCGAGCAGAATGGGCCGCGCGGCGTGCATGAGTTCGGCGACGCCGGTCGTCCCGTCGTCGGTGAGCAGGGTGAGGTCGGGCACGAAGGTTCCCGTCAAGGCGTGACCATTCGGGTTGGGCAGCTGATAGCGGATATCGGCGCCGGCGATGAGGGCCCCCAGGCGCCGCACGGGCTGTTCGTCGGTGATGAGTTCTTGGAAGACCTCCCGCAGTGCTTCGGCGGCCGGGTCGTGCCCACGCCGCAGCGCGACCTGCGCCCGGGTGTGCAACATGGTGCGCTCCCCGGCGAGGTGACGTTCCTCGTGGTAGGTGGCCAGCAGGCCGCCGGGTGCCCACCCGTGGACGTCGGCGGCCAGCTTCCAGGCCAGGTTGACCGCGTCGAGCATGCCGGCGTTGAGCGCCACGCCCGTGGCGGGAAACAGATGGGCCGCGTCACCGGCGAGCAGGACCCGGCCGGCGCGATAGCGTTCGGCGTGGCGGGCCTTGAAGGTGAAGCGCGACAGCCGGAATGTCTGCGCCACAGGAAGATCCACGCCCAGCACGCGACGGATGCTGTCCTGCAATTCGGTCACGGTCATCGGCACGTCGTCGTCGTATTCGACGCTCTCGTCCTCGATCGTGTAGACGGACAGCACCTCCGACGCGGTCGACGCGCCCATCCCGAACAGACCGCGGTCTGTGCGCGTGAAACCCGCACGGAGGGTTCCGAACCCGGAAAGCTCCACGTCGCCGTTGTCCAGCCGGGTCACCGAATCGGGCAGAGTGATCTGGGCCAGCCGATTCACCTCCGGATAAACCGTGCCGGGGAACGAGATCCCGGCCAGGTCACGAACCCGGCTGCGCGCGCCGTCGCAGCCCACCAGATAGCGCGCGGTCACCCGGTACGGCCCGTCCGGACCGACGACCTCCACGGTGACCGCGTCGGCGTCCTGCCGCATATCCAGCACCTGGTGTCCGCGACGGATATCGACGCCGAGTTCGCCGGCGTGCTCGCCGAGCAGTCGCTCGAGTCGTTGTTGCGGCAGCGGCAGGGCGTGCATCGGTGACTCCACCAGCTGGGTGAGGTCCACATGCACACCGCCGAACGGGAACCGCGGAGCCGGAATCGGATCGGTACAGGCCGCTGCGAACCGATCCAGCAACCCTCGGTAGCGCAACAGCTCCAGGATCTGCCCGCCGAGACCACCGGCCTTCGGGGTGTCTCGCGGCCGCGGCTGCCGCTCCAGCACCAGCGGCCGCACTCCGGCCAAGCGCAGCTCGGCGGCCAGCATCAGGCCGGTGGGGCCCGCGCCCACGATGATCACGTCGGTATGCATTGCTACTCCCATTCCGGCCGATTCCGGCCGTGGCGAACGATTGACGGGCACCTCAGGTCACCGAACGGCGCTACCGCGCCCCGTGCCTGCCGTGCCGGGACCACCCGCCTTTGGAGTTGGGGACCGTGCGCGGAGGCACGGGGGGAGTCACGAAGCGCTGGTTGCTCTGGCTCGGGAAGGTGCTGCGTTGCTTTCGCATATCGGTACCGCCTTTCGAAAACTCGTGAAGTGCCGGAATACCGGCGGGTTCGCGCCTGGTCAGGCCCGGTCGAACCAGGTCATCTGCGCGCCGCTGCTGAACTCTTTGCGCTGACCGACCTTGAATTGCGTCGGCTGGAAATTGCCCGTGAAGACCCCGATGCCGTCGCCCGCGAGCACGGGATAGCTCTTGATGATCAGCTTGTCGACCTCGCCGAGGAGCTGGCCGGCCAGATTGCCGCCGCCGCAGAGCCAGATATCCAGGCCCTCCTCCTTCTTCAGTCGCCGGACCAGCTCCACCGGATCGGTGTCGACGACCTCCACCTGCGGGTTGTCCACCGGTGGAAGAGTGCTGGAGAAGACGTACTGCTTCAAGTGGTTGTACGGACTGGTGGCGCCCTGCGCGAGGCCCGGCTCGTAGGCGCCGCGGCCCATGAGGACGGTGTCCAAGGTCTTGTTCGGTGTGTCGAGGGCCATGCCGACGGACTCGCGGATCTGCGTCGGCACCGTCTCCGGATAGCGCGGGTTGATCCACGCCATCATGTCCTCATCGAACGGATAGAAGTCGTATTCCCCCTGCGGACCTGCGATGTAACCGTCGAGGGAGACCGCAACGTAGTAGACAAGCTTTCGCATCTATACCGCCTGTTGTGTAGTACTCTGAACGAAGTGATTTGAACCGTAGTACTACGAATGGAGTGGTGTCAAGTGGTGCGCACGAATCCGGAACGCCGTCAGGCTCTACTGGATGCCTCGATCGAGGTCCTGGCCCGTGACGGGGCCCGCGGCCTGACTTTCCGGGCGGTCGATCAGGAGGCGGGCGTGCCCGCCGGGACCGCCTCGAACTACTTCCCCAACCGGGATGCCCTTCTCGTCCAGGTCGGGCACCGCTATTACGAGCGACTGATCCCCAGCGACGACGCCATGGCGAAATCGCGCGGGCCGCAAACCCGCGAGAGCATGACCGACCTCATGACCGAGGTGGTCGACCGGGTCTCCCATTTCCGCACCGGCTATCTCGCGATTCTGGAACTGCGGCTGGAGGCCACCCGGCGTCCCGAACTGCAGGCATTGCTCACCGAGCGGGTGCGCGCGGATCTGGACTTCAATATCGCCAACTATCGGGAGTCCGAGCTGCCCGGCGACGAGGACGCCGTTGTGCTGCTCTATCTCGCCCTGAACTGGCTTATCCTCGAACGACTCACCCTCCCGGGCATTTTCGACGAGCAACGCGCCGCCGAACTGGTGCGGACGATCGTGGAGCGCGCGATCCCCGCCACCAAGGTCGCCGACGCCGACTCTTGACGCACGTCACCGGCCGGTGAACTCGTCGCGTCGCTTGCGTCCGCTCGAGGCGTCGCCGTCTGCGCGCATGTCTTGCTGGTTGCCGCCACGGGCAGCCGGTTACCTCCGACGGGCAGTCGGCTGCCCCTGCTGATGTCGATCTGGCCACCGCGCAACTTCTGTCCTGCGCGATCGTTCTCCGGGCCGGCGCCTGGGGCGCTCGGCCTCGAACGCCTTCCACACCAGGGGGCAAGCCTCAGCGTGTCCGCTTGTCGACGGTGTAGGTGCCGATGAGCTGGCCATCGTCGAGGCTCGCATCGACTATCGCGGTTCTCGCGTCGTTCGGTGCGGTTCGCGAGTCCACCGGCACAGGGTGGGAAAGCGCGTACACGATGAATCGGTAGTGGTGCACACCCGTGCCCGCGGGTGGGCACGGGCCGAAGTATTCGGCTTTGTCCGCGCTGTTCAAGCTCACCACGCCGCCCGCGGGCGTCTGCCCCTCCTCGGTGGACGTGGTGGTCGGGGGGATGTTGCTGACCACCCAGTGGGTGAACAGGCCGCTGGGAGCGTCGGGGTCGTCCACGATCAGGGCGAAGGTGGCGGCTTGTTCGACAGCGGTCCACGTCAGGGGCGGCGGAACGTTCCTGCCGAGGCAGGTATAGACCCCCGGAATGGGGTCGCCATGTTGGAAAGCGCTACTACGCACCGAGATCTCGGTCCTCGCGGGCATCGCGGCCTCCGCTCGGGTGGAGGGATAGTGGTCGAGTCCGGCGATTCGCCTGTGCCGGTCTGTGCGGACGAGCCGGGCGCACCCCGGCGGCGAATACCAGGCGAACCCGGTATGTGGTTATCAGACCAGCGTAAGCCGATGAGTTCCGATCGACCAGGCTCGGTCGCGAGCGTGCAGTTATCGGCGGCCGGCCCTCCGCACGGGCCGCCCTCACCGGCCGTCGGGCCGGTTCGGGTGTACCCGACCACGCGACGGAATCGTTCCGGTGCGGCTCAGAGTCGCCGGCAAGCCGGCGGCTGTCGTTCGCAGCCGGGATGGGCGCGCGATCGGCGATCGCGCCACGTCGGTCGCCTGTGGGCCCTCTGAGCGATGCGGAAGGACGGCGGCCGCCTAGCAGCCGCCGTCATGTGTGACTGCGTCCGGCGTTCAGTCCGACCCGGTAGCCGCCGACTGCTTGTCCGCGGCGAGCGTCGCGAGCGTCTCGATCCGCCCCACCGCGTCCGTGACGATCCGATCGATCAACTCCTCGCATGTGGGGAGGTCATCGATGATCCCGGTGACCTGCCCCGCGGCGAGCACGCCCGCCTCGGTGTTGCCCTCGACCAATCCGGCGCGCAGCAGCATCGGCGTGTTCGCGGCCATCACCACCTGGGACCAGGTGAGATCTTTGGTCTTTCGCATGGCCAGGCCGTCGCGGATCATGGTGGACCACTTCATGCCCGTCATGCTCTTGAACCGAGCCGCGTTGCCCACCGCGGCGGTGAGCCCGCGCCAGCGGCCCGAATGTTCCAGCCGCCGCACCAGTTCGGTGTTCAGCACGCGATGCGGCATGCCGTCGACCTTGAGCGACACCACCGTGTCCTGGAGTTGTCGCCGCAGGTACTCCTGCTTGATGGCGTCCGGAACGGTGCTCTCCTGGGTGAGCAGGAACCGGGTGCCCATGGCGACGCCCGCCGCGCCGTAGGCAAGGGCGGCGGCCAGGCCGCGCCCGTCGAAGAATCCGCCTGCCGCGACTACGGGAATGTCCACCGCGTCCAGCACGGAGGGCAGCAGCAGGGTGGTGGCCACCGGGCCGGTGTGCCCGCCGCCTTCGCCGCCCTGCACGATCACCGCGTCGGCGCCCCAGGACGCGACTTTGACCGCGTGCTTGGCCGCGCCGATCGACGGGATGACCACCACGCCCGCGTCCTTCAGCTTCGCGATCAGGTCCTGCTTGGGGGCGAGCGCGAACGACGCGACCGCCACCTTCTCCCGGATCAGCAGATCGATCCGCTCGGGGGCGTCCGCCGCATCGGCGCGGATGTTCACGCCGAAGGGTTTCGCGGTGTGCGCCTTGGTCTTCGCGATGGCCGCCTCGAGTTCGGCGAACGTCATGGTGGCGGAGGCGAGGATGCCGAGTCCGCCCGCCTCGGCGGTGGCCGAGACCAGGCTCGGGCCGGCGACCCAGCCCATCCCGGTCTGCACGATCGGGTGTTCGATGCCGACCAGATCGGTCAGCGCGGTGCGCAGGCGCGGGCTCATGACGGGACCTCGGTTTCGCGAATCTTCCTGGGGTCGAGCACCTCCCGGATCAGCCGAAGCTCCTCGGCGGTGGGTTGCCGCGTCTGGCCCGCTTCGGCGAGACCGGCGATCTCGAACGAGGTGTTCGCGGCGACCTCGTCGGCGGTGACGCCGGGATGGAGGCTGCGCGCGCGCATGGTGTGGCCGGATCCTTCGAAATCGAAGACGCCCAAGTTGGTCACCACGCGATGCAGGTGGTGGAAGCGGTAGGCCGGGTTGGTCGCGTCGACCTTGTCGTATCCCACGCCGGAGACGATGTCGACCCGGTCGGTGAAGACACGCTTCGTGTGCCGCGCGACCCAGTAGCTGGTGGCGTGGTTGATCGTGTTGCCCGGCGCGCCACGCACACCGAACATCTGGCGGGTGGGCTGCTGCAACGATCCGAACGCCGAGAGGTTCTGATTGCCGAACCGGTCGATCTGGTTGGCGCCCATCACCACGTGCCGCCGTCCGGACGCCACGACATCGAAGACCCTCCGGAACGGAATCCAGCCCTCGATGGGCGCTTTACCACCCAGCGGGGGAGTCTCGGCGAACAGCAGCGCCTCACCGTCGGACAGCAGCAGATCGGGTTCGGTGGTGAGTTTGGCCAAGCGCGCTCCGATGATCGACATCGGTGACATGGGGCTGGCCATGATCTCCCCGGCGCCGCTGAAGATCTCCGCGCAGGCGACGGCGCAGATCTCGGCGCGGGTGACGGTTTCGATGCTGGTCATCACGCCTCCTCGGCGAATCGGCGGACGGCGGCCTGGTAGTGCTCCTCCGAGCCGGTCAGATAGGTGTCGACGAACAGCTGCCACGCCTCCGGCGTCTTCGCGGATTCGACATAGTGCTTCTGGAACTTCTCGTCCCGGCCGTAGTCGTCGGCGGCCAGGGTGAAGTGCGCGCCGCCCGGGGCCTCGACCACGCCGTCCACCATCATGCGGTTGAGCAACAGCGCTTGCAGGGGAACTGTTTTGACCAGCTCCTCGGTCTCCACCACGCGCTCGACCGAGACGTAGCGGCGCTGCGCCGCCAGGCAGAACAGGTCGTCGAAGTACGGATCGACGCCGGTGTAGGCGGCATTGCCGTGCTGGTCGCCGAGGTTGAGGTGCACCAGCGCCGCGTCCAGATTCAGCGCGGGCATGGCGATCAGAGTCTCGGGCGTGCCGTCGATGGGATACGGCGATTCGACCGTCTTCAGCTCACCCTCCCAGAAGTTCGGCACATCGGAGCCGAGCCCGGCGCGGATCGGCAGGAACGGCAGTCGCGCAGCCGCCGCCTCCAAGCCGCACTTGAGCATGCCTTCGTCCATTTCGCGGGCGGCCAGCGCGCCGGAGGTGCGCGCTTGGGCGAACCACGGGTCGTAGAACGGCGCCGAATCCAGCGACACGAAACCGTAGTAGGCCTTGCGCACCTTGCCCGCCGAGCACAGCAGCCCGAGATCCGGCCCGCCATAGCTGACCACGGTCAGATCCGTGATGTCCGAACGCAGGATGGCCCGCACCAGCGCCATGGGCTTGCGCCGGGATCCCCAGCCGCCGATGCCGATCGTCATCCCGCTGCGCAGCTCGCCGACGACCTCGTCGAGCGACATCCGCTTGTCTCGCATGGAAGTTCCTCTCTACTGCCCGCTCTTGCGCGCCGCGAGGTCGTCGTCGAACCGGGCGCGGATCTCGTCGGCGACGCCGGCGAGGTTGAGTTCGAAGGTGAATCCCTGCTCGTATCGGTAGCTGCGGTGCACGTCCTGTACGTCGATGCCGTTGAGGGCCCGCTTCGCCGCCCGGATCACCCGGCCGTCCTTGGCCGCGATGTTCTTGGCCAGCTCCAGGGCGGCGGCGTCGAGCTCGGCGCGCGGCACCACCTGGTAGACCGATCCGTAGTGGTGCAACTGCTGCGCGGTAATGGTGCTCGCGGTGTAGAACAGCGCGCGCATCAGGTGCTGGGGCACCAGGCGTGCGAGGTGGGTGGCCGCGCCGAGCGCACCGCGGTCGACCTCGGGCAGCCCGAAGGTGGCGTCGTCGGAGGCGATCACGACATCCGCGTTGCCCACCAGGCCGATGCCACCGCCCAGGCAGAAGCCCTGGACCACGGCGATCACCGGCACCTGGCATTCGTACACCGCCGCGAACGCCTCGAAACAGCCGTGGTTCGCGTCGATCAGCGCCTGGTGGCCCGGCTTGCTCTGGATCTCCTTGATGTCCACGCCCGCGTTGAACCCGCGGTTCTCCGCGCGCAGCACCACCACCTTGGTGTCCGGGTCGCGTCCCGCCGCGCGCACTTCGTCGGCGATGGCGAACCAGCCGTCGGTCGGGATGGCGTTGACCGGCGGATAGTCGACCGTGACCACGCTGATCCCGGTCGCTTCGGAGTGGCGGTTGATCCCCATGGCAAGTCCCATCGTGTGTACCAGCGCATTGGCAAAGCAAGCAGTTGCTTGGTAGGTTAGCACGGTGGCACTCGAAATCGATCTGGCCGGGCATGTCGTTCTGGTGACGGGCGGCGTGCGCGGTGTCGGCGCGGGCGTGAGCAAGGCGTTCCTCGCCGCGGGCGCGACCGTCGTGGCGTGTGCGCGGCGACCGGCCGACGCGCCCGTCGAAGTGGACGGGCGCGCGATCGACTACCTCCCGTGCGATGTGCGGGACGCCGACGCGGTGCACGCGCTGGTCGAGACGATCACCGAACGACACGGCCGTCTCGACCATCTGGTCAACAACGCGGGCGGCGCTCCCTTCGCGCTCGCCGCCGAAGCGAGCAAGAACTTCCACGCCAAGATCGTCGAGCTGAATCTGCTCGCTCCGCTGCTGCTGGCGCAGACCGCCAACGCGGTGATGCAGCGACAGGACGACGGCGGCTCCATCGTGAACATCTCCAGCGTCAGCGGACATCGCCCCTCGCCCGGCACCGCGGCCTACGGCGCGGCCAAGGCGGGCATGGACAGCCTCACCGGCTCGCTCGCCGTCGAGTGGGCGCCCAAGGTGCGGGTCAACTCGCTGGTGGTCGGCCCGGTCGACACCGAGTTGAGCCGGATGCACTACGGCGATCAGGACGGCGTGGACGCGGTGGGCCGGACCATCCCGCTCGGGCGCATGGCCAGCCCCGACGACGTCGGCCGCTGCGCCGTCTTCCTCGCCTCGCCGCTGGCCGCCTACGTCAGCGGCGCGACGCTCCTGGTGCACGGCGGCGGCGAACGGCCCGCCTTCCTCGCCGCCGCCAACGCCGACCAGCAGTCCTGAACAAGACCGGACACGAAGAAGGACACATATGGACACCGAGCAGATCTGCGCCGGGCGCGTCGTCATCGTCACCGGCGCGGGCCGGGGCATCGGCCGCGCGCACGCCCTCGCCTTCGCCGCGGCGGGCGCCGACGTGGTGGTGAACGACATCGGTTCGACGCTGGACGGCGCGGCCACCGCGGAAACACCCGCCGCGCAGGTGGTGGCCGAGATCGAGGCGCTGGGCGGACGAGCCGTGGCCAATGGCGACGACGTCGCCGACTGGGCAGGCGCCCGCAGGCTCGTGCAGCAGGCCGTCGACACCTTCGGCAAGCTCGACGTGCTGGTCAACAACGCCGGTTTCGTGCGTGACCGCATGCTGGTCAACCTGAGCGAGGACGAGTGGGACGCGGTGGTCCGCGTCCACCTGAAGGGCCATTTCGCCACCATGCGGCACGCGATCGAGTACTGGCGCGGTGAGGCCAAGGCGGGTCGTCCGGTCGACGGCCGGATCATCAACACCAGCTCCGGCGCGGGTCTGCAGGGCAGCGTCGGCCAGAGCAATTACGGCGCGGCCAAGGCGGGTATCGCGGGCCTGACGCTGACCGCCGCCGCCGAGTTCGCCCGTTACGGCGTGACGGTGAACGCGATCGCCCCGTCCGCGCGCACCAGGATGACCGAGACGGTGTTCGCGGACATGATGGCCAGACCCGAGAACGGCTTCGACGCGATGGCGCCGGAGAACGTGTCCCCGCTGGTCGTGTGGTTGGGCAGCGCGCAGTCGGCGGCGGTGACGGGGCGCGTGTTCGAGGTCGAGGGCGGCAAGGTGGCGCTGGCCGACGGCTGGCGGCACGGCGTGGCCGTGGACCGCGGCGCCCGCTGGGATCCGGCCGAGCTCGGACCCGTCGTGGCCGATCTGATCGCGAAAGCGACTCCGCCGGAGCCGGTGTACGGGGCCTGATCGGCCTCGCCCCTTTCGAGAGCGCGTTCGCGGACCTGGGTTTAGTATGGGCACCCATCCGTTCGGAATGTCCCGTGTGTGAGTGGCGACCGGGCACAGAACTGCGCTTCGACTGATGAGGGGAAGGCTCGGCGCATGGCAGGAGGTCGCGCAGCCCGTGTGTCTGCGGTAGCGGGCGCCGTCCTGGGCGTTGCGCTGCTCGGCAGCCCGGCCTTCGCCGACGTGGGACATCCCTGCCCCTCGTGCGTCGCGGACCCCGCTGCGCCGCCCTATGACAGCGGCGATTCCTGGTATCCGCTGACCGTGCCCGGACAGCAGCCGGAGATCAGCGCGGCACCGGCTCAGTCGGCCGCTGGGACCGATTCGGTCGCAGCGGGTGCAGCGGCGGCTGGGTCCGCAGCGGGCTCTACCGGGGCGGGACTCCTGCTCGGGTCGGGCTCGGCCGGACTCGGCGTGGTGCTCGGCTCGGGTTCGGCAGGTCTCGCACTTGCCCTCGGTTCCGGCTCGGCCGGTCTGGGCCTCGCGCTCGGCGCTGGTTCGGCGGCCGTGGGCTCCGCTGCCGCCGGTACCGGTTCGGCCACCCTGGCAACGGGCTCCGCGGCGTTGGGCACCGGTTCCGCTGTGGTGGGCGGTACCGGTTCGGCCGCGCTGGGTACTGGCTCCGCCGCGTTGGGCGGTAGTGGTTCGGCCGTGTTGGGCACCGGTTCCGCTGTGGTGGGCGGTACCGGCTCGGCCGCAGTCGGCTCGGCAGGCATCGGCTCAGCGGCAACGGGCTCCGCCGCGGTGGGTTCTGCGGCCGTCGGGTCCGCGAGTCCGTTGCTGCTGTTGTTGATTCCGCTCCCGCCCGCGACCGCTCCGCCCGCCCCCGCGCTCCCACCCGTGACGATTCCGCCCGCACCCACCCTCGCTGCGCCGGAACTCCCGCCTATTCCGGTAGGCGCGTCGACGGCTCCGCCGCTCGCCGCCCCTCCGCCCGATCTCTCCGCGCCCGCGCCGTCGCAGGCGCGGCAGCCCGCGTCCCCGGCGGTCCACCCGGTCAACTCCACCGAGGTCCTTCCCGCGCCGGAACTGTTGTCCGTGATCGGGGGACTGATCGCGCTCGGATCGGCGGGCGCGGCATGCGGCGGGATCAGCTTCCGGAGCGCGGCGGCCGCACAGGCCAGGATCGATACGGCGCGGGCCCAATTCTTCCCGAGGCCGTGAGGAGGCCGCCGATGAGCGAGAGCCGGACCCGCGCCGGCGCGCGGTCCTATCGCCGGGTCGCCGCCGCCGTCGACGCCGTGTGCGCGGTGGCGGCCGACTTCGACGCGACCACTCTCGACGAGGTCGTCCTGGCGATCGCGGGCGAGCGGCGCCGGACGATCGAGATCGCCAGTGCGCGACTGGGTCCCGGCGTCTGCGGACAGCGCCGCCGCTATCCCGACCGGGACGTGATCGTGCTCGCGGAGACGCTGCCGAGCCGTGAGCACACCCTCGCCCACGAACTCGGCCACATCGTCTTCGACCACGAAGGCGCGCCCGCGTCCGAAGTGACGCTGGCAGCGAGCGACGACCTGATCGCCTACATGCTCAGTCGGCGCGCGCATCAGCAGATCGTCGACGACGGCGCCGACGAACTGGCCGAGTGGGAAGCCGAGACGTTCGCCGCGATGCTGATGACCCGGCTGCGCGTGTTCAACAGCCGGGGCGCGGGCGTCTCGGTCCTTCGATTCGACGAGGCGCTCGGATGACGCTGTGGTCGACGGCTCTGCTGGTCTGGATGGCCGCCGGTGCGCGGGTGGGGCGCGTCCTGGTCAAGCCCGCGACGACGGCCAGGGTCGCGATCGTCGTCGCGGTGGCCGCAGTCGCGGTGGCTGCCACCGTCGCGGTGCCCGAGATCGCGGTCGCACTGGACAATCTCGTCCCGGGCGGTGTGCACGCCGGCCGGCTGTCCGACGGAGTCGTCACCGGGAGCTGGATCGCTTTCGCGACGGCCACCTCGGTGGTCGCCTCGGCCGCCTGGCCGGTGGTCTCGCGGCGGAATCTGCGGCAGATCGCCTGCTTCCTCTACGGCGCCGGGCTGATCGCGATGGTGCTCACGCTCGCCTGGTCGTTCACCTCAGGGTGGGTGGTCGTGGCCGTGGGGTGTGCGTTCGTCGTGGTGACCGGTGTGCGCAATCTGGACTGGACCGCGCTCGGCCGCGGCATCGCGCTCTACACGGCGGGCGCCGCGGTGGTCGCGGGGCTGGCGGCGGGCCGGATCGGGCGCGCGTTCCAGCACGCGCCCCACCCGGCGCCCGGCGATCCGGCTTGGGCGTGGCCGATCTGGGAGCTCGCGAGCCTGCTCATCGCGCTCGGCGCGGTGTGGATCGTGGTGGAACTCTGGGTGCGCGCGCGGGTGTTGTTGCGTCGGATCCGCGCACTGCATCGGACCATGGTCGGTCGTTTTCCCGAGGTGGTCGCGCATGAGCAGGGTGGATTCTCCACGCAACTCAGGGCTTCCGATCAGGTGGCGCAGATCATCGATGCGCTGTATCTGCAGTCCGGCGGCGGACTCGTGCTGGCGGAGCTGGCGCCGCCACCCGACTCGGTGGCCGACCGGGCGGCCCGGGTGGCGCGATGGGTGCGCGACCCGGCAGGGGAGTTCGTGGTGGACGCCCGGTGGATAGCTCCACCCGAAGGCATTAGTCCGCGCGGTTGGGTGCAGGCCGTCGCTCGGGCCTATCGGACGATCGCGTCCGCACCCGCTCGAAATTGATCGACTTCGCGCGAATGTGATCAATCCGGCGCAATATAGGTGCGCGCGGTCGGACTATTCGGACAGACCGGTTGGATCGGGAATCTCGTTCAGCGCGAACGAGGGCCGGTGCGTCGCGCCGAATGCGCTTATGTGCATACCTCATCCGGACCGCAGCACTAACCGGCGTGCGGCCGTGCCCCAATTTCTCGGGGCAGATCGCACACCGGTCGTGTGCTGTGCCCGCTTACGCGCGCATAACACAGCACAGTGCGACCCGGTGGGTCGCACTGTGCTGCCGTGCAGGAGAACCTATTCGGTGCCGTCCGGAGGAATTTCGGGCAATCCTTCGCTTGCCCGCAACTTCTCCGCCATAGACGTGAGCAGGTTCTGTGATTCTTCGGACAAGTCGAACGCTCTACTCGACAGCCGTCGCAGTCCGTAGCCCTGCAGCTGGGACAGCAGCTCCAGATCGTGATCGATCTTGGCGGCATAGATGTCGTTGAAGAAGTAGTCCGGCTTGACTTTGAAGAACTTCGCCAGGGCGGCCACCGTCTCATCCGACGGGTTCGTCCGTTGTCCCGACCGCAACTGCGACAGGTACGGTTTCGAGATCGGATGTCCGGAGGCCGTCAGCGCCGCCGCAACCTCCGCGTTGGTGTGCGGCTTACGCCCCGGGGGATGCACGGTTTCGAACAGCTTGTTCAGCCGCGCCGCGAAATCAGCCATTGTGAGCCGCCCAATTCCCTTCGCTGTACTAACAGTCGTTATCTCGGATACGTATCATTGATATTAGCGGCTCAGTAACTGAAAACCTACGCCTGATTCCGGATTTCCTTGAAGCTTCTAGGTCGGAAGGCGGCGAAGGGGCTGGGACGGTCGCGTTTGCGGGTCACCCCAAGGCCTCTCGAGAAGCCGCGGTACGAACCGGTTCTGGCCCGTCGCTGCGGTCCCGTCGCAAGGGGTCTTGATAGCCGCAAGATAGCTGACATCTCATGGACTCGGCCGTACATGGGTTTGTGTGGCGTACGACACGTTTGCGCCCTCAGGGGATGAACGTTCAATAAACGCGTGCGAAATGGTTGAAGTCACAAACGTTCGATGATCGTTCCTGTCGCGAGTGCGCCACCGGCGCACATGAGAACCATTGCCGTGCTGCGATCGGAGCGCTCCAGCTCGTGCAAAGCCGTTGTGATGAGGCGTGATCCGGTGGAGCCGACCGGGTGCCCGAGCGCGATGGCGCCGCCGTTGACATTAACCCGGTCCATGTCCGGCTGGTGGACAGAAGCCCACGACAGTGCGACCGACGCGAACGCTTCATTGATCTCGAAAAGGTCGATGTCGCCGATATTCATGCCGGACCGCTCCAGCAGCCGGGTGCACGCCTGCACCGGGCCGTCGAGGTGGAACTCCGGCTCCGCGCCGACCACCGCTTGCGTGACGATCCGCGCGCGCGGCCGCAAACCGGCTCGCTCGGCGGCCTTTTCGTCCATCAGCAGCACCGCGGCGGCGCCGTCGGAGATCTGCGAGGACGACCCGGCGGTGTGCACGCCGCCTTCCAGCACCGGCTTCAGCTTCGCCAAGCCCTCGACGGTGGTCTCGCGCAGGCCCTGATCCCGTGTCACGTCGAGCTTTTCGCCGGTGGGATTGCCTTCCTTGTCGACCGCTGGAGCGGTGACGGTGAGCACCTCGCGATCGAACCGGCCTTCCGCCCACGCCTGCCCGGCCAGGCGCTGCGAACGCGCGCCGAAGGCGTCCACATCCGCGCGAGTGATGCCGCGCCGCTTCGCGATCCGCTCCGCTGCCTCGAACTGGTTGGGCAGGTCGATGTTCCACGACGCGGGCCTGCGCGACCCGGCGTGCTCGCCGACGTTGGCTCCGAGCGGAACCCGGCTCATCGCCTCCACGCCGCAGGCCATGCCGATGTCGATGGCGCCGGCGGCGATCAGGCCCGCGATGAGGTGGTTGGCCTGCTGGGCCGATCCACACTGGGTGTCGATCGTCGTGGCGCCGACCTGCCAGGGCAGGCCCGCGTGCAGCCAGGCCACCCGGGTGACGTTGTTGGACTGCTCGCCCGCCTGGGTCACGCAGCCGCCGATGACCTGTTCGACCTGCGCGGGGTCCAGGTGCGCGCGCTCGAGCAGCCCGCGCTGGGCCGCGCCGAGCAGTTCGGCCGCGTGCAGGCCCGACAGCCAGCCGCCGCGCTTGCCGATCGGGGTCCGAGCAGCCTCGACGATCACGGGTGTGCCCATGTCCAACCTTTCCTTACGGGACAGAAAATTGAAACGCGTTCATAGCACTTGTCAGAGGCGGATCTGTCCGGTTTCTTTCCTCGTTCTCGCCCCTGTGCTTCAATGATTATAGAACGTGTTTCAGTTTGTCGAAGGAGACATCTGGTGGTAGACACTCGGAATGCCCGGCCGAATCTTCCGGACGGGTTCGACGTCACGGACCCGGACATCTACGCCGCGCGTGTTCCGGTCGAGGAGTTCGCCGAACTGCGCCGGACCGCGCCGATCTGGTGGAACCCGCAGTCGCCGGAGGTCAGCGGCTTCCACGACGACGGCTTCTGGGTGGTGAGCAAGCACGCCGACATCAAGGAGGTCTCGCGGCGCAGTGACGTGTTCTCCAGCTACGAGAACACCGCTATCCCGCGTTTCAACGACGACATCGCCCGGGAGCAGATCGAGCTGCAGCGGATCGTCCTGTTGAACATGGACGCGCCCGAGCACACCAAGCTGCGCAAGATCATCTCCCGCGGCTTCACGCCGCGCGCCATCAACGGCCTGCGCGCCGAGCTGTCGGCCCGCGCGGAGTCGATCGTGAAGGCGGCGGCCCAGTCGGGCGCCGGGGACTTCGTCACCCAGATCGCGTGCGAACTGCCGCTGCAGGCCATCGCCGAGCTGATCGGCGTACCCCAGGAAGACCGCATGAAGGTCTTCACCTGGTCCAACGACATGACCGGCTACGACGACCCGGAGAGCACGGCCGACCCGGTCGCGGCGTCGGCGGAGATCCTCGGCTACGCCTACCAGATGGCGGCCGCGCGCAAGCAGTGCCCGGCCGACGACATCGTCACCACGCTGATCGAGGCGGACGTCGACGGGGACAAGCTCACCGAAGAGGAGTTCGGCTTCTTCGTGATCATGCTCGCCGTCGCGGGCAACGAGACCACCCGCAACGCCATCTCCCACGGCATGATCGCCTTCCTGGAGAACCCGGACCAGTGGGAACTGTTCAAGAAGGAACGTCCCGCCACGGCCGCCGACGAGATCATCCGGTGGGCCACCCCGGTCACCTCGTTCCAGCGCACCGCGCTGCAGGACACCGAGCTCGGCGGCGTGCAGATCAAGAAGGGCCAGCGGGTGGTCATGCTGTACCGCTCGGCCAACTTCGACGAGGAGGTCTTCGATCACCCGGAGAAGTTCGACATCATGCGCACGGACAACCCCCACCTGGCCTTCGGCGGCACCGGCGCGCACTTCTGTATCGGGGCGAACCTCGCCCGGCTGGAGATCGACCTGATCTTCAACGCCATCGCCGATCACCTGCCCGACATCACCAAGGTCGCCGACGCGAAGCGGCTGCGGTCGGGCTGGCTGAACGGGATCAAGGAGTTCCCCGTCGACTACAAGACCTGCCCGGTCGCACACTGAAACACGAAAAAGGGCCCTCGCACCGGGCGGGTTCTAGCGATCCCCGCAACACCCTGGATTTCAGGGAGTTGTGGGGATCGTGGTTTCTGAGGAGTTGAGGGCGAGGTTCTTCGAGGCTCT